>DBTI01000127.1 GCA_002306975.1 Ruminococcaceae bacterium UBA1320
CTTGCGAGCGTATTTGAAACTGCCGGGCTTACCATTTCCTCTACAAAAACTGTTTTAACCCCGTCATTTTTGCAATAATCAATAAGCTTTTTAAGGCTTTGTGCGCTTGGCTCCCCTTCTGCAAAAACGTCCTCAACGCTGTTTTGGGTTAAGCCAAAATCTCTGCAAAGATAGACAAACGCCGCGTGGCCTGTTACAAAGTTTTTGCGGCCTGCCGACTTGAATTTGGTTGCATAATCTTTATATAAGCTTTCGAGCTGTGAGACAAAGTCGTCAGAGTTCTTTTTATAATAATCACTGTTTGCCGGGTCTGCTTTAGCCAGGGCGGCTTCTATATTCTTTGTTTCAATTTCCGCGCATTTTATGCTAAGCCACGCATGAGGATCGTATTGACCGTGTTCCTTTGTTTCATTAGAATCCTTATTTTCTATTGGTGTTACGCCCTTTGAAGCTTCAACCACAACAAGATTCTTGTTGCCTGATGATTTAACCGCATTGTCTACCAATGTTTCCATGCCCATGCCGTTATAAACAAGAACTTCGGCACTGCTGATTCCGATCATATCTTTTGCCTTAATCTCAAAATCATGAGGCTCTGTACCATCCGGTATAATTGTAGTAACCTCTATTTTATCTTTTCCAACTGCTTCTACAAATTCCTTCATGGCGTTAAAAGTCACTGAAACCTTTATTTTTCCATTTTCGCTCTTTCCTGCGCTATTTCCCGAACAAGCTGAGACGGATACTACTGTTAAAACGCTCAGCAACAAAACTACAGCTTTTTTTAGCAAGTCTATTACCCCCCAATGTTACATGCGAATGGTTCGCATTTGCACATGTCAATTATCTTAACCCATTATTACCCGATTGTCAAGAAAAATATCATGCATATACGGCATGATAAAAGGCACAGTTTTAAAACAAGCCAAATTAAATAATTATACATTACTGTTCTTTTTATCTTTTCTTTTATATACATTATTGCAATTTCAAATAAATAACGAAAACGCAGGAGGGTATCTCCCCCGCCGAAGACCATCCGTTTCGTCGGGGGAATACCCTAACTATTCTGCCTTGACTTTGTAATTGCTTTGGATTTTAAAGTTTTTTAAAAATCTATAGCATCTATATTCACAATTCCATAATTTTTCATTCACAATTTTCCTTTATAATTACTTTATTCAATCGACCAGTTGAAAGGTGTAATGTGATGAGTTTTTTAAAAAAGCAGTGGAATCGATTTTCCCTGGCGTTAATTTTATTGTTAACAGGATTTTTAAGCATTTGGGGTATTTGGGACGAGGGCTATGGCAATGAGTTTTACGCGGCTTGTGTCAAGAGCATGATTCAAAGCTGGCACAACTTTTTCTTCGTTTCTTTTGACCCGGGCGGATTTGTAACTGTTGATAAGCCTCCCGTCTCTTTGTGGTTTCAGGCGCTGTTCGCAAAGGTGCTTGGATTTTCAGGCTGGAGCATAATTTTACCGGAGGCACTCGCCGCCGTCGGTTCGGTTGCATTATTATACATTATTGTAAAAAGGCATTTTGGAAAGGCCGCAGGCCTTATTTCGGCGCTTGCGCTTGCTCTTTCCCCTATTTTCATCGCAGTCAGCAAAACAAACAACATGGATTCTATCCTTATTTTCTTTATGGTGCTTGCAACATGGGCGATGATGCACGCCGCCGACAAAGGCAAACTTCGTTATCTGATCCTCTCTGTTGTTATATTAGGCGTTGCGTATAATACAAAAACGCTACAGGCGTTTTTGATTTTGCCCGCACTATATGCCGGATATTTCTTTGCAACAAATATAAAGTGGAAAAAGCGTTTTTGGCATCTTGCCGTCGCTACGGTTGTTTTGGCGGCTGTTTCCCTTTCCTGGTCTATAATTGTCGATCTTACGCCCGCTAGTCAAAGACCGTATGTCGACAACAGCACGAATAACTCCGAGCTTGAACTTGCTTTTGGATACAACGGCATACAAAGGCTGACCGGTCAATCAGTGGGCGGCGGCATGAGAGCCGGAGGCAATTTTAACATGCCTTCCGGCAACACAGATGCAAACGGTCAGGGGTTTGACTGGCAAGATCAAAACGGTCAGGCCGCAAATACCAGGCAAAACAGCACAACATCAAATAGCACCTCATTAAACAGTGATTCAAACACTTCAGACAGCCGTGACAGTAGCAGACAAATGGGGCAATCGAGAGAATTGCCGGAAGGTTTTGAAATGAACGGCGGGGCGCGTGGCAACATGACGTTCGGCGGCAACAATGGCGGCGGCATGAACAATGGCGGTGGCATGTTCAACACCGGCAGCAAAGGCGTTTTCCGTATGTTTAGCGAAAGCCTTGGCGGTCAGGATAGCTGGCTTCTTCCTTTTGCACTGTTCACCATTCTCGCGCTCGCTTTAAAAATGCGTAAAAAAACAGGCGAAGATAAAGATACCCGCAGAAAACTTTTGCTTAACGCAATAATCTGGGGCGGCTCGGTTATTACGATATGCGTTTGGTTCAGCGTGGCAGGGTTCTTCCATCAGTATTATCTTGCTACGATCGCTCCTTTCATCGCCGCGCTCGTTGGCATCGGCGTCGTGGAAATGTGGAAAATGTATAAAAAAGACGGCTTAACAAGCTTTATGCTTCCGCTTTCACTTGCGGTTACTGCGGCCGTGCAGATTGCAATGCTCACCTATTACCCGACATGGGCAGCTGTTCTCATTCCTATTGTAGCAGTGGCGGCAGGGATTCCTACTGTTATTCTTTTCGCCGCAAAGCTTATGCACAAGAAATTATCAGCAAAAACAGCGGGGATATGTGTTGCCGTTGTTATAGCGGGGTTACTTGTCACACCTGCCATCTGGTCTTATACCCCGATTATGTACGGTTCAAACGCAAGCATGCCGGTTGCAGGGCCAACCTCAGGCAGCGGCATGGGTGGTGGAATGGGCGGTAATATGCCAACCGGATTCACCGGTCAGAACCGGGCAAACGCCAATGATGGCAAAAGCACTGATACAAGCGAAAGCAACAGCACTGACAGCTCTTCCTCTTCAAAAGATGACAGCGCAAGAAGTACTGACAGAAGTAGAAGCAGCTTTGGTTTTGGTTCAGGGTCAAATGCAAACAGTCCGCTTATCAATTTCCTTATCAAAAATAATACCGGAGAAAAGTTCCTTGTTGCGGTTCCTGATGCTTCAACGGCAGAATCGATTATTCTCGCCACAGGAAAACCGGTAATGGCAATCGGTGGTTTCAGCGGATCGGACAACATCCTTACCGTATCGAGCCTTTCTGAAATGGTCAAGAAAGGCGAAATTAAATATTATATGGTCGGCGGAAACAGGGGCAATTCATCTGATGAAGTTACCGCGTGGGTAAAGGAACATGGCAAGGCTGTTTCATCAAGCCTGTGGAGCGGCACTGCTTCAACCGATACAACATCTACTTCCGACGCAAACAGCGGATTTGGCATAATGGGCAACAGCTCACAAACACTCTATGACCTTTCCTCTTATAAATAATCTGCATTTTTGCACAAAGCCGCAAAAAATCTCCATAGCCATCGGCTATGGAGATTTTTTTGACAACGCAAACTCTTATACCAATTCCAAATTAAAAGTTTCCAAAGAATTCGCGTCAAAATCAATGGTTTACGATTTTTACGCGAATTCTTGTCATAAGTTTATTTGGAATTCGTATTATTCTTCTATTTTTGCCTTATCAATAGTTTTTTTATCAAGAACGGCATTCATGCTGCCGGTTTTGTAGCCTTTCAGGTCAAGCGCGACATAAGTGAAACCAAGTTCTTTGAGTTTGTTATAGATTTTCTCGGAAAGCCCGTTTTCAAAAACCTTTGGCATATCCTCCGGCAAAAGCTCGATACGCGCTATTTCACCGTGGTGCCTTACCCTCATCTGTTTAAAACCAAGGTCGATTAAAAATTGTTCCGCCTCATCAACAGCCGTCAGTTTTTCGCGGGTTATTTTCTGGCCATATGGCACCCGCGACGCAAGGCATGCAAACGATGGCTTATCCCATGTGGCAAGCCCCATTTCCTTTGAAAGCTGCCTGATTTCGTCTTTATTTAATCCGGCAAAACGCAGTGGGCTGACCGCGCCAAGCTCTGCCGCCGCTTTTAGCCCCGGGCGGTAGTCGCCTAAATCGTCCATGTTTGAACCTTCCGCAACGTATTTAATTAAAAGTTCGTCCGCTGTTTTTCTGATTTTTGAAAACAGCTCGCTTTTGCAGTAATAGCACCTGTCGGCAGGATTTTCGGAATAACCCCTTATGTCAAGTTCTTCGGAATCAATGATAACCTGGCGTATGCCGTATTTCGCCGCAAACTCCTTTGATTCATTGAGTTCCCGGTGTGGAAAGGTGGATGAGCGGGCGGTGACGGCAACAGCCTTATCGCCAATCGTGTCATGTGCGCATTTCAAAAGGAAAGAGGAATCGACTCCTCCTGAAAACGCTACGGCAAGGCTGCCGAGTGACTGAATATACTCATTTAATTTTTTTAATTTTGTATGTAATTCATCCATAGTAAATACTTTCTGCCACCTTATAAATTTTGAAGCCTATTTTCGGCGGCGCAATAAGCTTTTTATTTTTAAGAGCAGAACTGTTTTTGACGGTTCTGCTCTATTATTATACATCATTGTGACAAATGTTTGGTTAACTCCTGTTTACCTTCTTCTATAAACTGCTGTTCCTTTGGGCACAAGCGATAAATAAGCTGCAAAAGCTCACCCACATGACGTCTTTCTTCATCAGCAATGTGATACAGAATCTTTTTTGCGTCCTCGTTGTCGGTAGCGGAGGCATGCGCTTCATAACCGATAATCGCTTCATATTCTCCGGCTATATCAACGCGAAGCGCCTGAGTAAGCTCATCCGCCGACAATTGTTTTTGAACATTTGCAACAAAGGGATTGCCAAGTAACGCCATAATGCACACAACCTTTCTTTTTTCTTATTGTTTGCATACATTAGCGTTATATACTTATTTAAGCATGTCCTGTTTAAGCTCCCAGAGTTTTCGCGAAAGGTCAACGTAGTATTTATGCGGGTTTTCAAACCGCAGTACCTCGTCCCACAATGTTTCAATCTGCTGCTTGCAGTAATTTTTAATTTCAGAAAGCTCGGGGCAGTTATAAATGCAGCGGCCGTCTTTGAAAACTGGAACAAGAAGTTTTTTTGCTGAAAAGCTGGTTAAAGTCTTGTGTTTCCACGTGTGGTCGGGGTCAAAAATTTCATACGGCTGGTTTTCGTCGATGATTTCATCGGCAAGCGTGATTACGTCCGCGATGGCTTTGCCGTTTTCGTGATCAAAAAGCCTCCAAACCTGTTTGAAGCCCGGATTGGTTATTTTCTCAACATTTTCACTGATCTTTATTTTTGGGGTGATTACCCCGTCTTCCTCAATTGCGGAAAGCTTGTATACCCCACCGAAAACCGGCTCTGAGCGCGAGGTTATTAGCCTCTCGCCTACCCCGAAGGAATTGATCTTTGCCCCCTGCGCCAGAATATCCTGAATGATGTATTCATCAAGCGCATTTGAGGCCACAATCGGGCAGTCGGATAAGCCCGCCGCATCAAGCATTTTTCTCGCTTTGATGGAAAGATAGGTAATATCGCCGCTGTCGATTCTTATTCCGCCCGGTCTGAACCCGCGGGGCAGCACTTCCTCATTAAAAGCACGGATCGCGTTTGGAACGCCGGATCCTAACACACTGTAAGTATCAACGAGCAAAACGCATTTATCGGGATATTCGGCCGCATAGCGTTTAAAAGACTCCAGCTCTGTCGGGAACATCTGAACCCAGCTGTGTGCCATTGTGCCGAGCGCCGGAATGCCGTAATCACGGTCTGTCATGGCGCAGGCAGTGCCGGCACAGCCGCCTATATACGCCGCTCTGGCACCCAAAATCGCGCCGTCTGATCCCTGCGCGCGCCTTGAGCCGAATTCCATTATCGGTCTGCCCTGCGCCGCGTGAACAATGCGGTTTGCCTTTGTGGCTATCAGGCTTTGATGGTTAATTGAGAGCAGAATCATGGTTTCAAGGAGCTGCGTCTGAATTACCGGACCTCTTACGGTTACAATAGGTTCATAGGGGAATATGGGTGTGCCTTCCCTAACCGCCCAAACGTCACAACTGAATTTAAATGTGCGCAGATAATTAAGAAAACCGGTACTGAATATTTTTTTGCCTATAAGGAAGTATATATCGTCATCGTCAAAAACAAGATTATTGATATAATCAATAACCTGCTCAAGCCCCGCCATAATCGCAAAACCGCCGTCATCGGGTATTTTGCGGAAAAACATATCGAAGTATGCAGTTTTTTCCGCGAATCCGCTTTGGAAATAGCCATTTGACATAGTAAGCTCATAAAAATCCATCAACATTGAAAGATTTCTGCGATTTTTCACTTAAAATTCCTCCATTCGTCCGCCTATATCTTTTACAAAGCTCCGACATGAAGTTTCGCAAACAGGTATAACTATAGTATTTCAAATTTAAAGTAGATTAGTTATGTTATCTCCTTGCCTGCGGCTGAGAAATAACATCATACATCCCAATTTATATTTGAAACCGGGCATATTGTTTCATTTTTTATTTTATATAGAGTCCGAAAAAGAAGTCACGCACAGGTGCTAAAATCAACAAGCTTTTTGGGACTCTATATTACGCAAATGCGTTCGCGACATCGAAATTTCGCATGCGCTTTGGCATTAGCCTCTGTCCGCAGCCATGCTATACAGTCCGATAATGATGGCAATCATTTTTGAACTGTATAGCCACTTATATTATGTTTTCATAATCGCACTTTGTCAAATAATTTTTACACAATTCTATTTGACACGGTCTATTTTATTGTATACAATATGAATAGTCATTATATCGGTTTATCCACCCAACCGATAATACGCTCATATTATGATTGGAGTGAGTCATATGAAAAAGATCGAAGCTATTATACGCCCCGGCAAGCTTGAAGACATTAAAAACGCACTTGCAAAATACAATGTTCACGGCCTTACCATTACTCAGGTTATGGGGTGCGGAAAACAAAAAGGTAAAACCGAGTATTACCGCGGGGCTGTTGTTGAACTTACCCTTCTGCAAAAATTAAAAGTAGAAATAGTCGCTGCCGATAACGATGTTGATAATATCATTAGAATCATTTGTGACGCTGCCAGAACCGGTGAAATCGGTGACGGGAAAATATTCATTTATGATATTGAAAACGTTTACAGGATAAGAACCGGCGAAAGCGGCGACATCGCAATATAAAACAATGAATTGTTTTGACGCTAAAAAATATTGTCTCACCAAAACGGGTGCATTTGAAGATTACCCGTTTGACAACCTTACCCCTGTTATTAAAGCGGGCAAAAAAATGTTCGCTTTAATTGGTGAAAACAGCATATCGTTAAAATGCGATCCTTTGCTTTCGGGGGATTTGCGCCGTCAATATCCGGCTGTTATTCCCGGCTATCACCTCAACAAAGAGCATTGGAATACAATAACGCTTGACGGCAGCGTGCCGGATGATACGGTAAGATTTCTTATTGATTTGTCGTACGAGCTTGTTGCCCACCCGAAGAGCAAGAGTACTTCCCGTAAAAGCACCGAAATTGAATAGAATACGTTCCCTATAATAAAAAACGCCGCGCGGTAATATATTGCCGCGCGGCGTTTTTTGTAACCCGCAGTCATTTTAGGTTTAAACCGCGAATAACCTTTTATGAATGGCTTTTCGCATACTGCGGGGGTGTTTTTATGGCAAAGGAAACCGGCAACAGCATTATAAAGGGCACGATGATATTAATCGGCGGCAACATCGTCGTCAAAATTATCGGCGCGCTGTTTAAACTGCCCCTTGCCAATATCATTGGCGCTGACGGCATGGGGCTTTATAACGCTTCCTTTACCGTTTATGATATTTTTCTTGTGCTTTCCACCGCCGGTTATACGCTTGCGATCTCAAAAATGGTGTCGTCGTGCTGCGCTCATGGAAAAGACGGAGAAGCGCTCGCAATTTTAAAAGTCACCCGCAGGCTTTTTTTTGTAATAGGCTTTATTTTTTCTTTGGCAATGTTTTTCGGAGCGCAGATCTTTGCGGGGCTTATCGGTAACACACGCTCTTACCGCTGCATTATAATGCTTGCCCCTGCTGTTCTTTTTGTGTCGCTGATGTGCGCCTATCGCGGTTATTATCAAGGCACCAATGATATGGTGCCCACGACGATTTCTCAGGTTGTGGAGGCGATAGTGCGCCTCGTGTTCGGTCTTTCGATATCGTGGTATCTTAAAACGCAGGGTTACAGCATCGAGATCGTTTCGGCGGGCGCTATTGTCGGCATTACCATCGGCGAGTTTTCTTCAACCTTTACACTCGCCATGATGCACCGCTTTAAAAGACGTGGCAAGAAACCGCGCCGCCGCTGTTACACAGCTAAACGGAGTATCCTTAAAACGCTTTTTGCCACATCCATCCCGATTGGCATTAGCGGAATAATCATCAGCGTTATTAATATTCTCGATAATTCCATTGTCATGCACCGGTTGCAGCAAACAGGCTGTACCGAGCAGGAGGCAAACACGCTCTATGGCGCGTTTAATATGGCTTTTACTGTTTTCAGCCTGCCTGTTACCACTGTTATGGCGGTTACCACGAGCGTTTTCCCTGTGCTTTCTTACGCGCACGCCTGCCATAATTACAACAGGGTTACACGCATTTCACAAGCCTCGATGCGCATAGTTATGCTGGCTTCAACGGCGGCGGGCGCTATTTTTTTATCGCTTTCACAGCCCATTATTATGCTGCTTTATTTTGGTCAGCCGCACGATGCGAAAATCGCCGTTCCCCTGCTGGTTTTAATGGCTCCCTCCGCAGTTTTAATATCTCTTTCCGTAATGACCGGAACCATTCTTCAGGCCATCGACAAGCTGCTTGTTCCGTCACGCTCCGCGATAATAGGGGGCGGCATTTGCCTTGCATTTAACTGGTTTCTTATCGGCAACCCGAGAATCGGCATTTACGGCGTGCCTATCGGAATATCCGTCTGCTATTTAATCACGACGGCACTCAACCTTTCTGCTATTCACAAATGCGGTATCAAGATGGACTTTAAGGGTATATTTTTAAAACCTCTTTTACCCGCGGCCATGCTTGCTATTATCGCCGCCACAACCTACTATGTTTCTTTTCCGGTTTTGGGAATTTTAAAAGCTGTGGGCCTAAGCCTTGCTTTGAGCATTGTCTGCTACCTGCTTGTTTTGTTTATGACAAAAACGGTGCAAAAAGATGATTTGCTCATGCTGCCCAAAGGTAAAAAAATTGTGCGTTTTCTTGAAAAAATACATCTCCTTTCTAATCCGCATTGCGAAACCGATTCATTTTCACAAAAATCCCCTGTTCCACATAACCTGATAATACACAAATAATGGATATTATTAAGAATATCGCATATACTATATATGTTAGTTTTATGTTTGTAAGAAGTACCTCTCAGACTTTGGAGGTGCTTCTTTTTACTGCTGCTCTTCAATTTTTTTAATTACATTATTCATGGTTATTTCTATCAACTGTTTTGTAATTTCTTTACTATGGCGATTACATTTTTAAAAAGGAAACAAGAAATTAATTTTTCCTTTATAAACCGCTAAAATTAATGGCATCGTCAGCGTTTCTGCCCATGGTGTTCACCTTGAGAAAGGCAGAATAAAAGCACCGTCGTTGAACGCTTGCATTCGGATGTTATAATTATATATAAAGGGGGTTGATGATATGGTTAATGACAAAAGGATAGGTAAGCATTGTAATTTTCTAAACGAATATGTTCCGGTATACTTTAAATATTTTCCTAATGGTATTTCTGTAAAGTCTTGTGACAGTTCCTCTTGCGGTAACAAAGATTGCGACTTGTGCAACATTTTTGCAGGGGCTAAATCTCAGGGACAGGATTGCTTGGATGACAAATGGATAAAAAAAGCGTCTACCCGAAAGTAGACGCTTCAATCTTTTTAAATAAACCTAGGAATTTATTGCTTATTGCTTCGCATGTTCTTATCTATTCCGTTTGCCGGCTATTTTGTTAGTTATTTGTTATCTGCTTAAATTTATTAGTGCTTTTTTATTTTTAGACATGCACCAAAGCTTTATAACTGCTTATATTGTTAATGTAACAATTATATGCGGAACTTTTAAATTTTGGCTAGATTTAATGCACAAATAACGGCAAAAACGGTAAGCGTAATCATCCGCGTTACCGTTTTTGTTGGCATGGAGGTTATTTCAGATGGATATGGGCGGCGACAGTTTTAGAAATATGGACGCTTATCAAGACATGCGGGGCGTAGCTGACCCGGATATGCCGGACGACAGCTCAATGGACGATGATATGCGGCAATTTATGGCGGAAGGCTACATAATGGGACGAAGCTGCTTTGGAAGCGGCTCAAAGCAATACGCAGACAGTCTGATGGAATTTATTAACGATGAGTATTCGGACCACATTTATTATCAAATACTTTCCCGCAGATCCCCCACGGCTAATTCACGCAGGATTTTTAAACAAATGTCTGACGATGAATTACGGCACTCAAAGCGCTTTTCAGCTGTCTATTTTCTCATCACCGGCAAAAGGTATTTTCCCACGCGCAGTACACTGGAACCGGTCACCGTTCCTCCCGTATACATTGATGCTTTGCGCCAACGTTACATTGCCGAGTCACGCGACGCAGTCAA
>DBTI01000092.1 GCA_002306975.1 Ruminococcaceae bacterium UBA1320
GGTCGTATAAAACAGGTTCTTTTGGCCTGGCCAATGTTGACCAAAGGATCAAGCATAAGTATGGCGGGCAATTTGGACTTCATATCGAAAGCGAAAAAGGCCAATATACGAAAGTTACGGTGACCCTCCCTATAAGCAGAAGTGAGGCTGATACTACTAATGAAAATACTGATCGTTGATGATGAAAAATATTTCCGCAAAGCATTGATTGTCTCTGTCGATTGGGCGGCAGCAGGGTATGAAGTCTGCGGAGAAGCCGAAAACGGTCTGGATGCGCTGCAGAAGGTAGAGTTGTTGCTCCCGGATGTTATTGCCACAGACATCAACATGAGATTAATGGATGGCCTTGAGTTTATTGACCGGCTGCGGAGTCTGAAACCCGACATAAAAATAATCGTGATTTCCGGCTATGATGATTTTGATTATGTTAAAAGGTCGCTTGTACTTGGCGTATGCAATTATATCGTAAAGCCGGTCGATCCAGACGAATTCATAAAAACACTTGTTGAAACTTCTGAAATTATAAAAAAGGAACGCAACTTACAAGACCGCATTAATACGCTTCGCAGCAGTTTGAATTCCACCCTTGAGGTTTTAAAAGCCCAGTATATCTCCAAGATACTGTTGGGTAATGTGCCGTCAGATCCAAACGAAATCAATATCATTCTAACAAATAACCGGATAGTACTCACCCAGCCTCCCTTTCTTGTAATTTCGATCGAAATATCTTCTCTGCAATCGGAACAGTGGGTGCCGGACAGTCAAAAACTATGGACCTATGCGGTAGAAAACATTGCACATGAACTATTGTCAGAAAAATACCCCTGTGAAACATCCATTGAAAATCTTAGGCAAATATTTGCCATCATCTGCTACGACGGAAACGAAACGCGGCTTGGGCAGCTTTTAAACTCGTTTTGTTGTTTTATACTGGATAATTTCAAATTTTCAGTAACAGTGGGCGTAGGCAATCCCAGGTTTACTCTTCATGATATCCACAGTTCCTGCAAGGAAGCTGTTTATGCTGTCAGAAACAGCCTTCCGCAAAATTCAAGCGGCGTCTTTTTTTACAGTCATGTGAGCTCTATTAATTTTCTAAGCAATCGTGCATCTATATATGATAAAAACGAGTTGCTTATGCAAATGCGGTTAGGGAACATCAATGCCTGTATTGAAATTATCCAGAATCTTCGATCCGCGCTCATCGAATCCCATGCAACTATACCATTGGTTCATGTCACATTGGTGGAACTGCTGTCTGCCTGCGTTGAATACGGCAATGAAAATCCAATCTGTTTGATCGATAAGATCACCAATTCTTTCTCCGCTCTTTTTAACGAAATTATTTTCTCAACAGATACATCTGTGCTTTTTAAGAAAGTAGAAGATATTTTAAAACAATTGATCCAGAAAGTACAAAAATTTAATAGAGAAAATATATCAAGCATTGTACAAAAAGTGCTCTGCATCATTCATGAAAATTATTGGGATGACGAACTGACAATTGAACGCATTGCGCAAAAAATGTTTGTTAGTTATGGGTATCTTTGCTTTCTCTTTAAAAAAGACATGAATCAAACAATAAACGATTATATCACCAATTACCGGATGGAGCAGGCCAGAAAGTTTTTAATAAAGGGAGAGATAACGGTTAGTGATGTGTCAGCACGCGTTGGGATAACAAATCCAAATTATTTTGCAAAAATTTTCAAAAGAAAATTCAATATCCTTCCAAGTGACTTTCTTAAAGCAAGAAAGACTGATTAAGCTTATTAAAAAAGCAGGTTAATTAAATGAACTTACGTTATAAGGAGTATGCTTTTGGCAAATTGGCAGTTCGATATCTGTTTGACGATGATTCCGGTGCTGTTTCATTGGTATTGCTGCCCCGGCATAAAAGCGCGGACTGTTTCCATGAGCGCCGGACATGGCTGCAGGTACCTGAGTTGGTCAAAATCGGAATGGACGCAAAAGCCTGGCATGTAGGCAGTCTTGCGCATGTAGCTCTGCGCCATCAACCTCAGGGAAACGGTGCCGGGAACACGCTTAAATATGGCTATTCCACCTCTTCACTTCGCTTTTCCTCACAAGAGTTCATTGGAAATACAATTATTACTTCGCTCTCAGCAGAGGAAGGATACCTTATAGAACATCGGGTAAGGCATTATGAAAATGAAGAATGCCTGGAAGTTACCACAAAGTTTTTTAACAATACCGGCCATTCTGTCATTCTTGACCTTCTCACCAGTTTCAGCCTGGACAACTTAAGCCCATACAGCAAAGCTGACGCGCAAAAACTGTTGCTTCATCGTTTTCGCGGCGGTTGGAGCATGGAGGGCAAACATACTACCGCCAGTATTGAGGAGCTGAATTTAGCCTGCCCCTGGACATATGCTTTTCCAGAAAGTGAACGGTTTGGTGTAATTGGGTCCCACCCGGTCAAACGTTTTTTTCCGGTTTGTGCGGTCGAAGACACGCAGGCCAATGTATTTTGGGGCGCTTCTTTATCGATATCGAGCTCATGGCAGATGGAACTGTCGCGAGACAGCGACTGTTATTCGCTCTCCGGGGGATTGGGCGACTGCGAATTTGCAGGCTGGTTTCGTAATGTCCCGAATGGAGCCTGCTTTACCGCACCAACAGCGTATATCAGCGCAGCGGAAAATTTAGATGATCTATGCGAAAATTTACTTGGCGCGCATCATAAATATGCAGATCGACAGCCTGCCCAAGAACAACATCTGCCGATCATTTTTAATGAGTGGTGCACCACATGGGGCAACCCAAGCCATGACCGCATGATTGCGCTGGCGGACCGGTTAATTGATTCACCTGTAAAATATCTTGTCATTGATGCGGGTTGGACCGATGTGATTCCCAATTCTTTCGGTCAGGGGGGAAACGGCGACTGGAATTATGCGAAAGACAGATTTCCCGGTGGGTTGCTCGCAACGTCAAAAGAGCTTAAAAAACGCGGATTCATTACAGGAATTTGGTTTGAATTTGAAGTAACCACAAAAGGAGCCAGGATATTCGGGCGTGATTATGATCATATGCATTTAAAGCGAAACGGCGAATTAATCGTTACAGGATCAGATCGCAGTTTCCTGGACTTCCGAAACCCTGAAACAATTGCTTATTTACAGCACAAGGTAATTGACTTTTTACGGAATAATGAGATCGGATATTTAAAAGTCGATTATAACGGCTCGATCGGTATAGGTTGTGATGGCGATTTAAGCGCAGGAAATGGTTTGTATGAGCACATACAAGCCGTACTGGCATTTTTCCAATTGATTCGCCAGCAGCTTCCCAGGCTGGTTATAGAAAACTGTGCATCGGGGGGACATCGTCTAACAGCGGAATTTATGCAATTAACAGCTATGTCCAGTTTTTCAGATGCGCATGAAGGTAAAGAAATTCCTGTCATCGGCGCACGTTTGCACCGCTTGGCGCTGCCGCGCCAACTGCAGATTTGGGTAGTGCTTAATCCCGATCAGAATATCAATGAATTTTTGTATCGTCTGTCCTCAGGATTTTTAGGACGACTTTGCATGTCAGGTAATGTAGATCAGCTATCGGAAGAACAAAACATTTTATTACGGCAAGCTATGGATTTGTACAAAAATTGTAGAGAGATAATTAAATATGGAAGTACAAAGGTGTTTGGGCATCCCTGTAATAATATCCGGCACCTCACTGGCTGGCAGGCCGTTGTGCGGACAGGTCATGATCAGCGGCAGGCACTGGCGGTTATTCATTTGTTTGCGAATGCTCCTTCCGGAGTGCTGTCGATACCTCTTCCGGAGGGGAAGTGGAAGCTTGATGGATCGCTCAAAAAAAGCATCGATATAAAGATCAGGGGAAACAAGTTGTTGGTATCAAATGCAACTGATTTTTCAGGTACAGCTTTACTGCTTGTCCGCACCGATTGATCGTGAGGAAACCGTTCGTTGAGAAATGCATTGTATAGCCAGCATTTTTAAGCCCGCAAATCGGTAAAACAGCCTACCTGCGAACAAATCTTTTTGCTATTATTATAAAATTCAACCAATGGAGCGGCATATGATTACAGGGGGAAAGCTGAAACAAGGTAGACAAGCTGTGTGAAATGTTTTGAACCGGTGAGCTGACAAACCCACTGGATGTGATTGAAAGGGCAGCACATTTCTTCGGAATATAGATACAACAGGTATTGAAAAATGATCTGGGACCCTAAACCTTTAAATCTATCGCAATATATTAAAATTGAAACTGTCGTAAAAATGTCGTAGAACCATAGTTTTTGGCATAATAGAGCCATTTGTATCTGACTCTTAATCAGGCTGTCCGGGGTTCGAGTCCCCGATGGCGTACCAGAAACCGCATGAGAATGCGGTTTTTTTATGCATATTACTTTATATGGCACCCTGACTTTTGTCATTAAATCTTTATTGGATGAATAACGATAATATCTAGCTTTTTACAAGCTAATTTTGCAGCAAGATGTTTTTTGAAATGATACGTAATTTATATAAAAATAGAAGTGTCGTAAAAAAGTCGTAATTTTTCGCCGTGGGAAAACGTTTTTTTTTTAAATTTATATCATCATGTATATATAATTTTACCGTAATTTCAACGCTGGAGTGTCCCATTAATTTGCTTATGATCACAATATCTACGCCGCGAGAATAGAGGATGGAACCAAACGTATGACGTAATTCATGGGGGTTAAGTAACTCTAGCTCTGTGCCTTCTTTTTTTTGCAGAAGCTTTCGAAGTCTATCATAAAATACACCATAATGTTTCTGGCTCCAATTATGCAGGTTAAGAGCGGCACCGGCGCAGCCCGAGATAACATAAATGCCTTTCTGGAGAATACCCTTGAAAATCTTCTCCAGTTCACTATCGTACGGTATGTCTCTGATAGCTTTCTTTGTCTTGCATAATAGCAATTATCCCGATCAGGGAATGCAGATGAACATGTAGCGCTCTTTGGTTTCTCTTGAAACTGAAAGGCGCTTTTTCTATTTCGGCCAATCCCTGAGAACTATACAAAGGAGCTGAACCATGAACCACAATGTAACACCGGAAGAAAAAACAGGTGCTGGAGCAACGGCCCTCCGGAAAAGTATACTCTGCCCCCGCCCGAAGATACCCCCACTGTGGTGGCTGCACTTATCCCCGCGTCGGCTTCATCTGCTGGAGTCCTTTCAAAATATAAGGCCAGAATCGTTAGTTCGCTTAAAATTGGTAATCAACCAAGCTCCCTCGGCATAGCCGGGGGGTTCCTTTTGTAAAGCATTTGTCCAAGTTTACCTTTACAATCTGATGCTTGAATAAAACTTTTCAATGCATTCATATGTGAAAATTAGCTGTGAACACTTAACTACATACTTTTATTGTTTTTAGTATATTGGTTATATTCTTCACCCCATCGCGATAGCTCTTCTAAGATTGGCAATAATTTCTTTCCAATTTCGGTCAATGAATATTCTACCTTTGGTGGTACTTCTGGATATACTTTCCTGTTTATAATCTGATAACTTTCCAAACTACGAAGTTCTTTTGTTAAAGTGGATTGTGTCATGTCTGG
>DBTI01000083.1 GCA_002306975.1 Ruminococcaceae bacterium UBA1320
GATGCGAGCTTGCTATGGCCTGCGACATCCGTATTGCCAGCGAAAAGGCAAAGTTCGGACAGCCCGAAGTGGGGCTGGGAATAACTCCGGGCTTTGGCGGAACGCAGCGTCTGCCACGTATTGTTGGTACGGGCAAAGCTATGGAGCTTATACTGTCCGCAAAGACAATTAACGCTGCGGAGGCAAAGGAAATCGGACTTGTTAACCAAGTTGTTGCGCCCGAAGAGCTGATGGACACCGCGTTTGCCCTTGCAAATAAAATCGCTTCTCAGGCTCAGATAGCAGTTCGTGCTTCCAAGCAGTGCATCCGTCGCGGCATGCAGGTTGACATAACAACAGCCACTACCTACGAAGCGCTTGCATTCGGAATATGCTGCGATACAGAAGATCAATTTGACGCGATGAATGCTTTCGTCAATAAGGAAAAGCTTGACGGATTCAAAAACAAATAAGTTTGGGGAGTAATTAGACATGAAAAAAGTAGTAGTTATCGGTGCGGGCACAATGGGGCTGGACATTGCGCAGGTATTCGCAAAAGCAGGTTTTGACGTCGTTGTCCGCGATATTTCTGACGAGATTATAAAAAACTCTGAGAAAAGACTGCTGAAGGGGCTTGTTAGGCAAGTAGAAAAAGGGAAGCTCGATGAAGCAGGCAAGACCGCAATCACCTCAAAAATGAGCTTTACGACAGAGCTTTCCGCGGCAGCCGACGCGGATCTGGTAATTGAAGCTGCCATCGAGAATTTGAAGATAAAGCAGAGCATTTTTGCCGAGCTTGACGGTATATGCAAGCCCGAGACAATTTTGGCCTCCAACACATCCTCAATCTCCACCACCGCAATTGCCTCGGCTACCAAACGGCCGAACAAGTTCATCGGGATGCATTTTTTTAACCCCGCAACAGTTATGAAGTTGGTTGAGGTCATAAAGGGTGCTAATACCTCGGATGAGACCACCGAGACTATAAAGGAACTTGCGGTACAGATTGGTAAAGAACCCGTTGAAGTCAATGAAGCTCCCGGATTTGTTGTTAATAGGATACTTATCCCGATGATAAACGAAGCAATTTGCCTTGTAGAGACAGGCGTTGCTTCCATAGAGGGCATCGACACAGCTATGAAGCTGGGCGCGAACCATCCCATGGGTCCGCTCGCTCTTGGCGACCTCATTGGCCTTGATGTCTGCCTCGCAATAATGGACGTCCTGCTCGCCGAGACCGGAGACTCCAAGTACCGCGCCTGCCCGCTGCTCCGCAAGATGGTTCGCAGCGGTAAGCTGGGCAGAAAAGCCGGCGTAGGCTTCTATAACTATAGTAAATAAAATTTCGAATATTGAAATAAATAACATGATTCAATATATGCGTTCTGTAGCACAACCTATTTATTAGAGATTTCTCGGTATCTCCTTCTCCACCCGGATACCCCCGCCTTTTCTGCGCAAGAGAAAAGGCGGGGGACTTTAAGTATACCCAGCATGACACGAAATAAAGCACGTCTTATTGACGTACTTTAACCAACAAATATATTGTAGTAGGAGACTAATAATTATGCATTACAACACAGCATTGAACGACCATGGGCTAAAATCTGACCCTTTCAAGGCATGTGTAGGTCCAAGGCCCATCGCATGGATTTCTACGGTAAGTACGATGGCATTGATAATCTTGCGCCATTTAGTCAGTTTAACAATCTTAGCTTTGATCCACCAATGGTGGTGATTTCTTTTCAACCGGGTGGACCTGAGGACAATACTTATCGGAAAGATACTTTAAACAATATTGAGAGGACTGGTAGCTTTGTATACAACATTGTCCCTTATGTATTGAAGGATCAAATGAATATCACTGCAAATCCAGATCATACGATTGATGAGTTCGCCGCTGCCGGGCTTACAAAAGCCGATTCAATTCGGGTGCCGGCAAAGCGCGTGGCAGAGTCTCCCCTTCAGTTTGAGTGTGAGTATGTGCAGACTATTCATTTTCCAAGCAAAAGCAATCGCGGCGTGATTGATATGGTAATTGCCCGTGTCATTGAGGTTCATATTGATGATGATGTTCTTACCCCAGAAGGCAAAATCGATTTTCTAAAAATCAAGCCCCTTGGCCGATTGGGATATTATGATTACACGTATGTGAATGAAGTATTCACAATGCCGGTTCCGGGACTATCTTCAAAGCAGATGATGTCTTTTGGGGGAGATAGGTCTGAAAAATGATTATGAATTAACATAAGTAAAGATACTGATGCGCGGTTGTTAAGCGACCGTGCATCAGTGTCTTTGTATTTATGTAATTCGTTACTTAGAGAAACTGGCTCGCGGGGGAAAAACCAACTCTCAGCAAAGACCAAGTGCCTTCCAAATTGGAATACTTGCCGTCATGCCAACCAAACAAATAATCATATAGAGGTAGGAAGCCTTTCTTGCTTCATTGTACGTAATGAACTTATTTCCTGCAAGTGGTATTACACCCATAATCACGGGGCTCTGATAGGGCACATTCCATACCAAGCTGGACATATACACAACCCATACAACAACAAAAATGCTGATACCGGACTGCTGTAGGAAAGGAGTGAAAATCGCTAAAAGAACCGCTAAAGTTACCAACTGGGAAACGATCACATAGCGAATGGCAAAGGTTATAATGCAAAGGGCGGGTACAAAAATCCATGGACTACTGATAATTGGAGAAACAACAGGCCCAAGCAGTGTAGCAAACCAATCACCTGCCTTGGTAGAAGACATGAAACTGGAGACACTGAGAAGGGCACCTATAAACACGATAGTCCCCCAGGGTATCTTGGATGAAAAATCTTTTGTGTCCATCAGTCCGCAGGTTAGCATTGCCACCATAGCGAGCAGGGCTATCATGCCTGCATCAATTCCTGTTAAGGTCTGTGTAAGCCAGAAGACGAGGGCAACAACAAGAATCACAAGGGCCTGCTTTTCTTTTTTTACCATGGGTCCCAATTCTTCAAGCTTTTTGGTGATGAAATCAGCCGGCAAATCCTGTTGCTTACCATCTGGCCTACATATAATTGTGCAGAACAGGTATGTAAGGACAACGGCAATTATGAGCCAGGGCCAAGTCGCTCCAAGCCAGCCTAGCCAGGAAAATTTAATCTTTATAAAGCCAAGCATAATTGCGACATACGCGGAACCTGTAAGGAATGCCATGCCAAAGAAGTAGCTCGGAAGAAATGCGGCAGTAAACATGCCGAGTGCCTGCTTGCTTTTTGGCTCAAATCCGACTGCGGCGGAAACCTCTGTACTGATTGGCAGTAAAATACTGGATTTTGCCTGCACGCTCGGAAGCAAAGGACTCATGCAAAGGCCGGTAGTAAAGATGGCAAGAATCTGACCTTTATAGTTTTTTGGGAACAAGTTCAGAATCTTTAAGGACAGCCGCTTGAAAAGGCCACTGTTGTTCAGGCCGACAGAAAAACCAAAAACGCCAATTATGAGCCAAACCGTACTTTGCCCGAAGCTGGCAAACGTGTCGTTGATTTTGCCGATGCCGCAAATTACGATAAAGCACATTGCGGTAAGAGCCGCAGCCCAGTCAGGAACGGCCTTTGTGAAGAATAGAACAAGAAGTCCGCTGAAAATGCCGAGGTACGCCCAAGCGTTGCGGGACATGGCGTCAGTTTCGGTTGGTAAGAAACCGATTAATAATGCAACCCCAATCGCCAGCAGAATAAAGAGTACCTTTTTCAACGCTTCCTTTCGTTCACCTCCAACTTTAAGAGTATCTTCTGATGTAGTTAATGTAGACAAAAAGTTTTCCCCCTTTATATATATTGTCAAAGTGAGTATAACCCGTGGCGGAAAAGCATTTCATCTGTAATTAATACAAACTATTAGTGACCATTGCGTCAGAATTATGTTTATTTTAACTACATGTAAAAAACTCAATCGGTAAAATTCGTGATACCTTTGGATTACATGATCAGCTATCAAAGAGACAAATTTAAATAAATTGTTATAGTCGTTTGCTATATACAAAATTCTCTACTTTTTAGCAGATAATGAGATAAAGACATGCCTAAAGAAATATTGAAAGATATTTAATACTCATTCAGATAAACCTTACCTCTTGCGGCGAATACGCCAAAGCGCTTTTGCACCAGTTTAAAGCAAAATGTGCGTTCAAAATCGAAATGACTGAATAAAATACTTTCTCCTTAAGTGTTTTAATATTGGTATTCTCAAAATAAGCAACAAATCAAAATTGATCACTTAACAAAATGCTTGAGTTCGAATTATCCTTGAACTACATCAATATGCATTACATATTTATCTACTTATTCATTAATTGATAATAGATAGAACGCAGGAAGTCTCGGAGGGGTAAACAAGGAAAGATCTGTATAAAACAAGCCCTGTAACCATTGCGGTTACAGGGCTTGTTCATGAGCGTCTGCGCCTGTGCCTCCGTGCATCGGATGACCACATAAGCGGGTTCATAGTTGAAATTTGTGTTGCTGTCGGCGATCGTTTTCTTCGCCATGCGGTCTACCTCGCTAAGAGAAATGAGCGAGGAATTGAGCACATCGTAGACATACATATCGTCCAGGGCTTTCACGGCAGAGAAAGTGCCGTTATCCTTGTTTTCCGTGCACTCGAACACATCCACGATGTTTCCGGGGCGCAGGACGCCGGCAACGGCGACGGAAGCTGAGGAGCATTTGATCGTCACGAGGCAGTACCCATCTTCAAGACCTTTGGTATTGGAGTCCACCATGACCTTGTACGCCTCCTCGGTGGTAAGGGAATCAGCCCAAAAGAACTCACCCGAATGGATGGCTTCCAGCGCGACCTTGCCGATGACCTCGCTTACGTCCTTTACAATACGGTCAGAAAGTCCGTAGGCACCGACCTCGGTAGTCGTGACCATTGCATCTGTGATGACCGTGCCTGCGGCGATCTCCTGAGTGGGTCTTATAACTGCTCGCAAGCCTTTTTTCGACGATGCCCGGATACGATCTCATACCTGCCGTCATCTTTTTGCCGGAGCGAGCTGATCCATGTCCTCATCTAAGCGAACCTGATAAGGATGTCCCGGAAAGTCGTCGATTTCAGCAAGGGGAATATCATGGATTTTCGGGAGTCGATTTTCAGCGCGTCCCTTGTCATCCATAAACAGCTCATCGTACCCGGTTCTGCTATATATTGGAGACATTCAAGGAACGGCAATCCTGCGTGAGTGGTTATATAAAAGCTTACCGGGAATACTGTTGGAATGTTGATAGCGTGGATGATTTGAAAATAGCACCGTTCCACATCCTTGTCACCGAAGGTGTGGTACACAGCGGCAACGACCATGTGTGGCACATGGAAACAATAAAGAAATACATCACTGGAACTGACAACTTATTTTTCATAACCGAGTACCATGTGGTCGACTTGAATGACATAATGAGTGTACAGGGCGGTATTGCGTGGTGGTTAGAGCTCACAGGTTCCGGCGGTAAGGGTATGGTGGTCAAGCCCTATAGTTTTATCTCTTGTTGCGGTACGGAGCTTCTGCAGCCAGCCATCAAGTGCCGAGGAAGGGAATACCTTCTGATTATCTACAGTCCGGAATATACCATGCCCGAGCACATGAAGCGTTTGAAAAGGCGCGGCCTTAACCGCAAACGTCAATTAGCACTCCGGGAATTCTCACTTGGAATGGAATCGCTGGAACGCTTCGTTGCAAAGGAACCGCTTTACAGGATACATGAATGCTCTTTCGCTGTGCTGGACTTTGAAAGCGAACCAGTTGACCCGAGATTATGAGTTAGCAATAATTTAATAGTTAGTAGTGATGAGATTTCATCACTACTATTCACTTGAAATAGATTATTTTAGTAGAAAAACTATACTTATTCCTCGCTCAAAACTCATTAAGATCAAACTAAATGTCACGGATGGAACAGATTGGAACAAAAGGGCTCTGATTTAAGTGCTTTTGAGCGATTTCGTACCAATGTTCCATTTATTTCTGCAACACTATGGTTTTAATGTTTATTAGATTGAAGACTTCATCACGTGACGAGAAGTTCTATACAGCCTCGTATGTTGTAACAGAAAAAAATAGTATATACGTCGCTCGTTGATATATAAGACACTTTTCGATTTTGCCTTACCAGAGTTTTATTCTGCTCATAGTAAAAAAAATGATAGTTTCCATCTATAGTCAGCAATTGCTATTCAGAGGGTACACGATCTGTCCTATATCTATCAGTTTACATAGGCAGGTATCACCATCATAATGGTGCCATGGGGGAATGGTGCCAAAATTGTGCCCGTCATATATTCATGACAATTTATGAAGGTATAAAACATATTGAAAATTGTTACAGTGCGTGCAAGATATGCTCGATTATTCAAAGCGTATTTTGAACTATTATAAGACAATATGAGATACAAATATTTTTATTTTTCCCTCGAAATCAGGTTACCCACAAGGGTACCTGGGTTTAAATCCCACCTCTTCCGCCATAAAAGCCAGCAAACATGCGCGTTTGCTGGCTTTTTCTTTGCCAATTACTGCTTCATAAAATTGAAGTGAAAATTAAGCTATATATGTATTTTACAGAATAGATTACGCATTTGTTAGACAATAAAACACAAATATCTATGAAATCGCAGGTTTTGTTAGTCACTTTGTTAGTCGCTCGGACTTAGAATTAAGAAGAGAAAGTGTAAATACTGCGACAGGACTGGTAACAGTATGCGCTAACGCAATTTTATCAGCAAATTACGATTAATTCGATGGCGAAGGATTCGTCGGAAAAAGTAATTTAAACATAATAAAATGTGGTTTGTGCGAGTACGGAAAAAATGATAGAGGAAAAGTGAAGTTTTAAGGAGAGTTTTGGGATGAAAAAGAAAATATTTAGTATGTTGCTGGTAATCTGCATGATGATAAGCCTAATGCCCGCGGTTAGACAGACAGCGAGCGCTGCAGATGCAAATTATTACATTTCTTGGGACAGTACTAAAAATGTTTATTTAGTGGGCACATCTGCGACAAACACAAATGACATTGCAAACGATTGCACGACGCTTCAGTCGGCGCTTAATGACTGTTCCACTGATTGGGGAGCGAAGACTGATACTCCTATCATCCAGTTTGGAACACTAGATGACGCTCTACCGGTAACCGCAGATTCCATAACCTATTTAATCTCCGCTGTCTACAAGGGAAGTGTCAAGATAAGTGGCTGCATTGTAAATGAAGTACTAGTAATATACGGCGGAGTTACTGCAGACTTTGAAGGCCTTACAATCAATACTTCGATTACTGATACAAGCCTAGGCAATTTAGTTATTGTCACAGTAGTAGGAAATCTAAAGATTGGCAGTGGAACGAAAATAACTACGGTTATCAATGCTGCAACAGAAGACAAAAAATACACATTTGAAGCAATTTGCAATGTGGGAAGCGGTATATTAACTTTGGATGGTGGAAGTATTTCCTCGTCGAGCACCGGCGCTTTAATAGGCGGTATCTATGGAATTGAGAACGATACGGAGGGTAGTTTGTATATAAAAAGTGGTTCAATTGAAATAAATGGCAACTCACAGTGTAACAGAGGGATAACTAACGGCTTCGGACATTTAGAAATGTCCGGCGGAACTTTAAGTGTAGTATCCTCGTATAGTTATGTATATACCAACAACGCGTATGATGGATATAACACTGGTATACTTGATAATTCCGGTGGAGGAAATATAACTGGCGGCACAATAAATGTTAGCGGAACAGTAGCTAATGCAGTCCAGCTTGATAATTCTCAAAAAATTGGAGATACAAATTTGATTAAAGACACCATCATAAATCAAAACGGCTATGGTAATGCAATTCAAAAAGTGGGGGATGGAACATTAAATGTTGAAAATGTGACGGTCAATTTGGATAATACAGGTACGAATACTTCTTGTATTCTTATGGCCCTAACCTCAGGTATCGTAACAATTGATGGTGGTACATATACGGGAAAGAACAATAGTAATGGTTTAATTAATTTCGATGGTACATTGAATATCGTTTCCGGTACGATTTCGGCGGTGACAGCGGTAACCAATTATTCCAATGGAATTATTAATATTAGTGGGGGAAATATTATAAGCACTGGCACGGATTCCTCAAATTATGCCGTGGGATTTCGTACTTATGCAGGGGGAACTATTAATATATCGGGTTCAGCCTCAATCACTTCAGCAAATGAAAACACTTTGTTTCTTTCTCCCGAAGAAAGCCAATATACCAGTCATGTAATTATTGACAACAAGTACATCTATAACAACTATGATGCCTCGGTTTACTTGACCGGTGATGGCAACAATATTAATCTGTCTAACTACACAAAAGCAACAATTAACGCAGGTGAGTTGAATGGCTTAAAGTTTGCGAACTGGACTAGTGACCCAGATAATAAAACCGTCATTAGCACCGTAAATGGCGATAAGCTTGAAAATCTGCTAAAGAATGGAGCGATAAAGGTTTACCTTAACCTAAATTCAAACGCGGGTACGATTGTTACGCCAATGCTGATGGGCTTTACGCCAAACCACAACGCGACCTCTGTTGCGGTAAACACACCTCTATCACTCACGTTCAGCGAGAATGTAACTGCCGTATCCGGTAAAAATATTTATATCAAGAAGTCTTCGGACGCATCGACTGTGCAGAAAATAGATGTAAGCGACAGCAAATGTGTCAGCGTTAGCGGAGGCACTGTTGCAGTGACACTATCAAGTGATTTGGATAAAGAAACGCAATATTATATCACAATCGACCAAGGTGCGTTTAGAGATATAGCTGGAAATGAATATTCCGGTTTAAACTACAACAAGGTGTGGAGCTTTACTACGGTATCCGACAGCAGCTCCACATCGAACAATACTGCTTATACACCGAGCACAACTGCGGTCCAAGTTGGAATTGGCGGTTCAGAGCAAAGCATCGGCAAACTAACAACTTCCGCAGACAGTAGCGGCGTTACGACAGCAACCGTCATTGCCGACAATGACAAGCTGAGCAGCTGCATATCAAGCGCCTCAAGCGGCAGCAGTGTAGTATTCACGATTCCTCAGAGCGCAGGTGCATCGGTCGGCAAGGTTGACATCACTCTGCAAGCAGTCGGTGACATGGCTAATAAGAGTATGACTCTTGATATAAAGTCCGGAGATGTTACATACAGCGTTCCCGCAACAGCAGTCGATACTTCAGCTGCAGCAGCAGCTCTCGGAGCGTCAAATCTTTCTGAAGTTACCTTTGCTGTATCAATCGCTCCGGCCTCAAGCTATGACACAGCAGCGGTAACCGGGGCTGCCGCAAGCGGAGGATTCGAGGCTGTGAGCAAGCCTGTGACCTTTAACGTCATGGCTGCCTATAACGGAAAGAGTACAGAAATTGAAAGGTTTGGCGGCTATGTTGCGAGAACAATAAAGCTTGAAAGCGGTATTGACCCGAACAAAATAACCACGGCAATTACCGTTGATGCTGATGGAAACGTGCGCCATATCCCAACCTATGTTTATAAAGGTACGGATGGGTACTACTATGCGGTCATCAATTCGCTAACCAATTCGACCTACACCATCATATACAACGTCGCTGAGTTTACTGACGCAAAAGGAACGTGGTATGAAGCGCAGGCCGATGAACTGGACTCCAGGAAAATTCTGACCGGCATTATGGAGGGCACCTTTGGCGGGGACAAGGCCATTACTCGAGCGGAATTTGCAGCGGTCATTGTACGTGCTCTCGGTTTGCCTCAGGTGTCGGCAAGTGAATTCGGCGATGTGTCGGATAGCTCGTGGTGTTTCGGCTATGTTGGAGCGGCGTATAAAAGCGGCGTAATAATGGGACGCAGCAGCACCGTTTTTGACCCGACTGCCAATATTACTCGCGAAGAAGCTATGGCTA
>DBTI01000279.1 GCA_002306975.1 Ruminococcaceae bacterium UBA1320
ACTTTTTGTTTGGAATAAGTATAAACCCAGCCGGCCTTCGAATCTCATGAATGATTAAATTAATACAGCGGAAGGACATCGGCAAACATATGCTGTTTTACGCTCAAAACAACAATCACCGATACAATTGCCATAATTAATGCGTACTGAATAAACCCATAAGCCCGCATAAGTACTGACTTTGTGGCTAAAAGTGGTATAATAAATGCAAGGGAAATGCGAAAAATCCGTAAAAAAGCTTGCATTTAGGTGACAGTATGTATAAATTTTCAGATAACCAAATTAAGTTCAGCGACTTTGGGCAGCCAGTGGGCATGAAAATGAACCCTGAAAACCGGTGGGTCAAAAAAGCGGAGCTCATTCCGTGGGATGAAATTGAAAAAAGATACGCCGAACTGTTTGCCAATAAAAAGGGTAACGTGGCAAAGGCGCTTCGAATGGCCTTAGGGAAACGAATCTATCACTCATGATTTGCCTCCGGCACAGCCGGAGAAAGAAAAGTAGAAAGCCCTGTGTAACGTTTGGTTTTCTGACTGTTTTGCACCATCTTGTCAACAGCCTCGGGTCGCCCGACGATGATGACAAGCTCCTTTGCGCGGGTGACTGCGGTATAAAAGAGATTGCGGTAAAAGAGCTGCGGCGCGCCGGAAAAGAGGGGCAGAACCACGGCACGGAACTCGCTGCCCTGACTTTTGTGCACTGTGGCGGCATAGGCAAGATCCAGCTCGTCGACGCTCTCGGAAAGATACTCGGCGACACGGTCGTCAAACCGGATTTTCATCGTACCGGTGCGCCGGTCAAGCAGCTCCAGTACGCCCACATCTCCGTTGAAAATGCCGGTTCCGTGCTCACCGTTGTCCTTTACCCACTGAATGTCATAGTTGTTCTTGATCTGCATCACCTTGTCGCCCTGCCGGAACAGCTTTGCACCGAACTGACGCTCCGGTTTACCGGTGCCCGGCGGATTGAGCGCGGCCTGTAATGCAACATTGAGGTCGTTTGCGCCAAGCTCGCCCCGCCGCCCCGGCGTGAGCACCTGAATATCCCACAGCGGGGAAAATCCGTAGGCTTCGGGCAGCCGTGTGCCGACAAGGTCCACAACCGTCTGCCGCACCTTTTGGGGCGCGTACCGGGGCATAAAGAAAAAGTCGCCGTCGCGGCGCTCAAGATCGGGCGGCTCACCATGTACGATTTTGTGCGCGTTTGTCACAATCAGGCTTTGCGCCGCCTGCCGGAAGATCTCGTCAAGCTCAACGACGGGCACGGCACCGGAGGCGATCATATCGCGCAGCGCGTTGCCCGGCCCCACCGGCGGCAGCTGATCGGCGTCGCCGACAAGCACAAGCCGGCTGTTCAGCTTGACTGCGCGCAGCAGAGATTCAAAGAGGAGCACGTCCACCATCGAAAGCTCGTCCACGATGATGGCGTCGCACTCAAGCATATTTTTCTCGTTCCGCGCGAATTTCTGAATATCTTCGCTTGTGTACTCAACCTCTAAAAGGCGGTGGATTGTTTTGGCTTCGCGCCCCGTGACCTCGGTCATCCGCTTGGCGGCCCGCCCTGTGGGCGCGGCGAGCGACACTTTAAGCCCCATCCCCTCATAGACGGCGATGATGGCGTTGATGGTCGTTGTTTTTCCTGTTCCCGGCCCGCCCGTCAGGATCATCACGCCCTTTTCGTAAGCGACCCCGATCGCCTCTTTCTGCCGATTCGCGTATTGAATGGCAAATTGCTCCTCGGCCTCTGCGATCCGCTTGCGGCAGTCACCGAGTACCGGACGCTCAAGGCGAATCATCAGCTGAAGTCTGCCCGCGATATAGGTTTCGGCCCCGTAGGCGTCACTTAAAAATAGCGCCTGCCTGCCCGAAATCTCAACACGTTCAATCTCGCTTTGACCGACAAGAACCTCGGCGGCAGCTTCAACGTCTTCGCCGCCTACCTTGAGCAACGCCTCGGCCATCGGCAGAAGCTTCTCCTCCGGAATATAGGTGTGCCCGCCAGAGTAAAGGTTGTGCCGCAGAATGTGCAGCACGCCCGCCTGCACCCGGCAGCCTGTGTCGGATGAAAAGCCCATCGAGGCGGCAATTGTGTCCGCCCGCTCAAAGGTGATGCGCACCCCAGCTTCGCAGAGGATATAGGGGTTGTTTTTGACCATTTCCACAGCGGCGGGGCCAAATCGCTGCCAGATGCGCACCGCCTCCGCCGGAGTTACATCATACTGCTGTAAAAAAAGCATGCAGCTGCGCACCCCGAACTGCTGCTTGTAATCCTCGCTAATGGTCTGCGCCTTTTTGGGCGAGATGCCTTTTACAACAACAAGCTTTTCTGGGCTGTTTTCGATTATATTAAGCGTGTCTGTTCCAAACATGCTGATAATATGCTGCGCGGTTGACGGCCCGATCCCTTTCACCGCTCCCGATGAAAGATATTTGAGCATTGCCGCCTCGGTCGCGGGCATGTTCTTTTCATAAGACTGAACCTTGAACTGACGGCCGTAAGAAGGGTGGTTAACCCACTCTCCCACAATCTTTATCCCGTCGCCCGCCGACACCTGAAACAGCAGACCGACAGCGGTAACAAGCTCGTCACCGCTGTCAAGCTCAAACACCGTCCAGCCGTTTTCGTCGTTTCTGAATACTATATTTTCAACAGTTCCGCTCAGCGCGGCGAGTTCCTGCTCCATTACTTTTCGCTACCCGCTTTTTCAGAATAAGGCCTGCGTACGTTTACCGCCGCAGGCTTTCTTTTACTATAACTATAATACGAAACGCTCAGTTTTGCAATTCTCCGCCGAAAATATGCGACAGTTCGCCTGTTTTACAGATTGTAAGACCATCTATGTCATTTTCGAGTTTTTCGCAGATCGCATATGTTTCATCGTCCATACCGGCGTCAACCACGATAATCTGCCTGCTGCCGCCAAGGCTCATTTCATTCGCCTGATTTGCAAGCGACCGTACGTAATATTCTATTTGCTCGTCATGACCTGCGCAGGTGACAACAAACGCCGCCCTTTTTCCTGCCGGAGCAAGCAGGTATTTTTTGATGCAGCGCCATGTTTCGGCAACACCAACGACGGCAAAAAAGGTTAAAAGTACTCCCGCAATGATTTCAGGCATTTTTCCCACCTCACCCTATATTATGAAATCGGCAGGAATTTAGTTCTAAATTTTTAGCGCCAAATATGGGATTTATTGGTTATTTGCACAAAAAGAAAAACAAAGTCGTAAAGCGGCAATAGGTTTGTAATTAATACAGAAATTCATGGGAATAGTTTGACTAATTATCCCTTATTTCTTATAATGATTTTAAAGTTCATGGTCAATTTTCATAGTCAGAGAAATGGAGCTTAAAAATGAGTTTTGAAGAAGAATGCGAAGCATTTTTTAAGACGCTGGGCGAAGCGAAAAAAATGGTCCTCGCCACATGCTCGCAAAACCGGACAACCGCCCGAATGATGAGCTGCATTATTTTAAATGAAAAGTTTTATTTTCAAACAGAAAAATCGCTGTTGAAGTACAGTCAGATTTGCAAAAATCCGCTTGTCGCTTTATGCACTGAAAATATTCAGGTCGAAGGGAAATGCCGGATACTGGGGCGTCCTCTTGAAAACAACCCGTTTGCTCAAAGCTTTGAAAAGCACTATGCAGGCTCATTCAAAAACTATTCTCATATGGAAAACGAGGTTCTTTGCGAAGCCACGCCGTCACTGATTACGCTTTGGTGTTATGATGAAAACGGCAAGCCGTTCCGCAAATTTTATAATTTTGTTGATGAAACCTATAACATACAGTACTATAATGACAATATTTAACGCGAGGTACATATGGAATTAAGAGAAGCCGGCATAAATGATTTAACTGGATTGCTGGAACTGTACACAAAGCTTCACGATAACCCCATGCCCGAATCAAGTGAACGAATCAATGAATTATGGGCAGAGATTATAAAAGATAAAACCCACCACATAATAATCGCGGCAGAAGGCGAAAGAATTATTTCCTCATGTGTTGTGGTGGTTATTCCAAACCTAACGCATAACCAGCGGCCATATGCGCTTGTTGAAAATGTAATTACCGATGAACATTATAGAAAAAAGGGCTTCGCCACCGCCGTTTTGAATTTTGCAAAAACAGTTGCTCAAAAAGAGCATTGCTACAAAATCATGCTGATGACCGGTTCGAAGCTTGACAGCACCTTAAAATTCTATGAACAGTCGGGTTACAATAAAAACGATAAAACCGCGTTTATCCAGTGGCTTGATTAATCTCACATTTTAAAATGTTTTACAGGTTTTCATTGGTAACCAACTTTAAAAATAATAATATGAAAAGGAAAAATTATGATTGGATATTATACTGCACTAATTATAGCAGTCATTACATTTGTCATGGCATTGTTACAGTTATCACTTACATTAGGTGCGCCGTTTGGAGAATTTGTACTTGGTGGCCTTCATAAGGTATTGCCACCAAAAATGCGTATAACAAGCAGCACTTTTTCAATTATCTTTATATTCATAGGCCTCACCTATTTGCAAAAAGGTAATATTATTTCCCTTGGTCTAAATCAAATACTGGTAAATATTGTTGTAATTATAAATACTCTTTTTCTTGCCTACGCAATTATAGGAAACGGATTTTTAACAAAGAGTAAAAAAGAAAAATATGTGATGACGCCATTTGCTATAATCCAATTCATTTTAAGCGTAATCGTATTGCTATTTGCATAATTATCACCTTTATTAGATTGTTTGAATAGTGATTTTATGTATTTGAATTTTGGTCGTCTTTAGTATTATTTTGGCTTTTTAAAATCTCTAATATTTCCTTTATGTTTTCATTTAACTCCGAATTGTTTATAGAAGCCTTTACTACCCAGAATAAAATGAGCGCTAAAATAAAAGTTATAAATAGGACAAAACCCAAAAGCGATATTATATCCACATTAACCGCCCCTTATTTACATTATTTGTTATGCTATTAATATATCGCAAATCAGCACCTATTTCAATGAGAATAAAACAAAAAGTCACGGAACAAAATCTGCTCCGTGACTTTTTTATGAGATTACTTTTTACAATTGCAATTTCAAATAAAAACGGGATAACAAAACTACTCCGCTTCAATTTTGAATTTACGAATTAATATGCCACTTTTTTGAGCTTTTCCGCCATATCGGTCTTTTCCCAGCTTACACCGAGGTCTTCACGGCCCATGTGACCGTATGCCGCAACCGCCTTGTAAATCGGGCGTTGCAGGTCGAGTGCCTTGATGATTGCCGCGGGGCGCAGGTCAAAATTATCGTTAACAAGCTTTGAAAACTTTGCCTCGTCTATCTTGTTTGTGCCGAAGGTGTCGACAAAAACAGAAACCGGGTGGGCAACGCCGATTGCGTATGCAAGTTCAACCTCACACTTGTCGGCAAGACCGGCGGCGACGATGTTTTTGGCGACATAGCGCGCCGCATATGCAGCAGAACGGTCAACCTTTGTCGGGTCTTTGCCGGAGAAAGCGCCGCCGCCGTGACGGGCATAGCCGCCGTAGGTATCGACGATTATCTTTCGGCCTGTAAGACCGGAGTCAACAGCCGGGCCGCCAAGCACAAAGCGGCCAGTGGGGTTTATAAAATATTTTGTGCCGCCGTCAAGAAGGTTTGCCGGCACAACAGGCTTTACAACATTCTCAATGAGGTCGGCTTTAATCTGCGCAATGGTTGCCTCAGGGTCATGCTGAGCGGAAATGACGATGGTGTCAACGCGCACAGGGCGGCCGTTTTCATATTCAACAGTAACCTGTGTTTTTCCGTCCGGGCGAAGGTAGGGAAGCAAGCCGTTCTTGCGAACCTGTGCAAGACGATAGGCCAGCTTATGTGAAAGTGAGATCGGCAAAGGCATAAGTTCCGGAGTTTCATTGCAGGCATAACCGAACATCATGCCCTGGTCGCCCGCTCCCGTCGCTTCTATTTCGGAATCGGTCATTGTGCCGTCTTTAGCTTCATATGCCTTGTCGACGCCAAGAGCGATATCTGCGGACTGTTCCTCGATTGCGGTCAACACGGAGCAGTTTTCACTGTCAAAGCCGTATTTTGCCTCAGTATATCCGATTTCCCTTATTGTGGCGCGCACAACCTTGGGGATATCGACATAGCACTGCGTGGTAATTTCACCGGTAACAAGCACAAGACCTGTGTTGGTTACTGTCTCGCAGGCTACCCTCGCCTTTGGATCCTCGGCAAGAATCGAGTCAAGAACCGCGTCGGAAATCTGGTCGCACACTTTGTCGGGATGCCCTTCGGTTACCGACTCGGATGTAAATAAATACTTGCTCAACTGCTATATCCTCCTTTTTTGACCAAATCAAAAGCCCTCCGGCGCACAGGCAACCGGAGGGTGTTAAATCCACAATCCTCATCTTCACGGTTAACCTAAACTCCGCAGGAATTAGCACCTTGCGCATCCGCGCAGGTTGCCGGGCTTCATCGGGCCTTTCCCTCAGCCGCTCTTGATAAGGTCAATATTCAATTAATGCAACTATTATATCATATTCTTCGCTGCTGTCAATACCTATCTTATTTATTATGATTCAAAATTATTACTATTCCTGCGGGCAGGTCAGCTCCACCTTGTTGCCCTCCGTGTCAAGAACGCAGCTTTCATAATAGCCGTCGCCTGTTGTGCGCGGCCCGGAAACAACAGTGAACCCGTCATCGCGCAGCTTTTTTGTTAAGGTATCCACCGCGTTTCTGCCGTCAAGCGTGAACGCGATGTGTGAGAAGCCAAGCGGTTCTTTCATTCGCTCGTTAACCCTCGGGTTATTCATTAACTCAAGCCGCGCGCCACCTTCAAAGCTTAAAAAATATGAAGAGAAGCCCTCTTTGGGGTTAAAATATTTTTTGCCGGAGACTCCCCCAAGATAAGAAACATAGAATGATTTGAGCGCTTCAAGGTCTTGTGCCCACAGCGCAACGTGTTCAATCTGCATTGTCACAGCCTCCACCCGTCATTTTTCTATATTATATCATAGAGCTTATTGCAATTTCAAATAAAAACAGCTAAATAAAAATCCACCGGCTTAGCCGGTGGATTTTCAAAAAACTATGCGACAATTTTTTTCTTTGCAACGCGAACAATCGGTATCATAACAACAGCAAGAATCGCCGATTTTAAAAGATTCAGAATAGTCGCACTGCCAATATACGCCCAGAGAGCCCCACTGGTTAATTTAAAATGCATATAAAATTCAAAAAAAGGCGGCGCGATAAAATAATTGCCCACTAAGCCCATCGCTACCATTGCCACCATGCCGGTCAACCCCGCCGCGAGCAGCGGGATAAACTTTTTCAGATCTTTTTTTACCAATGAACGATAGACGATTGAAAAAGGCACTGCCACGGCAACGCCGACCAGAAAATTCATAAGGTCGCCATACCCCATTGTGCTGCCTATTCCCTTAGTCAGCAGATGTACAAGCACCTTGATGAACTCAACCGCCAATGCCGCGACAGGCCCCATGATAACGCCTGCCACAGCCGCGGGCACATCGCTTAAATCAATTTTAAGCGAACCGTCGGGCGTTATCGGGATCTCAAGTAACATGATAAGTACAATTGACAGCGCCGACATGATGCCTGTGTAAACGATGAACTTTGTTGCCTTGCTTTGTTTTGACATAACTACTCCTCCATAGATTATGGAACGGGCGGCACAGGTTTTTTAAAAAAACCAAAAAGCCCCGAATGATAAAATCATTCGGGGCTTTGAAAACACTACTGCCGTCTTCTTTCATCCGGACTCTACCGTCGGCTTCGGAATCTGACCGAATCTGCTGAAAATAATCAGCTCGCGGGCTCGTCGGCTTTCGCCGCGTTACCGCCGGTGGGGAATTCCACCCCGCCCCAAAGACTTAATTTGTTAAAATAATAACACCATTTTTCTGTCTTGTCAAATTGATTTATTTTCCTATGACGCTGTTTACGCCTGTTTTTAATCAAATTTTCGTATTAAGGCAGAATTTTTATCATTTTACACCTATTTTCTATTGCAAACGGTGAAAATAAAATATACAATTAATACGTTTGAATAATATATTGCTTTTAACTATTAAGAGTAAATATTACCGAACTGAAATTGCGCACCCGCAAAACCGAATTAATCAATACCTCAGTGTCAAAAAGCCGTATTTATATACTGCTTTTGCCATTGAATTATTAAAGATGGGAGATTGATAGTTTATCAATGGAAAACAGAATTAAACTTTATGGGTTCAACAACCTGACAAAAACTTTGAGTTTTAACATGTATGACATTTGTTACACAAAAAGCGTTAGTGACAGAGATGCATACATTTCCTATATCGATGAACGATACAATGCCGAGCGTCTCACCAGTATTCTTGGTCACGTTACTGAGATAATAGGCGCGAACATTCTGAACATAGCCAAGCAGGACTATGACCCTCAGGGCGCCAGCGTAACCATTCTCGTCTGCGAGGAGCCGATGCTCAACCACCAAGGCACGAGCCCGCACGACGAGGAACCCGGCCCTCTGCCCGACACTGTTGTGGCTCATCTTGACAAGAGCCACATCACCGTTCACACCTACCCCGAATATCATCCTGACGGCGGCGTCTGCACATTCCGTGCCGACATCGACGTTTCTACCTGTGGCCAGATTTCTCCGCTTAAGGCGCTGAACTATCTTATTCAGAGCTTTGACGCCGATATCATGACAATGGATTACCGCGTTCGCGGATTTACCCGCGATATAACAGGGCGCAAGCTCTTTACGGATCACCCGATGAATTCCATTCAGAATTTTATTCCAAAAGAGGTTAAAGACCGTTATCAGATGATTGACGTCAACGTCTATCAAGAGAACATTTTTCACACAAAATTAATGCTCAAGGAATTTGACCTTGATAACTACCTTTTCGGTTTCACCAAATCCGACATACACGCCGGCGAGGCGAGGCAGATTACCAAAAAACTCAGTAAAGAAATGGACGAAATCTTCTACGGACGCAACATGAGCTCACAATATTAAGGCTTGGTCAAATTTGTAGATAACATTCAATATCCAAATAAATAGTCGCTTTGAAACAGCAATTTTATATTTTTCAAACAATGCCTGAGAGGTAGCAATCAGTTGAATAATAAAGCACAGGAAAAGGCTCCGCTCTTGGACGCTATTTTAAAATACACAAGCGAGCCAATCACGCATTTTGACGTGCCGGGGCATAAAAAACGGCAGAACCCCGAAATTACAGAAGCCTTTGGCGAACGGGTTTTAAAGCTTGACGCAAACTCAACGCCGGAGCTTGACATGCTCGGTCACCCGACCGGAGTTATTTTGCAGGCGGAAAATCTGCTTGCAGACGCCTTTGGAGCATCGCACGCCTTTATGCTCGTAAACGGCTCAACCTCCGGCGTACAGTATATGATCCTCACGGCGTGCCGCCCGAACGACAAGATCATTATGCCGCGCAACGTGCATAAGTCAGCGATAAACGCGCTGATTATGAGCGGTGCGCAGCCTGTGTTTGTCGCACCCGAAACAGATTATAATTTCGGCATTATGAACGGCGTACGGTTCGAAAGCATTAAAAAGGCGATAGCGGAACACCCCGACGCAAAGGCTGTTTTCCTTATAAACCCTACTTATTTCGGCGCGGCATCCGACCTGCGCGCCATTGTAAAGCTTGCGCACAGGCACAAGATGGCTGTTCTGGTTGACGAATCGCACGGAGCGCATTTTCCTTTTCACCCCGAGTTCCCCGACAGCGCGATGGAAGCGGGAGCGGATATGTCAACCATCAGCCTGCACAAAACAGGCGGATCGCTCACACAAAGCTCGGCGCTTCTTCTGAACGAACGGTTCTACAGGCGCAGTCAGGTGCGTACGGTCATCAACCTTTTTCAGACGACAAGCGCATCTTACCTTCTTATGTCAAGCATCGATCTTGCCCGGCGAAAGCTTGCCACACAGGGGCGGCAGATTTTTGACAAGCTGCTTGCTGAACTGATTGAAGCCAAAAAGACAATTACCGCCATACCGGGGCTTGCGGTTTTAAACCGCGATTATGTCGACGGCAGCGGAGTTTACGACTATGACGACACCAAAATTGTCGTTAAGGTCAACGGGCTCGGGCTTACCGGGTTTCAAGTCTATAACATACTTAAAAAAGATTACAACGTACAGGCCGAGCTTGCCGAAACCTACGTCGTGCTTTTCATCGCGTCAATCGGCGACGACGCGGGAACGCTGAAAAAGCTGACCGACGCGCTCGCCGATATTTCCAGCCGTTTTTATGGCGCACCGGAGTTCTTAGTTGAAATGCGAGAAATGATGCTGGAACCGAAAACGGTAATTTCCCCGCGTGACGCCTATTATTCCGTAAAACGTCAGGTCGCGCTTGAAGAAGCCGCGGGCGAAGTCTGCGGCGAATCGATAATGATTTATCCGCCCGGCATTCCCCTCGCCATACCCGGTGAGCGGCTGACACATGAAATCATTGAACACTACAAATTCTACAAATCACAGGAATGTGTAGTGATCAACGACGAGGAAAATCCTGATTATGTAACCGTTTTAGGCACACCATAATCTTAAAAGTGATAAAAATCAATTTGCAATATATAAAAATTTCGGAGGTAAATTCAATGCTTGATTTATGGTATTCAGAATATCACACAGAAGACGTAAGGTTCTCGATCAAGGCGAAAAAGCAGCTTTGCAGTGAGCAAACACCATTTCAAAAGATAGATTTCTTTGAATCCGACACCTTCGGCACATTTTTTACCATTGACGGTCTTATGATGGTCACACAGCGCGACGAGTTCGCGTATCACGACATGATCTGCCACGTGCCCATGGCGGTCAACCCCGACATCAAGCGTGTTCTCATCATCGGCGGCGGCGACGGCGGCTCGGCACGCGAGGTTTGCCGCTACAAGAGCGTCGAGCATATCGACCTTGTCGATATCGACGAGCGGGTTGTGCGCCTTTGCCAGAAATATCTGTTGCAGACAGCCTGCGAGCTTGACAAAGACCCACGCATCTCAATGTACTTCGAGGACGGTCTAAAATTTGTCAAGGAAGCGCCGGAGGGCGCTTACGACCTTATCCTTGTTGACTCCACCGATCCGGTCGGCCCAGGCGAAGGTCTTTTCACCACCGATTTTTATGAAAACTGCCGCCGTGCTCTTTCCGACTGCGGCATATTGATCAATCAGCATGAAAGCCCGTTTTATGACAGCTATGAGCATGAAATGCTTCGCGCCCACGCAAAAATCAAAGATACATTTCCGATTGCGCGTGTCTATCAGTTCCACATGCCGACCTACCCGTCAGGGCACTGGCTTTTCGGCTTTGCCTCAAAGAAATTTGACCCGATCCGCGATTTCAAGCGTGAAAAATGGGAAGCGCTCGGGCTTAAAACAAAATATTACAACACCGATTTACACTGCGCCGCATTCGCACTGCCATCCTATGTGAAGGAGAAGCTCGAACATGCAGGAGAATAAACCCGCCCTTGAGGAATTCGACATAACTCCCTCCTGTTTTATCGGCTGTGACGCCGGCTATGACGAAAGCTCCATCGTCATCTTTGGCGCGCCGTTTGACGGCACAGTCACCTTTCGCCCCGGCTCGCGTTTCGCGCCCGCCCGCATGAGAAACGAATCGGCAGGCATCGAAACCTACAGCCCTTATCAGAATGCCGACCTTGAGGATTTAAGCATTTATGACGCTGGCGATCTTGACCTGCCTTTCGGTGACACCAACCGCGCGCTTGAACAGATCAGCGGCATGTCGAAATACCTTTTTAAAGCGGAAAAACGCCCGGTCATGATCGGCGGCGAGCATCTTGTCTCGCTGCCCGCCATACGCGCGGCATATATCAAATACCCCGACCTTCACGTCGTGCATTTTGACGCTCACACAGATTTGCGCGACGAGTATCTCGGCGAAAAGCTCTCACACGCCAACGTAATGCGCCGTGCGTGGGATATTCTCGGTGACGGGCGTATTCACCAGTTCGGCATTCGTTCAGGCACACGCGAGGAATTTGAGTGGGCAGACGCCGGTCACACAGAGCTTCACCGCTACAACGTGGGCGGCATCGAAGAGACCGCGGACACTCTTGACGGCAAACCGGTTTATTTAACCATCGACCTTGACGTGCTCGACCCGTCCGTCTTCCCCGGTACAGGCACACCGGAGGCAGGCGGCATAATGTATAATGATTTGCAGCGCGCCCTCTTGGCGCTTCGCGGGCTTAATATCGTCGCGGCTGATGTTGTCGAGCTTGCGCCGCATTACGACGCCTCGGGTGTATCCACAGCCGTTGCCTGCAAGGTTATGCGCGAGCTACTTCTGCTTATGGGAAAATAAACTGAGTTTTCAACAATAAACCGTAAAGCCGTTGAAAGTTTGCGCTTTCAACGGCTTTTGCTTTGCATAATAATGGATTAGCGTTCTATTAAATTTGACAGCGGAACAATTTCCTTTTTTTCAGGCTGATTTAAATAATGAATGGCACAGGTTTGATTTGAATCGTTGACCTTTTCCATATATACCGGCGAGTTATCATTGGTTACATTAACCATATCAGGTGAAGAAGCAATTGCCTTTGCCCGTTGAATATCCATCTTTACGCCTCCCAAATATCTTGTCTTCTTTATTTTTATCATTTTGATAAGTAATATAAGCAGTATATTTTGTCTATAAAAGCAGCAATTGATGTAAAATTTGCCGAAAATAAATTTAATCATTGGTTTCTGATGTTTTTCCGCCTATAATAGATATTGGTCAAAGATGGAGAGCTCTTAATATTAAATTGACATTGAAGGCTTAGTATGGAAGATATATATCGAAAAAACGAACAGGAAGCAAATGAATTTGTTTCTGGAGCAATAAGGGTATTGCTGATCTTTGCATTTATATTTGCAATATTCTGTTGGATTGGAATTTTCAGCATTTATAATTATATGGTTAATGGATTCTTACTGACCTCATTGATTCCATTAGTGCTCCCTACTATACTGGTTAATTTATTGCATATCAATGGAAAATGGTTAAAATATTGTTTGATTTTATGTGTTGTTTTAGTAACAGGTGTGGCATATGTTATATTCACATTTCAAGCTGTTATAATATTCGTTATTCCTTCAATACTCGCAACATTCTATCTTAATAAAAAAGTTATGTTATTTACCGGCGTTGTTTCAATACTAAATATTGTAATTTCACATTTGATAACCGGTTTTCATTTATTCGAACCATGGATCGAACCATTTATCGGTTTAAAATCTATCCTGCTATACGGTGCATTACCAAGACTTTTGCAGTACCTTTGTTGCATAGCTTTATTATACATTTTAAGCATCAGATACTCTAAATTTCTTGAAAGTTTCTATTCAGTAATCAAAGAGGATCATAATCAAAAAATCAAGAGATCTGAGGTCTGCTTTGATAACTCGGAATTTGATTCAGTAACTAAATTGCTGACTGAACGTGAGAAAGATGTATTTGAATTTATGGTTAAAGGCTATACAAATACGCAAATCGCAAAACAACTCTACTTATCAATTGGAACAGTAAAAAATTATGTATCTTCCATTTATGATAAGATTGGAGAACGGGATAGAACAGCATTAATTCTGAAATATAGCTCTTATTATCATACTTATGACTCAAGTCATATATAAAATATTACCTTAATAACTGGCTGATAGAACACCTGCATGTAATAATTGTATCAAACAATTATGGATGGAGTGTTCAGAATGAAAAAGATTAGAAAAAGACGGTTATGGAAGGTCCTTATTGGTGTATTGGCTTTTATCATTTTATTAACAACTGTAAACTTTATACCAACGTGGAATTTAAAAACTAAGGATATGAATGTGCTTAAAGGCGATTATGTCAATGTGTATTATGAAAAAGAGAAAGATGCAGCGAAGGATGTATATCAACTTGCAGATTCACAAGCCCCAAAAATTAAAAACGAGTTGAGGCTAACCGAAAAACAGTACGTTAATATTTATATTTATGATCATCAATCAACAATGCAGACAAAGAAATATGGCTACATAATACCTTTATTAGGACTTGACTGGTATATTGGAGATAATAAATCGACCAATGTAATACTTACTTCCCCTGCCAATCCAGGGAAAGTTCATGACTATGATAACAACAAATATGCTGTTCTGCATGAGATGGTACATGCATACATCAGCACAATCAATCCGCATATAAGTTTATGGTTAACAGAAGGAATGGCTCTTTACCTGACAAACGGTGACCCATTTTATAAAGGATATTTAAATGACAATAAGATTCCTTCATCCTCAGATATTAGAACAATAAACCCGATTAGATTTTCTAATATGCAAGGTTATCTGTTTGCCCCAACTTATATTGAATACATAGATAAAGAATATGGTTGGGATAAGGTATTGGAATTAATAAAAACAGAAGATTATGAAAAGACATTTGGTAAAACAGAGGAAACTATCTATTCTGAATGGACTAACTTTATAAAAAATTACTATCAATAAGATATGCCGTCACTTGCGTAAACCTTAAAAGCACGCAGCAAAGAACCGCAACGCCTAATATTCTTAGGCATTGCGGTTCTTTCTGTTTTTTCGCTTATGCGAAATGTGGTAGTCAGAGTTGTGAGAATCGAGCTCACGTCCTCTCGGTTTAACTGAACAGCTTCTGAAAAATAAGTTTCATAAATTATGCGATTTGCATAATCGTAAGATGTGCTGAAACAGGCCTTGTTCCTCCGGCCAAAGGCGTAATCGTGAGTGCCGTTGAATTACCAGCAGGATTGCGCACAGTGAGTATTGAGTTTATTACTGTTGTAGTCACAAGAGCTATTCCCACGATCTGAGAAGTTCCTGTTGCTCTACCGACAACCGTGTAAGCCAAATCGGCACCGGCGAGAGTTAAAATCAATTGGCCGGCCTCACTTACGCTTACTTGAAAGAGAACCTGATAAGTGCCGATAGCCGCTAAGTTAAATGAACTGGGTCCTGTACGGGAAATAGACGTTCCACTTGTAGGCCCATCCTGTGGAAAGCTGACATCTGTACCGGGCGCAACTGTCGCTGCATTATCAGGAGGCATTAACGCAAAGAAATCTGCGAAACCCAATACTCCTACGGCCGTTCCGGTAGGCCCTGTAAACCCGGTGGCCCCGGTTGCCCCAGCTGCTCCGGCTGGCCCGGTGAATC
>DBTI01000265.1 GCA_002306975.1 Ruminococcaceae bacterium UBA1320
AATGCTTTGGCAACATTCTTTTTGACGGTTCACTTAATCTTTCCAGCGGCTCGGGGGTTGAGGGCAATGTTTTTGTCAGCGGCGACCTTTCTGTCTCCGGTGGTGCTCATATCGGGCAAAACGCTTCGGTTGGCGGAGACCTGTCCATGGCGGGCGACCACATAGCCGGCAGTGTTGTTTGCGGCGGCAATGTGCATTTCGGAGGGCAGTCAAACCAAATCTGGGGCAGTTTGACCTATAAGGGCAGCACGACCTGTGATTGGGGTTCGCTTCCCACCTTTGCCCCCTCTTCCAGTAAAAATTCAAACCTTGCGGTATCTCTTCCGCTTGCGGCAGGAAAAGCAGACACCTCTTTACCGTCCGCGGTTTCCACGGCAGTTCGCTCCAAACTGATTAATATAACGCATTCAACAAATCTAATAAATTCAAGCGGAACAATCTTATCGTGTGATAATTACGCTGACAACAACGCACCGGTCGTCATTGACACCGGCGCGGGTGATATATATCTTCTTGTGAACAATTCAAAAGAACTTAGTAACCGCCAGTTTTATGTGACAGGTACAAATCACCTTTATATTTACCTTGAGGGCAGCGGAACAACGCTTACCCTCGACGGCGGCAACCCCGTTATTCGCATGCAGGACGCATCGCAAAGCTCAAAAATATTTGTCATCGGCGGCGCGGGAACATCCTTGCAGCTTCATTCCGCCGAAATACAGGGTTATGTTTATAATCCTGATGGCAATATTGTGATAGACGGCGGCGTAAGCAGCAACGGTGTGCAAACAGGTTACTCGATTATCGGCAGCATGGCGGTTAAAACCGCAACGATAACTTCAAACATAAAGCTGCAGTATTTCGCGCCGAACCTTGATGGAACACCGCTGTCTTCTTTGAATCAATTCGGAAAACCTCAGCCGTATAACCCGAACGGTCAAAACCACTATCCAACCCCAAGCTGGCAAATTTCCTCATGGTCTAAGCAATGATTTTTCTGAAAGGGGCGTATCTCGCCATGAAAAAGTTCAAGCGCTTTTGTAGAAGCAGTGGGCGGGGGCTAACCCTTGTCGAAGTTATCGTCAGCGTTGCTTTGATGGCCATTTTGTCTCTTATGATCGTCACGGTTATGACGGTATGTTTCTCTGCGGTAAAAACAACACGCACACGCACAAACAACGCCAACACTGCGGCGAACCAGGTTGAGGCAAAGCGTGCCAATCAAACAACAGATACCACTGAGAGCACATTTGATGTTACGTTTGGCACTAATACTTATCATGTAGCTGGTAAATATGTTAACGGCAGTGATACAGGTAACAATATAAAGTATAAAGAATTTGTTCCCGATGGGCAGTAATGATTGGTGGTTCATATGAATGATTTTTTGACAAAATCGAAAATAAAGATGTGCAGTGCCCGCAAAAACCGCTCGGGGTTTACACTTGTCGAGCTTATTGTCGCCATGGCAATTTCCACTATAGTTATGGGCGTAATAATCACCGTCACTGTTCTTATGTACCAGTCATATGACGCTAACACACAGCAGGCGACCGCGCAAAACCTCGCCGTTCTCACCATGCAAAAGGTAAAGGATTCTGTGCGCTATTCGCCTTCTGTTGCAATTTATGATGATACCACTGCCGCAAGCGGCGCAACAGGTACTCTCGTTTATTATGACAGCACTAAAAATGGAATAGATATTGGAAGTACAACATATCTTCAAGGTGCCTTCAAAGGCTATACATGTAATTTCGATTTTTCCAACAATGATACAACACATAATAACCTGTTAGGGATAACGATAACAATCAATGACAATAAAGGGAAACCCGTGTTTTCCACAACCGGTAGTGTTTATCTTATGAATGGAAATGTAGCCGATCATTCCACGGTCGCTAAAAACCATCAGATGGTGATAACTTATTCATAAAAAGACGGCATTGTCAAAAAGGGGTGAGCCTTGTGGCTGCCGATATTAATATCGCGTATAAAGAGTATATAAGCGTCGGCGAAGAAGACGCCGGCGCTCTTGAGAAAATCATTATAGACGGCGAGGGCATCATCCGCCACTTTGCCGCCCTGTATGGCAACGGGTTTGACCGTGACGACCTTTACCAGACAGGCGTCATGGGGCTTTTGCGTGCGGCACGCACCTTTAACCCCGACTGCGGCACAGCCTTTTCAACCTGGGCCGTCTCTTGCGTTATCAGTGAAATCCGCCACTATGTGCGGCGCGAGCGCGCCTATCTTCGCCCCGAAGCGGAGGGCGGCGAAAACGGAGAAACGGATGAACCGAATAATCAGTCCGCGCAAAGCTCCTGCTTTTTGCCGCTTGAAGCGGCAGACACGCATGAGTGTGAAAAGCCGCGGTCATTTCACCTTGCGGTAGAAGACAAAATCATGCTCGAGCAGGCGGCGGCAAAGCTTGTCGGTCTTCAGCGGACTGTGATCCACTCGCTGTTTTTCCGCGAAATGACCCAGCAGCAGGCAGCCGATGAGCTTGGCATAACACAGCGGCGTGTCAGCCGGTTAAAATGTGCAGCGCTTAAATTGTTACACGAACTGCTTGACACAGAGAGCTTTCATTTGGTAGATCCAAAGTATTCATTTAAAAACATCAGCCCCAATGCAGAGCATGGCGCAATCAAATTATAAGTTGATAAGTTAAAACTAATAAAAACTTTAAATACAAAAGCGACACCGCCGTTAAAATGGCGGTGTCGCTTTTGTTGCAATTTGCTAATTTGAAGAGCTATAATACTATGGGGTAACTACAATAGGTGTAGCCGCACCCGGTGTATAAGTGTATGTTTTAGCGTTCTCAGTAATTGCGACTGCTGTAATTGCATTACTTGCATACGTAACCGTCATTGTTCCTTTGTAATAATCGGCTGCTTTGGTTTGTATCGCAGCTGAATCAATTCCTCCAGTAGGAGGTGTTTGTTGCAAATCTGCCAGCGCCATAGTCGCTGCTAAATATGCTGAATTCACATCAGACTTGCCTTTAGCTAGGTTCGCGTTATTAATTTGCCCGCTTATCGTTGGGATAAGTACAACGGCCAATATTCCTAAAATCGCGATAACAACAATCAGTTCTATAAGTGTAAAACCGCCTTTGGACTTTTTTGCTTTTTTCATAAGTGTCTTTAACATTGTCAAGCCCCTCTTTCTTATATTAGTTTCTATTATATTTATTCCCCGTTATTAATATTGTAGACGGTAATACTAATTTTTTCAATAAAAAAATTGTAGAAACAATGTAATAATCAACCAAATTTTTCACTTTCTTTTTCACAATTGGCACAAAACAAATTTAAGAGTATTCCTAAACACATTATAACAAAAAGCAGCCGCAAAAGCACCCCTCCTCGACCCAGAGGAGGGGTGCTTTTAAACACAGCCTATAAAATTTTAAAAATAATCAGTATGACGATGTCGGTGTCACTGCAATCTTACCGTCAACGAGTGCAAATGACGATGATGTAATATCATTTTCCGCCGTCATCGACGCAAAGCCTATCGTCAGCTTTACCCCGCGGTATAATGTTCCGCGGCAGATAACCTTGCCTTTGCCGGAATTTTGAATCTGACCGCTCAAAGCTTCGTATTCCGCCTTGTCGGCTTCAAGCTTGGCGATGCTGGAGTCAAGGCTGACCTGTGAGGTTTGGAGCATATGCCTTTTACTCTGCGGCAATTGCCCAGCCTGCTCATATTTGCCCAGCAAATCTACTATTTGCTTGAGCTTTTCAATCTGCTCTGCAAGTTGTTTTATTTCAGTGGCAAGCAGGGAATAACGCGTCATAACCGCAGGGTCCGCGCCCAAAATAAGCTCGGTGGCAAGGTTTGAAGGTGAGCCGATAATGTTCGCAACAAGGTCTTCACCCACAACAAAACGGCCGCCCATTAATTTTGCGCGCATTCCCGCAAGCTCAAGCTTGCCCGCGCATTTTATGTTACTGTTCATTATGCTTTCGGTTTTAATCGCGCCGGAAGCATTCGCTTCGCAGTTCTCAAAAAAGTTACTGGAAAGGTTGCCCTTGCACTCAATTTTGCCGCGCCCCATGCCGACAACACCGCCATGGATTGTGACGTTTCCACCCGCCTTGACAAATCCGCCCTCAACATTGCCGCCGATATCAACGTTGCCCGCGGCATCGATAATAAAACCCTCAAGTACACTGCCGACAACAGAAACGTTGCAAACGGATTTTATATTGCCTGTCGAAACATCCACGTCGCCGGATACAACAAATGTATCTACAACATTTATGCGGGTGCCGTTAAGGCTTACATGACCGTCAACGGTCGCAGTCAGCTTTATGCCGTCCGGGCTAAGCTCGGTGTTGCGCCCCACAGGCGACGCAACAGATTTTCCAGCTGACGGAGCCAGTTTTTTCCCGGTTACGGACATGCCCTCGACGCCCTTTGTCGGCAATGTGATTTCGGCAAGTAGCTGGCCTGCTTTTACATTGATAACAAGCCCGAGGTCACGGTAATCAACCGTGCCGTCCTCGCGAACCTTTGGGTGTGTCTCCGTTTTAATCTGAAAACAATACTTTATAGAGCCATCTGTTCCGTTAACGGGCTCTACGCCATGCGCGATAAAATATTCACGGGAATATTGCGGCTGTGCCTTTAACTTTTGAAGCATCTGCACATCAATGCCATATGTAACCTTTGCATTTTTCAACGCATCGTCAATCATTTGAGGTGTAGCCGGCGATCCGTCGTACTTTGGTGGTTCAATATAAAGGTGTGCACTCATTAAATCAGAAGAAATTGAAATTTTAATAGCAGCTGCAATTGGTTTTGGCCCATTTTTCGCATTAACCTGCAAATTCATGGTAACGCCTCCCATCGGCTAACAAAAAAGTCGTACATATTATTATAGATGTTTGGTTTTAATAAAACAATATATTTCACTATGATTATCGTCATAAATGATAATAAATTTAGGCTTTTTTTTGAAAAATAGATACAAACCGGCAATTTACACCATTTGTCTATACTGTTACTGTAAAATATACTTGCTAATTATCACACAAGAGATATCTTACAACTTTGTTGTATTTTATTGTTCAGTATACCTTGTCAGGCATAGTATCTTATGATATAATAAATGCATAGAAATAAAGGAACCGGAGTGTAAATTTAATAAACGGTTACTTAATGATTGCGGGGTGAAACAGTGTCAATCACTTCCGACCTTATTCGAGGCAACACCGATACAATAATTCTCGCTCATCTGAGCAATCAAGACAGTTACGGCTATCAAATCAACAAATCGATACAGGTGAAAACAGATAATCGTTACGAGTTAAAAGAAGCGACGTTGTATTCGGCATTCAGGCGGCTTGAAGATTCCGGTCTCATTTTTTCATATTGGGGAGATGAAAAAACAGGCGCGCGGCGCAAATATTACACGCTCACAACACTCGGGCGTCAAACCTATGAGAAAAACAAATCCGATTGGCAAGAAGCCAAAGAACTTATCGATAAACTTATTTAGGGGGTTAATTTAATGAGAGAAGATATTCGTAATTATATCGAAAACCTCTTTGCAACAGCACCGAGATCAGGTAAGGTTCAAGAGCTCAAGGATGAACTTATTTCAAATCTGACAGCAAGATATGACGACCTCATTGCGCAGGGGCGCAGCGACGAAGAGGCTTATAAAATCGCCATTGGTGGTATAGGAGATGTTGACGAATTGATTAAGGGGCTTGAAAACGACAAAATTTACAACTATGCGAGAAAAGAATCAGACCGTCAGAAATCCGCAATTCTTGTTTCTGTCGCCGTCGGGCTTTACATTATCGCGCTCGCGGTACAGATACTTTTCGCTGTGGTCGATGGCCTTAGACCGGAAATCGGCTGTGTTTTTATGTTTGTTATCGCAGCCATAGCCACAGCAATGCTTGTCTATAACGCCATGTCACACCCAAAATACCGCAAGGCGGACGACACGATTGTCGAGGAATTCAAGGAATGGAAACACTCCAGCGACGAAACCCGCCAGATTTACCGCGCTATTTCTTCCGCGTTATGGCCGCTTATCGTTGTTTTCTATTTTCTCATCAGTTTTGCATTCTCTGCATGGGCATTTTCCTGGATCATATTCATCGTCGGCGCGGCGATTCAAAATATCCTAAAATTGGCTCTTGAAATGAGGAGAAAGCCATGAACAAAAAGTTTTCGCTAATCATGATAACAATCTGGAGCGTTATCGCTCTTGCCCTTATCGGCGTAATCGTTACGTTTATCGTAATGGGCGGCTTCCATTTTTCCGGCTGGAACTTTAATTTTGGCGGTTCGACAGGAAAATACACACAGTTTGTCGATAAGTCATATGATTCGTCAAACATAAACCAGATTAAATTAAAGGTGTCAAGCGCAAACGTTAATTTTTCAAAGACACAGGGCACTGAAATAAAAGTTGATATTGCCGGCAATGACGTAAGCAGCAGTAGCAGCGATAAGGATCTATACACCGTTACACAAAACGGCTCAGATCTTGAAATCACCCAAAACTACGACTGGTGGAGATTTGCGTTTTTTAACTTTGGCGGATCTAATCAGCGCATCAACATAACGCTCCCCGAATCGTATAAAAAAGACCTTAATCTGAGTCTCACCTCTGGCGATATCAAGTTTGACGGCGATTATACATTCGCTAACGCAAGCATTTATAAAACCTCGGGTGATATTATCTCCGGCGCAATAAAGGCCGATAATTTTACCTTCCAAACAACCTCGGGCGATGCCAATATTGCGGCTCTTGACGCAAAATACGATATTTCCTCAACCTCAGGCGATACGAAAATAGGTTCACTCAGCGGCAGCGGCAGAATCCACAGCATTTCCGGGAGTATGCTTTTAGACGTCGCAAGGCTTGACGGTTCGCTTGACATCTCCGCTACCTCGGGCGACATGACAATCGGTCTCGATAAAGCCGTTAATGCTGAAATCAGCGGCAACGCGACAAGCGGCGACATTAACGCCAACTTCGCCATGAACTACTCCGGTAGAGGAAGAAATCACGCCTCAGCTACAATTGGCACCTCACCGTATAACAATATATCGGTCTCTGTAATCAGCGGCGACGTAACCTTCAATCAAAACTAATTCCGGCAATTACAAAATCAAGACGAAACAGTTTTGTTATCTCCCCCACCGGAATCGGGGGAGATAACATCCCATTCTCCCGTTTTTTGTAATAATAAACATAATATTGGAGTGACAGATTTGAAACCTTTTTCGGCACTAAAGTATTTTAAAGAAAACAAGAAAAAGGGGCTAATGACTTTTATTGTTTTAATCCTTTCAATTTGTGCAGTATCGCTGATCACGGTGCTCATAAACTCGATTTTCGAAACCTGCAATAACACCCTTCTGACTCCCTTCACAAAGTTTTCTCTTGCATCCAACGTCAGCGGTGAATTTTACCTTAATCAGTCGGTTGTGGACAAGCTAAAGGCCGACAGCGATATTGACCGTCTTGTTCCCTGCGATATCGACGA
>DBTI01000286.1 GCA_002306975.1 Ruminococcaceae bacterium UBA1320
AACCGAACTCGTTGTTGGTTCCGTATGTTACGTCGGATTCATAAGCCGCGCGCCGCGCGTCATTATCCATATCATGGACGATAAGCCCGACGGTAAGACCGAGATAATGGAAGACCTTACCCATCCATTCGCTGCCGTAACGCGCAAGGTAGTCGTTGACGGTAACGATGTGGACACCCTTACCCGCTAATGCGTTAAGGTAGGCGGGCATTGTCGCGACAAGTGTTTTACCTTCACCGGTTTTCATTTCAGCGATGCGCCCCTGATGGAGCACCACACCGCCTGTAACCTGAACAGGGAAAGGTTTCATGCCGAGAACACGAAAAGCCGCCTCGCGGGCAGCCGCAAAAGCATCGGGCAGAATATCGTCAAGCTCCGTGCCGTCTGCAATCTTCTGCTTGAGCGCGGGAGTGACTGCCTTAAGCTCCTCATCTGTCATGTTTGTGTATATATCCTCAAGGTCGAGAACTTTTTGAGTTATCGGACGTATGCGTTTCAACTCATGCTTACTGTGCGAACCAAAAATCTTGTTAATGAATTCCATTATTTGCACCTCTTGATGTTACAATTCACTTATATTATAACATTATATTAGATGAAAAGAAATAAAAATTTATTTTGTTTAAAAGTGCATGTTACTGGAAATAAAATTGTCGCTTATGCCAATGGTGGGTTACTCCTGTTTTTCAAAAGAATCTCTGTGCCAATTTTTGCCCTGCCATTTACACCGCAACGAGCGTTCCACTCTATTTTTTAAACAAAAAAGTAAACTGTAGTGACATAAGGGACAAAGTTAGCACATGGCGGAACTTATAAACTGAAATAAAAATAATATTAAAAACCGCATTTTCGCCTACTCGTAAGATAAATCATCTTGAAAATCCCCGCTGATTATGATAAAATTTTGTAGAAAAGTAAGAGTTTATGTAGGTTAGGCTCATGGCAGGAAGGTGTTTATGAACAAAAAGCTTTTAGTTGTTTTTACGTTAATATTTTCTTTTACATATATATTAAGCGGCATGAGCGTCAGCGCCCAGACCGCTTCTTCACAAACCGCGATTCCGCAAACTACCGCTCCGGGCATTACGGCGGAGACCGCTATTGTCGCGGACGCTGATTCGGGGCGTATTTATTATCAAAAGAGCATGCATAAGCAGATGTACCCTGCCAGTATAACAAAAATTATGACGGGTCTTCTTGCGGTGGAAAACGGCAACGATACCGACGTTATTACTGCACCGGACGATATACAAAAAGGTATGCCGGGCGACGCCGCGCGTATTTGGCTTGCCGGCGGCGAGCAGGTAACGCAGGAAGAAGCGCTATATACAATGTTTTTAGCGTCGGCAAACGACTCGGCAAATGTGCTTGCGCTGCACACAGGCGGTACGATTGACAACTTTGTAGACATGATGAACACAAGGGCAAAAGAGCTTGGCGCTCAAGACACGCATTTTTCAAATGCCAACGGGCTGCCGGACGTAAACAATTTAACCAGCGCTTATGATATGGCGATCATTACAAAGAAAGCGCTTGAAAGCCCGACCCTTATGAAATATTTCGGCGCACTGACATATACAATGCCCACGACAAATATGCGAAAACAAACCGTTGCCTATCAAACTCTGCACAAAATGATGAAATATGAAAAATATAAAAGGTTGGGCGTAATAGCTGGCAAAACGGGCTGGGAAACGATGTCGGGGCATACCCTTGTCACGGTTGCAAAGCAAAACGGCCGTACGCTTATCTGCGTTGTTATGAAAAGTGATAACAATTCTTATGCCGCCTATAACGACACGGTGGCGCTGCTTGATTATGGTTTCGCGCTGCCTGCGTCCAGTGAAAAACCTGCTGATTTTCTAAAACCGGCCGCTGTAATTACACAAAGCGCCCCTCCCGTTGCCCCTGATCCAGTAACAAGTACACAAAAAACAGAAACAGAGCCAGCAGTGGAAAATGTTAACACAGTTCCTTTTATAATCAGTGCCTTGGCGGTTTGCCTTTTCGCCTTTCTCGCAACCTTCTATCGCACCAGAAAACGGACTAGTCGGGTTTTACAGCGCGGCACCGTATCCGCCGGTGTTATAAAGCAAAGATATAAAGCATAAAAGTAAAAATATGTCACAATAATCATTGTGATATATTTTTTTATAAAAAAGTATTGACACGCGGCAAAATAAGGTTTATATTATAACTACACCGATTTGGTGTAGTTACTTTAAATGGAGAATGAGACAATGAGAATAACACAAGAAGGCGACTATGCACTCAGGGTTGTTTTTTACCTTTATAAGTGCGGTCAGGGCAAGCGTGTTGAGGCGAAGATCATCTCAGCTCATGAGAATATTCCGCCGAGGTTTCTTTTAAAGCTGCTGCGCAAACTGACGGTCGAGGGAATCGTAAAATCATACATGGGTTATGGCGGAGGTTACGCGGCTGAGCGGCCGCCGGAGGAAATTACGGTTCGCGGCGTGATCGAAGCAATCGAAGGCCCTATCTATGTGAACAAATGCCTCGAATCCGAAGAAATGTGCAACGCCGGGCGGGCGAAAACCTGCGTTATCCACCGGGCTCTCTCTTCTGTTCAGAAAAATCTTCTTTCCGAGCTTGGGGCAATAAACTTTTCAAAGATTTTAAAAGATGATGAAACATCTACAGCCATTCCGGTTAAGAATGAAATTCAATAAATTTTTTTATTTTCGACGGAGTCGGGAGTTAGAAAATCATCCTTTCCCTATCTTGATTGGAATTACTGAAATTGTCAGCAATAGTATTTTAATATAAATTCAGGAGGTTTTTATTATGAAAAAATGGGTATGTCCAGTATGCGGTTATGTTCATGAAGGCGATCAGCCACCGGAAAAGTGCCCCCAATGCGGCGCGGCCGGCGCGAAGTTCTATGAGAAAAAGGAAGACGGCCTAGCTTGGGCCGACGAGCACAAGATCGGTGTCGCCAAGGGCGTTGACCCCGAGGTGATGGAAGGTCTGAAGGCCAACTTTGCGGGCGAATGCTCCGAAGTGGGGATGTATCTTGCCATGTCCCGTCAGGCGGACAGGGAAGGCTACCCCGAGGTCGCCGAAGCCTACAAGCGGATTGCGTTTGAGGAAGCGGAGCACGCGTCCAAGTTCGCGGAGCTCATCGGTGAGGTCGTCGTCCCCGACACCAAGAAGAATCTTGAAATGCGGGTAGAGGCCGAGTTCGGCGCCTGCCAGGGCAAGAAGGATCTTGCGACATTGGCAAAGAAGCTCAACTACGACGCCATCCACGACACCGTCCACGAGATGTGCAAGGACGAAGCACGCCATGGTTCGGCGTTCAAGGGCCTTTTAAACAGGTATTTCAAATAAATTTGCCCCCTCAAAGTATATCATATAGCAAAAAGCGCCCGGAATTTTATCCCGGGCGCTTTTCGCCGCTTTTATTCTATATAATATGCGGATTGTCTTTGTGCCTTTTCATCCTTACAATATAATAGATCATCGAACCGAAAAGGATGACTAAAGAGACAATGAGAAACCATGGAGAAAGGCCGTTCCAAGCACCTCTTGCCGTCTCGACCGTGGCAAAATCGATATAAGCGAAAATCGCGACGATGACGGTTTTCAGTACGACCATCATTTCCCGACCAGTCTGATACATAAACGCCGCGTTGAGCTCGTTAATATCCACGGAATAATTGTAGATTTTGGGGAAGCGCTCAAGAATCGTCAGCATCGCATAAAGGCCCGAAGACATAATGGGCAGCATCAGCATCGTATTCTTTGAACCGTAGCCGTCCGGTTTTCCGAAAAAATCGAAATGGGTGGGCATACTTGAGGGCAATATATTCCATACTTTTATGAGCAGAATGATGTGCACCGCGAGGATGATCGCACAGACTGCCTGCAATAGTTTTTCCACAAGCGACCACGCGGGCTTTATATCCGGGCGTTTTTCAGATTCAATCATATAAAAGCACCTGCTTTCTATTTGTTAAGCTGATTATAGCATTCAGCGCAGGTTGATTCAAGTGCCCGGAAAATGGAAAAAAGATGTATTGACATTTGCCCGGAACTATTATATGATAAACGCATAATCACAAACCGGAGAATGAGAAGAGTACGCACGGTTTATTTACGCAAAGAGAGCCGCAGACAGTGGGATTGCGGCGGTAAAGGCCGGGCCGAATGGGCTTATGAGGGCAGGGGGAACTGCGTTAACACTCCTTATGTTGCGTTAACGCTTAGTAATACCTGACGGGGATTCCACCCGTTATAAAGGAACCCTGTATGTTTGTATGGGGGTAGAGTGGATGCGTTGTAAGACGCATCAAACTGAGTGGCACCGCAAAAGTATAGACTTTTGTCTCAGTAGAAATACTGGGGACAAGGGTCTTTTTGTTTCGTAAAGAAATTCTCTCAAATAAGAAAGGGGTACTGTTTATGTCAAAGAAAATTCCGCACAAGGTCATTCTGACCGAGGATCAAATGCCGAAGCAATGGTACAATCTGCGGGCCGACATGAAGGAAAAACCGGACCCGCTGCTCAACCCCGGCACCGGCAAGCCCGCAAAAGTCGAGGAACTCTATCCGGTTTTTTGCGAAAAGCTCGCGCAGCAGGAGATGGACAATGACACCCGCTATATTGACATTCCCGAAGAGATTCTCGATTTCTACAAGCTGTATCGCCCGTCTCCGCTGATGCGCGCTTTTAATCTCGAAAAGGCGCTTGGTACACCCGCGAAGATCTATTTTAAATTTGAGGGCAACAACACCTCCGGCAG
>DBTI01000010.1:0-3602 GCA_002306975.1 Ruminococcaceae bacterium UBA1320
ATGCGCGCGACGCACCACGCAGTGACCCAGTCATAAATCTCGGCTTTGCAAAAACACTAAAGGGCGCTGTGGGGCCGGGTATCCGATGTTCCCAAACAGCTTGCGGCGGTGGTAGAGCAATAACGACGGCGGGGAGCGGAGGCAGATTTGCCGCCGCTCCCCGCTTTTCCTTTATGCTAGCGACTTCGGGCCAACTTGGCCCGAAGTCGTAATTGATTACTGGCAGAACAAACGATCAAATAATATCTTATTTCGCCGTTTTGAATCATTAATCATTTTGCTGTATGGCAAAACCTCAATATAAGCGTTATACCCGTCATAATATTGATAATAACTATTTCCGTCTGGGGTTTTCCTAAAATTACGTCCTTCCAAAAACTCTGACATTTTAACTGTTATATCGCAAAGAATATAACAACTAAAACGAATGAACTTACCATTCATTTCGCCTAACACACGACCATCCTTATCTTTACAGCGACCATCTCTAATTCGTTTTATATAGCCTACAACTTGGTCAACACAATCTTCATCGCTACGGCCAGGACGCTTGAATTCAATAATAGTAATATTGTTTATATCAGCGTCCTTTGAGTCACCCGTAAGTGCAAAAGCGGGCTCAAAGATTGCTATATCAGGCTCTTTGGGACAATCACTTTCTATATCCTTATACGTTGATATTGGTTTATCAGATGCTAAATAATAGTGATATGCAAGCTTTTCATCAATTATCCAGAGGTTATGTTTATTATAATCAATATCATCAGATGTAGTTATCATAGGAAAAATAAGGTTGTGTATACTTTTTTCCAAAGCATATTTTTTCTTTTCTTCGTCTGTGAATTTTAAGTTATTGGCGAGAATATCGAGCATGACTTTTCTATGAGTGATATAGTCAGCCAAATCGCCTTTTCCTAAATCTGAAACCTTTTGCAGATAATTTGAGCATCTGCTCTCATAATCTGAATAATTCTGAATGTTGTCAACATTTTCATCCAGATATTCTTTTTGCTCTTTTTTCAATTGCAGTCTATATGTTTGTTCTTGCTTAAACAGTTCAAGTTCCAGCCTTTGGTCATCACTTGTTAGAGGAATTTTATCCATGCATTCACTATTATGTTTTAGCAAAGATCGATAACGCGGATTTTGACTATATACATAATGCTCAATGCGATCCTTTCTTTGAATGTTATAGGCAGCAATTTCATCACCAAGAAATTCTCTAATAATTGGTACTGCTGCATCCACTATTTCTTTTTTAGATACAGAGTTTGTGGAACGCGTATCTTCCATTTCTAGCTGCTCATCACTTTCGCTTTCATCAGGATCACTTTGTTCTCTCTTTGCAAAAGCAAACTCAGTTCGCTCACTGTTTATGTTTTCATCCAATAGTTTTCCGGTAATATACCCACTATAAATAAATTCGCCATCATCATTAAACAACTTTCCACTTAGTTCTTTAATAATATTTGAGAGATTATCGCCAAATACTTCCCGTTTATGAGCACAAAAATGCAGTGAATGTTTGTCGTTCGTAGCTGCATAATTTTTGGCACTTATAATGCTAAAGGAATTACCGTTGACTTGAAATTCCTTTACACTCAATTTCCCTTTTGTGGATTCGTTAAATATTGTATTAATGCATCTTGAATCCTGTTCATCACTTATTGTTATTCTAGGACAATTATCAAGAGCCAAATAAGCGAAGCAATGATTCATAATTTCGCGAGCAAGAGTGTCAATTCTCTTTGGACATTTGTTTTTGTATTTTTGAATGTAACCATCTAATACCACTCTAGTTCCGGTTTGCGTTTTAGAACTTATCGGATTTCCAATCAATTTGGTTTCTTCTAAAATAGAAAAGTTAAAGTTTCTGTCGTAATATTTTCCATCATCCGCTAAATATGTACTCTCAATAAGTATGGTTGAAAAAGCTTTCAACCACAATACTCTTCCGACGCCCTTACAACCAAAGGCTAGTTTATAATCACTACCATATATATCAAAAGATGCATAATTCTTATCAGTAAAACCAACACCGTTATCAATAACTTCAAACGAATCAATATCAGTTTCCCAGCTGTTTTTGGGGATCAGTGAAAGCTCTCGTATGACCTTTATATCAATCTGCCCATTACTGATCTTTGCCTCTTCAATGCTTTGAATAGAATTAATAATGGCCTCAAAGAGAGGTAAAAGAGGCGAACTTGTTGGCAGTTTATGTGCGTCTACAATAGATCTGAAGTTGATTTTCACAACTGCACACTCCTTTCATTGTGGCTCATTTTTCAGAACGGGCTTCGATAAGGTGTCACATATTACTGTAGAAACATTATACATCTAATTGGTATTTTCTTCAACGCCTATAACTTCGAACCAACTTAATCCGAAGTCATAGGACAAGATCGGTGCGGCCTCGACAACATTGTTGACTCCCTTCACAAATGGTAAAATACAGATAGAAGAAATATAAGGAACCAATGAAGGGGGCTGCATTTATGAAAATCCTGTTCAAATTGATTGCCGTACCGTTTATGTTGGTACTGACCATCATCGTGCCTGTTCTGACCTTTTTATTCTGCTATGCCGTGACGTTTCTGGAGATCGTTTCTGGGATTGGGGCACTCATCGGCGTTATCATGCTGTTCGCCGGGGAAAGGTTCGAGGGCTGTGTGATTCTGGCGCTCTCGTTCCTCATTTCCCCTCTCGGCATCCCCGCCATAGCGGAATGGCTGATCGACAGGTTAAACGGTCTGAACTATCTGCTCCGGGACTATATTATGGGCTGAAAATGCATTGGGACAACTTCGGGCCAACTTGGCCCGAAGTTGTTTTTTGCGGGAAAGGAGGTAGGCGCATGGCGACCACGCGCCTGATAGCGCGCCATATCAGCAAGGGGGAAACCATTGCGCAATCCCTTACTGACAGCTTCGATTATGGGCGGAACCCGACGAAAACGCGGGACGGCGAACTGATTTCCGCCTACATGTGCGACCCGAGAACCGCCGACGCGGAATTTCTGTTGAGCAAGGCGCGGTACAAAGCAATCACGGGCCGGGAGCAAAAAAGAGACGCGGACATCCTCTGCTATCAGATCCGGCAGGCGTTCCTTCCCGGCGAGATCACGCCGGAGGAAGCCAACCGGATAGGTTATGAAACGGCAATGCGCTGGACAAAAGGCAATCACGCTTTTTTTGTCACCACACATATCGACAGGCATCACATCCACAATCATATTTACTACAACTCCACAAGCCTTGACTGTACCCGGAAATTTCGGGATTTTATCGGTTCTGCGCGGGCCGTGCGTCGGCTCTCCGACCGGATTTGCCTTGAAAACGGCCTGTCCTATATCGCTCATCCGAAGCTACACAGCGAGGGAAAATTCAAGCACTATGGCGAATGGCGGGGCGATAACAGACCGCCGACATTTCAGGAACGGCTGAAAGTGCAAATAGACGCTTGCCTTGCCGAAAAGCCGCCGGATATGAACACTTTTTTACAGTCTATGGCCGCTGTTGGCTATGAGGTAAAACAGGGGCGCGGCGACGTTATCAGCTTCCGGGCCGAGGGGCAGGAACGGTTTACCCGGCTCCGTTCCT
>DBTI01000010.1:3729-3973 GCA_002306975.1 Ruminococcaceae bacterium UBA1320
CCTTGCCGAAAAGCCGCCGGATATGGATGCCTTTTTGAAGTCTATGGCAGAAGCCGGCTACGAGGTACAACACGGGCGCGGCGGCACGATCAGCTTTCGTGCAAAGGGGCAGGAACGGTTTACGCGCCTGCGTTCCTCTACGCTCGGAAAAGGCTACGGGCCGGAGGACATACCATCGGTGATTGAGGGTCGCGCCCCCCCGTCCCGTGGCAGGACTGCATTGAGCCCGTACGCACATCTGATT
>DBTI01000024.1:0-974 GCA_002306975.1 Ruminococcaceae bacterium UBA1320
CAGTCGCGGATCGGACGAATCGAATCCTGTGCCGCCTTTGCCGCCTTTAAGTCTCCGGCTTTCCAATACTTATAGATGCTCATCATGATTTCCGGCAGGATGTTTGCAACGGCTGTGATGCCGCCCTTGCCGCCCGCGAGAAGATTCCAAAGGATGAGTGAATCGTTACCGGAAAGAACCGAGAAGGTCGTCGGGTCGGTTGCTTCTATATAACGCAGCATATTATCGAAATTGCCGCTTGAATCTTTAACGCCGGCGATATTTTTGAATTTTGTAAGCTTCTCGACTGTTGTGTAATCAACATTGTTGCCTGTTCTCGCAGGCATGTTGTAAATGAGAATTGGAAGATCAACGCTTTGTGCAATCGCGCTGTAATGGTTGTAAAGCTCGTTTTGTGAAATAGCCGCAAAATATGGCGAGATTATTGAAAGAGCGTCTGCGCCGAGCCCTTGAGCCTTCTGTGAAAAAGCTATGGTATCCTTTGTGCCTACGCAGCCTGTTCCGGCGTAAACAGGAACACGGCCTTTTGCTTCTTCAACAAAGATTGAGATAACGCGCTCTTTTTCCTCACGGCTGAGGATATAAGCCTCGCCGTTTGTGCCAAGGCAGAAGACGCCGTCCGCGCCCGCATTAATCTGGCGGTTTACCTGATTGCGGAGCTCTTGTTCGTTTATGGATTCGTCTTCATTCATTGGGGTTACAATCGCAGGAATAATACCTTCAATTTTCATTACTTGTTTACTCCTTTTTTATTTTTAGCAAGCAGGATGCCATATTCGATGGCGTTAACAAGGCTCGACTGATTTGCGACGCCTTTTCCTGCCTGGTCAAATGCTGTGCCATGGTCAACCGAGCTGCGGATTATCGGCAAGCCAAGCGTGATGTTTACGCCGTTAACCGCCTGCCATTTGCCCTCTTTCTGGTCATAGACAAAGCCGACAACCTTAAGAGGAATATGCCCCTGATCGTGATAC
>DBTI01000024.1:1210-20768 GCA_002306975.1 Ruminococcaceae bacterium UBA1320
AGGAATATGCCCCTGATCGTGATACATTGCAACGACGATATCATACATACCGCCTCGAGCCTTGGAGAATACAGAATCCGGCGGGATCGGCCCTTCTACATTGACGCCTTCGGCTTTTGCCTGCTCGATTGCCGGTGTGATCTCCTGTGCCTCTTCTGTTCCGAACAGTCCGTTTTCGCCGCAGTGCGGGTTAAGACCGGCAACAGCAATGCGCGGGTTCGCTATGCCGAGATTTTTGCAAGCCTCGTTAGCGATCTTTATCACCTTATAAACACGATCCTTCTTAACACGGTCGCATGCCTCGCGCAGCGAAACGTGTGTGGAGACGTGAACAACGCGCAGATTTCCGTCCGCAAGCATCATGGAATAATCTTTTGTTCCGGTCATCTCTGCGTAAATTTCTGTGTGACCTGAGTAATGGAAGCCCGCTGAGTTCAATGCTTCTTTATTGAGCGGGTTTGTTATGGTCGCGTCAATTTTTCCGGCAAGAGCGAGCTCAATAACCGCTTTAACGCATTCGAACGCCGCTTTGCCGCCCATATTTTGAACCTTGCCGTATTCGAGCTTGTCTATATCTACATTTTCAAGGTCATAGACATCAATTGTGCCAAACTCAAACTTCGCGTCTGCAACATCGTGCACCGCGTTAATCTTTAATTCAGGATGACCGACAATCTGTGCCGCTTTTGCAAGCGTTTTCGCGTCGCCAACCATAATCGGGCGGCACTCCTCATATATCTTTTTGTCAGCGAGCGCCTTAATGGAGATTTCGGGGCCTATGCCCGAAGGGTCGCCCATTGTAATGCCCAGAATCGGTAAGTTAGACATTAGTTTATCCCCTTTATTGCAATTTCAAATAAGAACGGGATGATATCTTCCCCGCTTCCGGCGGAGGAGATATCAAAACTATTCCGCGCTATTTTTGTTATTGCTATAGTATTAAAGAACCTGCTTGTAAATATTACGGATGTCGTCAAGGCTGAGCTTGCGCATATTGTTGTTTAAAAGGCGTGTAACCTTGCTGCCTGATTCTACCAGAAAGTCAAGATCTTTCTCCGGCACTCCGAACTCCTTGAGTGAGCTTGGAATCTCGGTGAATTTTACGATATCCGCAATACGCTCAATTATATAATCCGCCTTTTCATCAACAGAAGCGGAAATCATTTGGGGATTGATTGTGTCGCACAGTATCGCGAAACGCTCCGCACATGCCGGCTTGTTAAAACGCATGACCGGAACGAACATGATTGCGTTTGAGACGCCGTGCGCAATGTGATATTTACCGCCGAGAGGATAAGAGAGCGCATGAACCGCCGTTGTGCCGGAAGATGTAATCGCCACGCCCGCATAGAACGCGCCGAGCATCATATCGGTTTTTGCTTCCATATCACCAGCGTCGGCATATGCGCGTTTGAGCGCGCTGAAAATGAGCTTTGCGGCGGCAATCGCATAGGTATCGCTGAACGGGTTTGCTTTATTTGAAGTGAAACACTCGACGCAATGCGCGAGTGCGTCAACACCGGTTGCCGCAATTATTTTTTTAGGAAGCTTTGCAATTAAATCAGGATCAAGAACAACATAATCCGGAATAAGCGCATCGTTGACTATACCAACCTTCAGCTCTTCCTCCGGCACAAGTACGATTGAGTTGCAGGTCGCTTCGGAGCCTGTTCCGCAGGTTGTCGGGAGCATGACTGTTTTCATGCATTTTTTCGCAAGTGTCGGGTCTTTTACAAGCTCATGCACTGTGTAAGAAGCGCCTTTGAGCACTGCCGCAAGTTTAGCCGCGTCCATGACGCTGCCGCCGCCGATCGCGATGAGCAAATCGCCGTTTGCCTCTTCAACCTTTTTCATCATATTGTCTACGTCATAGACCGATGGTTCGCTTGCAAGGTTGTCTATTATCGTATAGGCGACGCCGCATTTTGTAAGCAACGCGAGCGTGCTGTCACAAAGACCTGCGCCGCGGACACCCGGGTCAGTAAAAAGGAGTACCTTTTTTGCTTGCTCTTTTGAGAGGATGTTGGATATCTGTTGGGTACTGCCCGCTCCGCCATAAACACATGCTGGCAGCTTCATCTGGAAATCTGGCATGTTCGTTCCTCCGTTTCAGACTTCAAAGGTTTATTCCAACCTTCTCGCCTGTTTATATTTTTATGTCTAATAAAATGTAATAAAAAACATAAACTGTTCAGATAAATTTCAAAGCGTGTGATTTTTTTGCATTGATATACTTCTGAACGTCTATATTATTACATAGTTAAGCCATCAGCACAACGGAATTTTGTACACGAAACCTGTAATTTTATACCCAATGGATATGGCCTTTTCTGTGTGTACAAAATCACAGAATTAATACACAATTATCTATGTACTTTAATAGGGTACGACGTCTATAATATAGAAAACAGTAAAAACGGGGTAGACTGAATGAAATTATTAATGATTGCGGATGATTTCACCGGCGCTATGGATACCGGTGTACAGCTTTCACGACATCGCATTAAAACTCGGATCATGGTCGATTTCAAAAAGGAACAGAGTCATAATATAACCGATTGTGAAGTTTTAATCGTAAACACAGATACACGCCATGATACGCCAATAACCGCCTATAATAAAACTATTGATCTTCTCAAATGCTTTGACGGGCAATGGGAATACTTTTACATTAAAACCGATTCGGCGCTGCGCGGCAATATTTCAGCAGTATTTGCAGCCGCCAGAGATTTTCTGCACATGCCTGTTATGTTTATCCCCGCATTTCCCGATGCCGGTCGCACAACTGTTGGCGGACTACAATATGTCAACGGTGAGCCTCTTGAAAAGTCGGTTTTCCGTGACGATCCGCTTAACCCGATGACACACAGCGATGTCTCCACAATTCTTTCATCAGACTGTGCGATAAAGGTAAAAACAGTTCCGGTTGATAAGGTCGCTTCATTTGACAAAGGCGACGCTGAGGTTTGCGTTTTTGACTGCGAAAATAACGAGGCTCTTGCACAGATTGGGAAAATGCTGCATGAGAAAAACTGCAACAAGATTACCGCCGGCTGCGCGGGCTTTGCCGCCACCTTCGCTGATAATATCACATTTTCAAATGACGCTATCGGCAACAATTCGGACAACCATCCGCTTATCATTTTGAGCGGTAGCGCAAACCGTGTGACCTTTGACCAGCTTAACCGCGCCCGGTCCGACGGCTTCTCGATATTTGTGCTCTCTCCCGAGATTAAGCTGCACCCAGATGTCGGCGCTCTTGAAAAGCTGTTTAACGAGGTCAAAAATACAATTAAAAGCGGCAAATCGGCAATCATAGCGACTGCTTTATCAAAAGACGATCTGACCGCTTTTGACAAGGTTGCGAAAGATGAATCGGATGTTGATGTTCATGATAATATAGCGGAAATATTTGCACAGCTTGGTGAAAAGCTGATTGATGAAACGTCAAACATCGCAGTTTTCGGCGGTGACACAGTGCTTGCTTTGCTGCGGCAGATTAAATGCGAAGCTGTTACTGTTGCCGATGAAATAACCGTCGGCGTGCCGGTTTGTCTTTTCAACTATCACGGCAAGAATATCCGCCTTGTCACAAAATCGGGAGGGCTAGCGACAGTTGATGCCGTCAGCTGCATTGAACGTTATCTAAGAGGCTGATTCCTATAGCAATTTAATTTTTAATGAAGAAGCATAAAAGTCATCTCACAAATTTTGTGAGGTGACTTTTATTTGTATCAAATTATAATCTTATCTTTTGCATTCTGACACAAAAGAGGTATAATAGATTAGATGTGAAAAGTTGTGTATAGGTGCGGCTAAACGCCATAGCGCGTCGCACATCTGTGCTGGAAATTATGCTAACGCAAACGCACGATGCGACGCACGTATGTGCTATATATAACTTATAATTTTACTTATGGAGAAATGTAAAATGGAATTTCGGGATCTTAAAGCGCAATATGCTGCGCTAAAACCACAGATAGACGAGGGCATTGCCGAAGTCATCGGCAGCAGCTCATTTATATCCGGCGGTAAAGTAAAGCTTTTGGAACAAAAGCTCGCCGAGTTTGTCGGCGTTAAACATTGCGTGAGCTGTGCAAGCGGCACAGACGCTCTGCTTATGCCGCTTATGGCATGGGGCATCGGCGTGGGCGATGCTGTTTTCGTGCCTGATTTCACCTTTTTTGCAACTGCGGAGGTTGTCGCAAGGCTTGGCGCAACACCTGTTTTTGTTGATATTGAATGCGATACTTACAATATGGACCCAATATGCCTTGAAAAAGCTATTGAAAAAACTATCACACAAAAAAAACTGAAACCAAAGGCGGTTATTCCCGTCGACCTTTTTGGTCAGCCTGCGAACTATCAAAAAATTGAAAAAATAACACAAGAATATAACCTTCTTCTGCTTGAAGACGCCGCGCAGGGCTTTGGCGGCGCTATTAGCGGCAAAAGAGCCGGAAGTTTCGGCAACGCGGCGGCAACATCGTTTTTTCCCGCAAAACCGCTTGGCTGTTACGGTGACGGCGGCGCAATCTTTACAAACGACGACACATTGGAAAAATATCTGCGTTCTTTGGCCGTTCACGGCAAGGGTACGGACAAATATGACAATGTGATTATCGGTTTAAATTCGCGCCTTGACACGGTTCAGGCAGCAATTCTTTTACCCAAGCTTGAGGCATTGCAAAACAGCGAACTTGAAAACATAAACGCCGCCGCCAAAAAATACAGTGAGCTTCTCGACGGCTGTGTTGTAACGCCAACCATCAAAGCCGGTTATTATTCAAGCTGGGCACAGTATAGTATTCTTTTAAAAGACAGCGCCGAACGCCAAAAAGTCAGCGATACCCTCAAGACCGCAGGGATTCCGTCAAACATTTATTATCGCAAACCGCTGCACGCGCAAACGGCTTTTGCTGAGCTTGCCTGTGACGATGCGGATTATCCTGTCGCGACTGAAATATGCGGACGTGTGCTTTCACTGCCGCTCCACCCCTATCTCGACGCTAAGACTATTGAACTTATCTGCAACACAATAAAATCCGCGCTGTAAGTATAATCAGTTTTATTCGTAATAAAAAGTGCGCCTGTCTATCGGTTTTTTTCTTGCCGATAAGCAGGCGCACTTTTGTATATTAATTAATTTTTTCCTTTATTACAGAATTAAGTTTTCTGATTTTATGTTTCCAATAAAAATAGAATGCAAACCAGTACATAATATAAATTACGATATAAATTGCTGTAAAGCTCGCTATTGGGATGGGGGACAGCGGCATCCAGCCCGCAATAATCGCACATGGCATGTATAAGCATATCATCGATGTAAAATGCACAGCCGTCTGCTTGAGTTTACTCCAACTTTCAATCGTATAAACAACTGGCAGCGCCGAGCAGCCAAAACCCACAATTGCACTTATCACATATTGTTTCAGCAGGTAGCCAAAAGTTGCTGAACACCCGCCGTAAATTCCGGAAAATATCAGAATAAAAGTAAACCCTATTGCAAGACCTATCGGTATTCCAAATTTGAGTCCCCATATCATAGCCTTTTTAAAATAACTCATAATAACACCTCCAATGTTTATATTCCAAGATAGGTTTTAATTTTATTTACATAGCGCCGTGAAACATATTCTGATGAGCCGTTTTTAAATTGAACGCGCATTGTGCCGTTAAAGTTCATTTCAAAGCAGTCGATACAATCAATATTGGCCATCGCCGAGCTTGAGATGCGCACAAAAGCAGTGCCTGCAAGCTGTTCCTCCAACTCATAGAGCCGCGCTTTCACGCTATATTTATCTGATTCTGTTTTTGCGAAAACATTCTGTCCTTCACAATAAAAGCTGACAATTTCCTGCGGATTTAAAATATAAGTTTTTTTATCCTTGCAGCCGGTAATGAGTTTGTTTTGCGCGGAGCCGAGTATCTTTACTGCTTCTTGAATCTGTGGTGTTATTTCTGCCGTGTGAATCTGTGCATACGGCTCTGAGAGCCCCTGTTCCAGTTTTATTTCAACTTTCATTAACACACTCCCCGTCATTCTTAAAACCATGGTTTATGCTTTTATTATAGAAGTTTTAATTTTGTTTTCAATGCAATTTAAACAATCGGTTGTTATCGGCATATATGTGGTTATTTTTCTTTGCCGTTTAATTTTTAATAAACAGCACAAAAAATCCCCCTTGTGCAATGCACAAGGGGGATTTTGAACTGCAAATAAAATTACTTGAGTTCGACTTTTGCGCCCGCATCTTCGAGCTTCTTTTGGATGTCATCAGCGTCAGCTTTTGAAGCCTTCTCTTTGACTGCCTTTGGTGCGCCGTCAACAAGATCCTTAGCATCTTTAAGGCCAAGACCTGTGATTTCACGGACAACCTTGATAACATTGATCTTTGAAGCGCCCGCTTCAACAAGAACAACGTCAAACTCTGTCTTCTCTTCTGCTGCAGCAGCTGCAACCGGAGCTGCTGCAACTGCAGCCGGAGCTGCTGCTGAAACGCCGTATTTCTCTTCGAGAGCCTTTACAGCCTCTGCAAGTTCAAGTACGGTAAGGGTATCTATTTCCTCAAGAAGCTTTGTTACTTTTTCTGAAGCCATTATAAATTTACCTCCAATAATTTGGCGGGGATTGTTACCCGCTGCGTTTTAATTTGAATTGAGTCTGCCGGGAAGCGTTAAGCGTTTATGCGCTCTTTTTCTCGGCGATGGCATTAAGAGCGACGACAAGGCCGCGCAGATTGCCGTTAAGCACATTGACAAAACCGCTGATCGGAGCGTTCATGCTGCCCAGGAACTTGGCAACCAATACCTCTTTGGAAGGCAGCTTTGCAAGCTCGCCGATTTCCTGTGCGGAAACCGCTTTGCCCTCGATGAAACCTGCTTTAAGATTTAACGTTTTGTTATCTTCAGCAAACTTTGCGAGGATCTTTGCAGGAGCTATCAGATCGTTATCTGATATTGCGATAGCGGTTGTGCCGCTAAGGGCTGAATCAAGATTTTCAAGACCAATCTGCTTTGCAGCAAGGCTGATTATTGAATTCTTCTTTACAGCGTAATAAACATTTGCTTTACGAAGCTCGGCGCGCAGCTTAGTATCCTGTTCAACTGTAATACCCTTATAGTCGACAAGCACACCGGAAACCGCACTCTTTAACTTACCTGCAAGCTCTGTTACTACCTGTTGCTTTTGTGCAAGAATCTTTTCACTTGGCATTCTTTCACCTCCCTATGAAGACAAAAGATGTACGCTTATGTGCAAATCAGCACAATAAAAAAGCCTTCGGCATACGCCGAAGGCTTTAGCAAACATTTTAAAACTGCGGCGGGAAAACCCACGCGCAAAATGCAAGCGCTACACCTCGGCAGGACAATTTAAGCCAATATGGCACCTGCTGTCTTAGGATAAACGATTATTTAACCATGTCAACCCTAAAAGTATAACATGGAACCGTCGCATTGTCAACCGGTTTTAAGAGGAAGCTTATACGCCAACCTTAGCCGGATTGATGCGGACACCCGGGCCCATCGTTGTCGCTATGACGCAGGACTTGACGTACTGGCCTTTTGACGCTGCGGGCTTTGCTTTGACAATTGCGCCGAGAAGTGTGTCGAAGTTCTCACCGAGCTTCTCCGTACCAAACGATGCTTTGCCAATCGGGCAGTGGATTATATTTGTTTTGTCAAGACGGTATTCAATCTTACCGGCCTTGGCTTCTGTAACTGCTCTCGCGACATCCGGTGTAACTGTGCCGGCCTTCGGGTTTGGCATAAGACCGCGAGGGCCAAGTACCTTACCGAGACGACCGACGACGCCCATCATGTCGGGTGAAGCAATGACAACGTCGAATTCAAACCATGAATCGTTCTGAATCTTGGCGACAAATTCCTCAGCACCGACATAATCGGCACCTGCTGCCTCGGCAGCCTTTGCATTGTCACCCTTTGCGAAAACGAGTGTGCGAACATTGCGGCCTGTGCCGTTTGGCAGAACAACCGCACCGCGAACCTGCTGCTCGGCGTGGCGTGAATCAACGCCCAACCTTACATGAACTTCGACTGTTTCGTCGAATTTAGCTTTCGCAGTCTTGCAGCACAGCTCAAGCGCCTCGCCTGAATCATATAACTTAGCCTTGTCAATCAGCTTTTCGCTGTCGGCATATTTTTTACCGTGTTTCACTTGAACCTACCTCCCTTTTGAGTGGTTAATAGCGGAATTTTCCTCCCACCCGGGAGCATCAGTCGACTACTTCAATACCCATGCTGCGGGCTGTGCCTGCAATCATGCTCATTGCGGCTTCAATGCTTGCCGCTGTGAGGTCGGGCATTTTCTGTTCGGCAATCTTCTTGACCTGCTCCCTGGTAATCTTTGCGACTTTGGTTTTGTTTGGTTCGCTCGATGCCTTATCGATACCGCATGCCTTCTTAATAAGAATGGCAGCCGGCGGCGTCTTGGTGATAAACGAGAACGAACGATCAGCATAAACCGTCACAACTACCGGGATGATAAGACCAACATCTGCTTTTGTACGCTCATTGAATTCCTTTGTGAACGCCATAATGTTGACGCCGTGAGGACCGAGAGCTGTACCTACAGGTGGCGCCGGAGTGGCTTTACCGGCGGGAATCTGCAATTTGACGAAGCCCACTACTTTCTGAGCCATAGTTTGCACCTCCTAATACGTGGTAGATGGCGGGTGGATCATAATATTCCACCCTCCCACAAAAACGCGCCACAGGCGCGTATAACAAGCGGCAAAAGCCGCGTGCTGCCAAAAATAAACAACCGGCACACTGATGCAACGCATCGGCGCGCCAACATACGCTGCCTGTCAGCCGATCACTTCAACCTGATTAAGCTCAAGCTCAACCGGCGTTTCGTGACCGAACATGGAAACGATGACCTTGACAATATTCTTGTCGAGGTTTACTTCATCCACATTGCCAATGAAACCGTCAAGCGGCCCGTCGACTATACGTACGCTGTCCCCGACCGAGTAATTAACCGTTACTTCACGCTTGTCGACACCCAGAGAATCAACCTCAGTGTCTGTCAAAGGCTCCGGATGAGAACCCGATCCGACAAAACCGGTAACGCCGCGTGTGTTGCGGACAATATGCCATGTCTCGTCGTTAAGCTCCATTTTTACAAGCACGTATCCGGGAAACGTTTTGCGCTCTACTTCACGCTTGACGTTATCCTTGATTTCGGTAACTGTTTCGGTAGGAATCTTAATGTCCTGAATAACATCCTGAAGGCTGCGGTTATCGACAATTGTCTGAAGATTTGAAGCGACCTTATTCTCATACCCGGAATAGGTGTGCACGACATACCACTTTGCTATTTCAGACATTTAAGCCTCCATCCTGCCGCCATGCAGCAAATTAAATTGCAGACCGCCGAAAACTTTTGACCGCGGCGGCGCTTGCCGTAAACCTTTTGAGCTAACTCCGCGAAAAAAGCGCAGGCAACCGGCATCAGTATCTTTTGAGAAGAGCATCAAGACCGAACATGGTCAGTGAATCAAGGGCGTAAATGAATGCGCCGATAATTATGATGGCAAGAAGCACAACAACCGTCTGGTTGAATGTTTGCTTCGGTGTCGGCCATATAATCTTTCTAAACTCTGCCTTTGTCTCAGTAAAAAAACGCTTGAGGCCTTCTGTACGCTTTTTACGAGGCTTATCTTTTTTTTCAATGCTTTTTTCTTTTGTCTTTACTTCATCCGGCATGGCAAAAACCCTCCTTACACAAAAGTGTTATTTTGTTTCTCTGTGGAGAGTTTGCTTTCGGCAGAACCGGCAGTACTTCTTCATTTCAAGCCTGTCCGGGTCATTCTTTTTGTTTTTCATCGTGTTGTAATTGCGCTGTTTGCAATCTGTGCAAGCCATTGTTACTTTTACTCTCATAACGGCACCTCCCGAAAATCGGAAAAATTTGGCCTCCCTCGCCCGAGTCAAAACAAGCATAAAAAAAGACCCTTTTGAGGTAATATTAATATACCACAGAAAGATAAGCTGTGTCAAGCTTTTCACTTAACTTTTTGATTAATGATTGATAATTTCCATTTTTTGATTTATAATCGCATTAATAGATCAAAAGAAAGGGGTAAATTCATCTTCAAAAGGTGTATTTTAACATAAACTATGACATTTACAGAAGCCACCGCACTCGGCGAAAAAATCCAGTCTAATATAAATAAGATTATTTCCGGTAAAGGCGAGGCAGTCATGCTCACCGCCTCCGCACTATTTGCAGGGGGACATATCCTGCTGGACGATGTACCGGGAACCGGTAAAACTATGCTTTCAAAATCCCTCGCAAAGTCGATTGATGCCGGATTTACACGTGTTCAGTTTACACCGGACCTTCTGCCGTCGGATCTTACCGGCATTAATTATTACAATCAGAAACAGGGCGAATTCATTTTACGCAAAGGCCCTTTATTTACGAATATTCTGCTTGCTGATGAAATCAACCGCGCGATGCCCCGTACACAGTCAAGCCTGCTGGAATGCATGGAGGAACGGCAGGTTACGATTGACGGAACAACCTATCCGCTCGAAAGTCCCTACTTTGTAATAGCGACCCAGAACCCGGTAGAGACACAGGGCACCTTTCCGCTGCCGGAAGCCCAGCTTGACCGGTTCCTTTTATGCATAAGCCTTGGATATCCGAATACCGAAGACGCGATAACGATTTTAAACCGTTTTGATAACGCAAACCCTTACGAAGAGCTTTCTTCGGTATGCAGTGCCGCGGATATTACGGCGGCGCAGGAAGTCTCTCAAAGTGTTTATATACATCCGGAGCTTATGCGCTACATAATTTCTATTGTGGAAAAAACACGTGAATTTAACGGCGTCGCGCTCGGAATAAGCCCGCGCGGCAGCATTTCGCTGATGCGTGCCTGCAAAGCATATGCCCTGCTTTCGGGGCGCAGCTTTGTTACACCGGAGGATATCAAATATTTGGCTCCCCATGCATTTGCCCACCGTCTTGTTTTACGGGATGATTACGAAAGCAATCGCGAAAAGGCTGCGGAAATGATTAAAGAAGTTTTGGGTTCACTTTCCCTTCCGTCGGAAAAGTGGGATAGTCAGAATTAACCGACTGGCAAGGAGGTTCCCATGTATCTAATTTTCCTTATTATTGCGTTGCTTGCTGTATATTTCTTATTATCAAGTCTCTACCAGAAAAGATGGGACAGAGCCCTTGATTTACGCCTTGCCTTCGGGAACAGCGGGGTCTTTGAAGGGGAACAGGGCGAAATTGTTGAAACGCTGACAAACAGAAAGCTTCTGCCGGTTTTTTCGGGTACAATTCAGTTTAAAACATCTTGCAGACTCCGCATTGGCGAATCGGCTCCCGATCACGACTATTACAGGCAGGACACGATTTCTGCCTTTTCTTTTGAAGAGGTTATAAAAAGAATTCCTTTCACGGCCGAGAGACGCGGATTTTACTGCATAGAAGACGCGCAGATTGTCGCTGTCGATTTATTTTTTACCGCAAAGCTTTTGCGTTCATTCCATGCTTCAGATGAAATCTATGTTTATCCGAATGTCAAGGATACCGGCCGGTTTCAGATTGACTTTAAAAAGGTCGTGGGCGACGTTACCGCACGCAGAAACATGGTTGAAGATCCATTTTTCTTCAGGGGCATACGCGACTACAGCCCTTCCGACAGCATAAAAAAGGTCAACTGGAACGCTACCGCCCGCAGCGGCGGTCTCAAGGTCAACGAATTCCATTCCACCCGCTCGCAGGAGGTCATGCTTCTGCTTGATCTTGACGGATATAACAACTGGGACGGTCAGGAGATTAAAGAAGACGTAATCCGTATCGCGGCGATGCTGGCGCAAAGGCTTGTTAAAAACGGGATTGCCGTAGGGTTAAAAACAAATGCCGCCGATATCATAAGCGGCGGCATAGTTGAAGAGCGCTGTAAAGGCGGCTTCGACCATTACTTTAGTTTGCTGCGGAAAATGGCTCGGCTGGACACCGGAAAACTGACTTCTGCATTTGGCAGTATTCTTGAAAGCCTGTCTGGAAAAGGCAGTTCAAGCACCCAGTACATACTGATTTCTTACTATTCAGGAGCGGAACTGATTCGTCGCTTTACTCAGCTTGAAGCCGCCGGGATTAGTATTCAGTGGATACTAGTAAAGGATAAATCCCGCGGCATCGAATTTACAAAACGCCGCGGCGTGTATATCTGCGAGGTGGAAAACTGATGGCCGGCAATCAATATGGCAGTGAAAAGATCACGCTGTCCAACGACTGGAAGAACAGCTCCGGAAAAAAGCCGCCGATGTTTGAATATGCCGAGGATTTCATTTATTTTCTTGTCGTTCTGCCGCTGATCATTTTCCAGCTGCGTTGTTTGAACGCGGGCATCGCGGCATATATCTCCTGTCTGCTTGTACCGGTCAATTTTATGGCGGCTACATTCTGCCGGCATACGGCTAAAAAATATGGTTTGTTTCTGCTCTTTGTTGTTTTAACAGCCGCTGTGATGTTCGCGGTTCAGGCATACCTGCATGATTACGTCGCCTGCTGCTTAGCGATAGCCGCAGCCTGCGTTTCTTTACACAAACAGGATAAAACGATTGAAAGATCATATGGCGGTAATACCTATCTCGGCATTAAAATTCTGTTTGTTAGCGCGGCAGTCTGCTTTTTGGTTTATTGCTTGTCCTATACACTTGGCTTCAATGAACTCTTGTACTTTATTATCGGTGATTATGCGGCCGTTTTCGCTGCCTTGGTTATTTATCGCAACAAAAGCGGAGCAGTCTGCCTTTCCTATTGGAATAAAGCTGCCTCTGATAAAACGAACAAGATATCCGGGATTTTATTCGGTTTCTGGACTTTGGCAGGCTCGGCGGTGCTAGCCGTCTTTGCCTATCTATTCGTCAGAATGACCGGTATTTATCGTGTTGATTCAGCTTTGACCGATTTCTTGTTTCCACAAGACACCAGTCAACCGCTTAAGCCAAGACCCAATCAGGATTTACCACCAAAAATCAATAATCCTTTTAATAATCAAAAAGCAAATCCAACGGTGTTGAGTAGTGCGCTATCGATAACCTTAAAGGTCCTTTTATATGCGATAATCATCGCCGCGGTAATTTTCTTGATAATCGTACTTAGCCGTTTCGTTATCAACTTTTGCAAAAGGCTTGGGCTTGATATCAGCGAAGAAAGGCGTTCCCTGTTTTCGATGAAAGACGTGACCGAAAATATAAAAGCACAGACAATGCAGATAAGCCGCGTTCTTGGCGGCATTATGCACGGCAAGAGTCGCCGGGATCAAATTCGAACGTTGTTCCTTACGCATGTAAAATCCCACCGCATCGGCGTAATCATAAAATCCTGCGATTCACCCCGGGAAATCACCGGTAAAATTTCCGGAATATCGACCGGCGAATCCGGATATGATTTGAATCGTGCCACGGATATCTATGAAAAGGCGCGCTACGGCAAAGAAGAATGCAGCGGCGAGGATTTGGCAGATATGAAGAAGGCTCTAGGAAAAAATTATAAAGGCGACATTAATTAGCCGCTTCTTCTGATGCCCGCATAAATATTGGGCGAATATAAATTTAGGGGAGGATTCTCATTAGCCGAGAATTCTCCCCTTTTATTCTTCACTGTTATTGTTATTTTTTGAGAGCCTTTATGCTGCCCTCAATCATTGCAATCTTTTCATTAAGTTTAGCTGCCTTTTCGCGCTCCGCAGCCACAACATTTTCCGGCGCTTTGCTCAAAAATCCGGCGTTGCCAAGCTTTGATTCGATGCCCGCAAGCATCTTCGCATCCTTTTCCTTTTCTTTTTCAAGACGGGCGATTTCTTTTTCAATATCAACAAGCTCACCCATCGGGATATAGATGCGCGCGGCGTTTGTTACAATCTGCACCGAGTCGGCGATGGAAAAACTGTCGCCAACCTTGACTGTTCCGGCATAAGCAAGCCTTTCGATAAAGGATGATCCACCCTCAAAATCGCTTTTGAAAGCTGTTTCGATATAAACACTCGCCTTTTTGGACGGCGGAACATTCATCTCGGCGCGTCGGTTGCGGATCGCCCGAATCGCGTTCATAACGCGCTCCATTGCCGCTTCCTCTTCGGGGAAGTTGTACTTCGCGTTAAATTCGGGCCACTTCGCAGACATGATCGAATCGCCCTCGTGCGGCAGCGTCTGCCAGATTTCCTCTGTTATAAACGGCATGAACGGGTGGAGAAGCTTCAGCGTATTCGACATTATATAAACAAGCATCTGACGCACCGAAGCGGCGGTCACGGCATTGTCCGACTGTAACCTTGTTTTTGCAAGCTCAATATACCAGTCGCAGAAAATATCCCAAATGAAATCGTAAAGCTTTGAAACCGCAAGACCGAGCTCGAATTTTTCAAGATTTTCAGTGACCTCGGCGCAAAGGTTGTTGAACCGGCTTAGAATCCACTTGTCCTCTGTTTCAAGCTGTGTCGGCAACCCGTAGGCGACCTCGCTGCCCTCGCAGTTCATCATGATGAAACGTGAAGCGTTCCAGATTTTATTCGCAAAGTTGCGGCTCGACTCAACCTTTTCGGTTGAAAAGCGCATATCGTTTCCGGGGCTGTTGCCCGTCGCAAGCGTAAAGCGAAGCGCGTCGGCACCATACTGTTCAATAATCTGCAGGGGGTCTATGCCGTTGCCGAGCGACTTTGACATCTTACGCCCTTTGTCGTCACGCACAAGACCGTGAATAAGCACTGTGTTGAACGGCGCTTCGCCCATATGCTCAAGGCCGGAAAAAATCATGCGGGCAACCCAGAAGAAGATGATGTCATATCCGGTTACAAGTGTGCTGGTCGGGTAAAAATAATCAAGTTCCGGTGTTTTATCCGGCCAGCCAAGTGTTGAGAAAGGCCACAGAGCTGACGAAAACCACGTGTCAAGCGTGTCGTTGTCCTGCGCAAGGTTTTTGCCGCCGCATTTCGGGCAGGTGTGCGGCTCTTCACGCGCGACCACGGTTTCTCCGCAGTCGGCGCAATACCACGCGGGGATACGGTGGCCCCACCAAAGCTGACGGGAAATGCACCAGTCCTTTATATTCTCCATCCAGTGGTAATAAATCTTATCAAAGCGTTCGGGGATAAACTTTATTTCGCCGTCGCGCACCGAATCAATTGCAGGCTTTGCAAGCGGTTTCATTTTTACAAACCACTGGCGTGAAACACGGGGTTCGACAGTATGGTGGCAGCGGTAGCATGAGCCGACATTGTGTTTAATCGGCTCTGTCTTAACAAGGAATCCGCCCTCTTCAAGCTCGGCGACAATCTTTTTGCGGGCCTCATAACGGTCAAGACCCTGGAAACGACCGCCGTTCTCGTTGATGGTGGCGTCCTCGTTCAATATATTGATAACGGGAAGATTGTGGCGCAAGCCAACCTCAAAGTCGTTAGGGTCGTGCGCCGGAGTTATTTTAACAACACCGGTTCCGAAATCGCGCTCTACATATTCGTCGGCGACGATGGGAATCTGCCTTCCCACAATCGGAAGAGTGAGCATTTTGCCGACAAGAGTCTTATAACGGTCATCCTCCGGGTGAACCGCCACCGCGGTATCACCAAGCATAGTCTCAGGGCGCGTTGTGGCAAGCTGAATAAACCCGCTGCCGTCGGAAAGAGGATAGCGAAGATGCCAAAAGAAGCCTTCCTTTTCCTCATATTCAACCTCGGCGTCTGAAATCGAGGTCTTGCAGTGCGGGCACCAGTTTATAATGCGCTCGCCGCGATAGATAAGCTCTTTTTCGTAAAGGCGCACAAAGACCTCGCGAACCGCCTTTGAACAACCCTCGTCAAGAGTAAAGCGTTCACGATCCCAATCGCAGGAAGAGCCAAGCTTTTTCAACTGCTCAACGATACGGCCGCCGTATTTGCGTTTCCACTCCCAGGTGCGCTCGAGGAACTTGTCTCTGCCGATTTGTTCCTTTGAAATTCCCTCTTTTGCCATTGCTTCGACAACCTTGACTTCGGTGGCTATAGCAGCATGGTCTGTGCCGGGAAGCCACAGTGCCTCAAAGCCCTGCATGCGGCGAAAACGGATCAGAATATCCTGTAACGTTTCGTCAAGCGCATGCCCCATGTGAAGCTGGCCTGTAATGTTAGGCGGTGGAATAACAATTGTATACGGCTTCTTTTTCGAGCCTGTTTCATCACACGCGTTCGGCGTAGCATGAAAATAGCCGCCGTCAAGCCAGAATTTATAGATTCGGTCTTCGACCTCTTGCGGTTCGTATGTTTTTGCGAGTTGTGCCATCTTTTTTCCTCCCGTTAAAACCTATAGGCGCAATTGTGGAAAGACACCGCGCGCAAGCCGCCGCAGCTTTTCCATATGAAGCCATTTGGGTAGTTCCCCAAATAGCCAAATGGAACAGCTTTCGCTGTTCCATAGCCTTTTTAAATACGTGTTTATTATATGCCGTAAACCCCGACATGTCAAGGATTCGCAGGCAATAACACTATTCTGTTTAACAGAAACAATTTATTTATCTGAGTAATCGAAAGCAGGTGAAATTTATTTCGTGCGCTTATGCTATTTTCAGCTTATATCTCTTTTTGCAAAGGTGAAATAACCGGCGAATATAAATCCGACGCAGTAGATTGCGCAAATGAGAAGAGCAAGCCCAAGCGTTATGCCATAGAACGGTGCGCCACTCATTACAAATGCGGAGAAACTCGTATCCGCAAAGAAGATATATTTACCCCAGTCAAAATTCTGAGCAAGCAGCGCAATGAAGGATCCGCCAAACATTAAGAAGATTGAAAGACCTGTGGCAAGCGCGCGTGAACGGGAAACGGCAGACAGCGCAAAGGCAAAGATAAGGTAAACCAAAACAAATAAATAGTCTAAACCGTTTGTGATAAGCGAACCGACAAAGCCCGGGACATTAACCACATTGCCGCCAATCCACAGAAGCATTGGAGAACCGGCTCCGCCGATGCCAAAAAATATGGCGATTGATCCAAGCAAGGCCAGATACCCTAAAATCATAAGGATAATCGAATAAACGGCAACCACAATGAATTTCGCAGTGAGTATCTGCCAGCGCGCAAACGGGCGCGATATCATTGTCTTCATCGTTCCATCGGAAAACTCGCCGGCTATAAGCCCTGAACAAGCAATAATGGCAAGGAGTGCGACAAATGGAGCAAACCCAAATGAAGAAATCCAATCCCAAAACCCGCTGTCCTTCTGCGGCTGCATATTGTTTTCAATACGGTAATTGTTTTTGGCAATCTCCATTTTTAAAGTATCCAGATTGTTCTTTTCTCTTTGCACGGTACTTTTTTCTTCCGTATCTATTTGCTGCTGCAAGCTGACATTTGTTGCTTGAAGCTGCTGCTTCCAGTCGCCGCTTGCTTGGCTGGTAGTCTGAGTAGTGCCGTTTAACTGGTTTTGAACAATTGACTGTTCCGCCTTTACAAGACCGCTTAATCCAAATACTACTACAACGATGATTAAGACCATCAGCTTTGTGGAAAATCTTTTCCACAGCTTTATATTTTCAACAGAAACAAGCGATAAAAAGTTTCCCATCACTTATTTTCCTCCCCCGTCAGCTTCATGAATACGTCCTCAAGTGACTGCGATTCCATACTGTCCATTCCGAAAATGTCCGCATTGGCGCCAACAAGCAGCCTGACCATTTCAGGCACCTTATCCGCCGCGATGTTTACATGTATTCCGTCAGATTCTTCGTGGTTTTCGATTCCGGCCTCCACAAGCACTTCGGCAGACTTTGCGTTATCACCGGTGCGTAGAAGAAGCGACGCTTTGCCGCTTGTCTGTGACATTCCGGTCAATTCATCAACAGTTTTCACCGTAACCATTTGACCGTGGTTAATAATGCCGACTCTGTCGCACATCTGCTGCATCTCGCCGAGAATATGGCTTGATACAAGTACGGTCATGCCTTCGTTTTGAGAAAGATTGCGCAAAAGCGCTCTCATTGCCTTTATTCCCGCCGGATCAAGACCGTTGGTCGGCTCGTCAAGAATAAGAAGCTTCGGGCGTTGCAAAATCGCCTGAGCGATTCCAAGTCGCTGTTTCATTCCAAGCGAATAGGTTTTAACCTTATCACCTATGGCATTTTCAAGGCCGACTATCTTTACGACCTCGTCGATACGCGCTTTGTCTATGTTGCCATAGAGCGTTGCAAAAATTTTTAGATTATCAAGCCCCGACATGTATTTATACATTTCAGGATTCTCAACGATGCATCCTACATCGCGCATAGCCTCGCGGAATTCGCTGCGCACCGAATGGCCATTGATAAATATATTGCCTTCGGTTATGTTGGATAGCCCGACAATCATTCGGATTGTCGTTGTTTTTCCAGCTCCGTTCGGGCCCAAGAAGCCAAAGATTTCTCCGGCGTGAAGCTCAAGCGAGATGTTGGAAACAATTGTGCGCTTGCCAATCATCTTTTTTACATTGGCTGTTTTTAGCACTGCAGTAGGCATAATTTTTCTCACTCTTTCCTTTATCGATTGTCTCATAGCTATTTTTAAAAAACAAGAGGAACATCCCCCTATTTTCTTTTTTAAAAATATGAGATCACTGACAAAATATTATTTAAGAGAAGTTTTCTTCTCGATTAACAGGGTTGTTCCGACAAACAGCAACACACAGAATATTACGGAAGTCAACACACTCAGCCACTCATTACTCCAAGTGTAAACGGAAGAAAGGCTGCTAAATATCGTTATATTACCCGTTGCTTTTACCGTTTCGCTTATCAGTTCATTTAGTTGATTTGAAGCGCTTTGATAAAACCAGTTTGGAATGGACATCATGATATTAATTACAAAGAATGTCACGAACCCCATCAGAACACCGCATTTATGCCATAACGGCAGTTTTGAAACAGTTATCGCAAAGAATAACTCCATAAAGCACAGGAATGTTCCGAGGATATATTCAATTATATATAGAACAACAGCTTGGGATGTGGTTTGAAAGCTTCCAAATATTTTTGAGAAAACTCTTGCAATTTCCGGTTCGGTGCTGTATGCGTAAAACATCACGCCTATTGATACAAACGCAATCACGGTCGCTATCGTTATCCAGATAAAAGAGGTTATCAGCTTTGATAAGAGCAGATTTCTTCCCTTGGTCGGCAGCGTAAACATGAGATAGCCCTCATTGCTGTAAAGATTGCTGTTATAACGTACAAACAAAAAAACAAACGTAAGTATGAATAGCGCCATGGTACCCAATGAACAGGCTAATGAAACATATAATATCGCTGCGGTTTTTTGAAACTGAATGATCACAAGGGGTATGATGATGCAAAGCAGCGTGAAAACCGCGAAGGTCATCAGCATTCTAGTATAAGTGGATTTAAAATCGTTCTTAATTAATTTGGGTAGCATCTGAATACCTCCCTGAAAAGCTCATCAACCGATTTCTTGTATTTTTCGCGAACCACATCAACCTCGTCATACAGGAATATCTGGCCGTCGCGTAAAATAACAACACTGTCAAACACACGCTCCACGTCTTA
>DBTI01000198.1 GCA_002306975.1 Ruminococcaceae bacterium UBA1320
TCGAGGTTGCCTGTCGGCTCATCCGCAAAGACGATTGCGGGGTCGTTGACAAGTGAGCGGCTGACGGCGGCGCGCTGTTGCTGTCCGCCGGAAACAGCGTAGGGGTATTTATCTCCGACTGTGTCGATCTCAAAAAGGGACATGATTTTGTTTGCCTTTTCCTCCATGTATTCTTTGTCTTTTTTATCAAGAATCATGGGAAGCATAATATTTTCTTTAAGGGTAAGGCTGTCGAGCAGATTGAACTCCTGAAAAACGAAGCCGATTTTTTCCCTTCTGAAAAAAGCAAGCTCGTCTTTTTGCATTTTGCCGATATTTTTGCCCGCAATTTCGACCGTTCCTGTTGTAGGATTGTCAATGCCGCTCAAAATGTTGAGAAGCGTGGTTTTGCCGCTTCCTGACGGGCCCATTACCCCTACAAATTCACCCTCGTTAACAGAAAATTCGATACCGTTCAGGGCTTTTGTAGAACCTGTGTTTTCTTTTCCGCCATAAGTTTTTGTTATTCCAACCGCATTTAATACTTTCATTGAGCTGCCTCCTTGTAATTTAAATCTAATTCGTTATATATAATTTTAAAGCAGCTCGCTTTTTTGTTCCATTGAATTACCTGTTCGAAACCTTACAGTTTTGCAAGATAAGTAACCGTGATTGTGGTGCCTTCCCCCTGCTTTGATTGTATATCAATTTTGTGCCCAAGCTTTTTTGCAATTTCGGCGCAGATAAACAGCCCGATCCCCGAGCTGTTTTTTATTATGCGCCCGTTTTCACCCGTGAAAAACGGGTCAAATATGCGGTCTAAATCATATTCAGGAATCCCCATCCCCTCATCGCGGATGGTCAGAAGCACATTGCCGCCCTGCCTTTCGATTTTAAACCAAACGTCTTTTGGTTTTTCTGCCGTATCGGAGTATTTAACGGCGTTTGAAACAAACTGGCCAATCATCATTTTGTTCCATTTTACATCGGTCAGAACTGTTACCGGTTCCGAAACATCAAATTTGGGATAAACCTTATGATAAATAAACTGATTTTTTTTGCTGTTGATAACTTCTCTGACGCATTCGGTAAGGTCGGCGGCCTCCGGAATATAATCCTTTGAAAATTCATTAAGGCGGTAAAGATTGAGTATTTGTTCAAGACAGTTCAGCAGCTTTTCATTTTCTTCTTTAATGTTCGCAAGGTCGTCGGAACCAACCTGTTCCTTTTGAAGGATAAGGCTGATAACCGAAACGGGCGTTTTCATATTGTGAACCCATTCGGAAATGAAGCGGTCCTTATCTACTATATTGCTGCGGGTTTCTTCTATAAGCTCGGTGTAATACTGGTGTATGCCGTTAATTGTTTGCTGTGAAAGGGCTTGCTCGCAGGTCGACGGTGACAGCTCATAATCCTTGTTTTTAACGGCGTTCGGCAGCCTGCGGTTAAATTTGTAATATCGAAACCAGGCGATAACAAGATAAATCAAATAAACAAAAACCGAAATAAGGACAGGGTAGAGGGTTTCAACTTCCCCTTTGGTAAGAAGAATGTAAAAAAGAATGATAAAAAAACAGCCGCAAAGATAAATCGCGGTAAATAGCAGATGGTCTTTTAAAAACCCCGTAATAATTTTTTTCATTTGCCCTCACCCGTAAGCGCTTCAGAGTCAAAAAGGTAGCCAACGCCTCTTTTTGTTTTTATTGCGTCGGTTATGCCAAGCTGCTGCAGCTTGTCTCTAACCCTTGTGACGTTGACGGTAAGGGTGTTGTCGTCGACAAAAGCGCTGTCATCCCACAGCTCTTCAAGCAATATCTCGCGGGTAACCACTTTGTCGGCCTGCTCTATGAGCTTTTTGAGCAGTCTGAACTCATTTTTGCTAAGCTCACAAAATCTGTTGACATAACAGGCTTTGAAAGCGTTTTCATCAAGTGCAAGATTCTTTATGGTGAGCGGCTTTTCAGCGGCTGCCGAGTATTCGCCATAGCATCTGCGGATTGCCGCGTTGACCTTTGCAATCAGCACATCGGCGCTGAACGGTTTTGTGATATAATCGTCCGCTCCAAGCTCCATGCCCATTATTTGATGGCTGCTTTCATCGCGCGCGGAAATAATAAGAATCGGAGCGCTGGATTTTCTTCGAAATGTGCGGCAGAAATAAAATCCGTCATAATAGGGCAGATTGATGTCAAGAAGGACAAGGTCGGGTTTTACTTTTTCAAAAGTCTCCTGCACAGCCCGGAAATCCTCAACGCATTTCACGCTGTAACCAAATTTACCTAAGGCGTCTTTGATGATTCCACATAACTTTTCGTCGTCCTCAACAATAAGAACGTTATACATATTATCCGCCCTCCTTTTTTATTGCCGCATTTTTATTATAGGGCATAACCCTTCATGATTCAACTGCTGGCCTGTAGATGGCGTTTTGAAATTATAGCAATCTAAAAAATAAGAGAAATTGTTTCATTTTTCTCCTCTAGAGGATGGAAAAAACATCCTCTGAGTATCTTCTTTAAAAATATAATCGCTTTAGTATTAATTGGCAGTTGACTTTTAGCCAAAAATATTATATATTAAACAGTGTTAAATATATAAACTTTGTTTATAAAGAAGGTAATGAAAATCGGAATCAACGAAAGAAAAGAACGTGAAAAATCACAGATGCGCGAGGATATTGTTAACGCGGCACGCGAAATACTAAACAAAAATGGCTTAGATGCCATTTCGATCCGTAAAATTGCAGAGATGATAGAGTATTCGCCAGCCATCATCTATCACTATTTTAAAAACAAAGATGAAATCATCGAAACACTGATTGCGAATGAATATCGAAGAATCGTCGGTTGCCTTGCCGTTTCGGATGATAAAGAAATGTCTCCGGAACAAAGGCTGAAAGAAAGCGCGAAAAATTTTGTCATGCTTGCTGTCGAATTGGGCGATTCTTATCAGAGCATAATGCTCAACAAATCTCCGTCGATTCTCGCAAAAACTTCGGTTCTGCAAAAGGGCGCGGCAGCGGAACGTCCGGCGGTATCCATGCTTTGCGAGACCATCCGCCGGTTCCCGGATTTCGCCGACAAAGACAGCGAACAAGTGGAACTTACCGCGCAGATTATCTGGTCTGCCGCTTTTGGGCTTGCGCTGCGTCTGACGGTTGAAAATGTTGACGCGGCACAGCGACAGCGTCTGGTCGAGTTTCTTACGGAGTTTGTTTTGGCAGCGTTAAAAAACCTGAAACAGAAAGGTGAAAATCAGAATGAAATACCGCAACAGCGTTAGTGTTCTGACAATTTTGATTGTGGCATTTTCACTTGCGGCAGGGCTGATCGGCATTATTTCATCAAACAGCACGGGCAATAGTCTTTTTGTGTCGCTGCACGGCGAAACAGTTCATCTTTATGGTAAAGGTATCTACGGGAACGATTCAGTTACTACCGTCGCACAGGCGGTAGCGCAGGACTTCGTCACTGTGTTCTTAGGGGTCCCTCTTTTGGCTGTTTCCTGTTTCTTTGCACGAAAAGGGCTGCTGCGGGCAAGAATTTTGCTGGCCGGCACCCTTGTGTACTTTCTTTATACATACATGTCCTACACCTTCCTTTGCATGTATAATCCGCTGTTTCTTGTCTATGTCGCGTTGATGTCCATGAGCTTTTTTGCCCTTGCGCAGGTATGCCTGTCGTTTGATTTAGCAGTCTTGAAAAAGGCTTTCAGCAGCGATTTCCCGGCAAAAACAGTCAGCATTTTTATTTTCATTTTCGCAGGAGCAATTGCGCTGATGTGGCTCGGCAGAATCATACCTCCGCTTTACAGCGGAACCGCACCGGCGGGCTTGGAGCATTACACAACGCTTGTCATTCAGGCAATGGATCTTGGTTTTGTTATACCCATTTCATTTTTGTCGGCGGCTTTGCTTATCCGCAGAAAACCTTTAGGCTTGCTGCTTTCTTCCATAATGTGCATGAAGGGCGCAACCATGCTGACCTCGCTCACCGCAATGGTGATAAACCAGTATATCGCCGGGGTAAAAATGACGCTTGCTGAAATTATAGTTTTCCCGACAGCAAACATAGTTGTTCTTATCGGTGTGTTTGTTTTTATGAAAAAAATAAAAGAGCCGAACCGCAGTTTTGAAACCGTAAAACAATAATTGGAAGAAGGGTTTATCAATGAAAAGTATCATAATCTATTCCACACGTTATGGCTGCGCCGCAGAAACGGCCAAGCGCATTCAAGGCAAGCTCACCGGAGGCTGCACAGCCGTCAATATCAAAACGGACAAAGTTCCACCATTAGATTCTTATGACACGGTTATCCTCGGCGGCTCAATTTATATAGGCAGGATTCAAAAGGAAATGACAGCGTTCATAAAGACCAATAAAAACGAGCTGCTCACTAAGAAGTTAGGCCTTTATATTTGCGCCGGAGCGCAAAAGGATGAGGAACGCCAAACTGAGCTGAAAGCGGCATTCACGGATGGGCTTCTTTCACATGCTACGGCTAAAGATGTGCTCGGTTGTGTCTATGCTTTTGAAAAAATGCGCTTTATAGATAAATTCATATTAAAAAAAGTTAAGGGCAACGATAAAAGCGAAGAAAATTATTATGATGACCAGATTGAAAAGTTTGCAAAAGCATTGTCAGAAAGTTAAAAGATATTTGTTTGAAGAGAGCAGGTATTTATGGTGGGTAAGCTAAAGCCAGTTTGGTGGAAAGTATCAATAATAATCTTTTGCTGCATTTTGGATATGGGGCTGCATGCCCTCCAAAATACTGATCTCAGTAAAAATGATCACCCAAGTTTCATTTTCTCACATGGTTTGTTTGTGCCTGCTGTTATCATATGGGAACTTTTGGCCTTTGGAATCCTTGCTTTAATTTTTTTGAAAATAGAATCAGGTTTACCGGGAAAAGGCTGGCAAAAAGGTTTGACTTTTGGTTTATCATTTGGTGGATTATATCAGATAGGTATGTTTGAGGGTTCTCTGCTTTTACATACGAAAATGATAAACGAGTTTTTCATGGGTCTTGGAGACTTTTTACCAATACTTCTTATGGGCATATTGCTCGGTCATTTTGCAACAGATAAAAGCTCAGTGAAAAGGAAGAAAACAAATCCGCTTTCAATAGCTGTGGTTTCTGCTTTTTATATTGTAGGCCGCTACTTGGCCTATGCAGTTGTTAACATACAGTCTGCCTATCGTTCTGAACCGTTTGCAACATTAATCTGGACAGTAAGCATGGGTGTCTGGATAGGTGTGATTTATTGGCTGCTCGAACCTGCAAGCAGGGGAAAATCTAAGATTTCAAAGTCGTTGTTTTTTGCTGTTGCAGTTTTTATGCCAAACTGGTTGATTAATCATCTATTTATAATTACTGTTATCGAGGTTACACCGGACATCTTTATCCGTATAGCCAATGATATTGTCTTTATCACTTTTGGCGCTATTGCGAGTAAATTAATAGTTAAGGAAAAACAAACTTTATTGTAAGGGATAATCGTATGAAAAATAACAAAGCAACAGGCATACATATTATAACTGGGCTTATTATCGCCTTGTGTTTAGTAACAACTCTGATAGGTCTTCTATACACAACAGGCGGGAAAGCCCATACATTTATAAATCAGTACGGCGATGCGGTCAAAATATATGGAGATGGGCTTTACGCTCATGATTCAATATTTAAGGCTTCGACCGCGCGAGGCACTGATTTTGTTACGCTGTTTATTTCGGTTCCGCTCTTGATGATAGCGCTTATGTTTGATATCAAAAAGCGCAGTTTAAAAAGCCGCTTGCTTTTAACCTCATTACTTGCCGGAACTGTATATTATTCGGCAAGCGATGCTTTTGGCATTACCTATAATATTCTGCATTTGGCTTATATCGCGTTGTTTTCTCTCAGCTTTTTCGGCTTGATTTTGGCTATAACAAGCATAGATCTCTCACAGCTTAAGTCGAGTGTAACCAAAAAACTGCCACAAAGGGGCATTTATGTTTTTCTTTTTTTAGTAGGCATTGCGCTGATTGCCGCGTGGCTTCCTGATATTATTACTTCGATTATAAACCATCGGTCCTTGCAGGCTATCGAAGTATATACGACAGAAATAACCTACGTGCTTGATATGGGGATAATAGCGCCAACTGCTCTGATTTGTCTTTACCTGTTTAAAAAGCAAAGCGGTCTTGGGTATGTACTGCTCGCTATCATGTTGACGATGTGCGTTCAGGTGGGCTTAATGCTCCCGATACAATCCATATTTGAGGTTGCCGCAGGAGCGCTGTTTGTAGGTGAACCATTGTCAACGATTATAATCCAAATGCTAACCAAGGTTGGTAGCTTTGTAATACTCGCAATGTTTTCGCTTTGCTTTGATATAAAACTTTTCAGGGCAATATCCCCTGCGGGGAGCGGTTCGCGAAGTAACTATAAGGTAAATTAAAAGAAATGCCCGTGAAAATTTAATTCGCGGGCACTTGCTATTTAATCCATACCGATAAAATCGCGACCTGCTTCCAGTGCCCCTGCGGGGAGCAAGTCGTGAGATGGCTATAAGGTGGATTAAAAAAAGTGCCTGCAAAAATTTAATTCGCGGGCACAATCTGTTCAATTCATAATTGTAAAATCGCGACCTGCCTCCAGTGCCCCTACGGGGAGCAGTTCGCGAAGTAACTATAAGGAAAATAAAAAAAGTGCCCGCGAAACCATATTCGCGGGCACTTTAAACTTAAATCCACACTTGTAAAATCGCGACTTGCCACCAGTGCAACTGGTTAACCGATTAGTTCGCAGATGTTGTTGGAAAGCTCGACAGGATCTTCAACGGAAAGCCCTTCGATTAAGAGTGCACTAGTATAAAGCACATCGGTGCATTTTTTAAGCTTGTCCTTATCTGTTTTCATTAAATCGGTCAGCTTTTCAAATATCGGATGGTTAACATTGATCTCGAGTATTCTTTCCGCTTTAACCTTGCTGTCGTTAGGCATGGAATTGAGTACCTTTTCCATCTCAATAGAGAGCATACCCTCGCTGGTAAGGCAAACAGGATGCGATTTAAGGCGGGAAGACGCCTTGACATCCTTTACCTTGTCGCCCAATGTATCCTTCATAAACTGGAATAGGTCTTTGTTTTCAGTTTCCTTTTTCTCTTCATCTTTTTTCTCATCAGAATCAATGCCCAAATCACTTGCGGAAACCGATTTAAACTCTTTTCCTTCAAATTCGTGAAGTATCTGGATGGCAAACTCATCAACGTCTTCGGTGAAATATAAAATTTCGTAGCCCTTGTCCGCAACAAGCTCAACCTGCGGCAGTTTTTCAACTTTTTCTATGCTTTCACCGCTTGCATAGTAGATGTATTTTTGATTTTCCTGCATATGGGATACATATTCGGATAAGGTGGCAAGCTTTTTCTCTTTAGAAGTCGTGAACATCAAAAGATCCTTGAGTAGATCCTTGTCACGTCCGTATTCATTGTATATGCCGAACTTGATGGGACGTGAAAAACTGTTGTAGAATTTCTCATACTTTTCGCGGTCACTGCTTAACATGTCTAATAATTCGCCCTTGATTTTCTTTTGCAGATGATTTGCGATGATCTTGAGCTGCTTGTCGTGCTGAAGAACTTCGCGTGAAATGTTGAGCGATAAATCAGCCGAATCCACAAGACCCTTAACAAAACCAAAACAATCAGGCAGCAGGTCGCCGCATTTGTTCATGATCAGAACGCCGTCAGAATAAAGCTGCAAGCCTTTTTCATATTCTTTTGTGTAATAATTTATAGGCGCGTGCGCGGGAATGTAAAGCAAAGCCTTAAAGCTTGTCAGACCATCAGAACTTGTGTGGATTACCGCGATTGGGTCCTCATAGTCGTAAAACTTCTCTTTATAAAAATTGTTGTAATCCTCGTCTTTAAGCTCTGATTTATTTTTACGCCAAATGGGAACCATGGCGTTTAAGGTTTCATCTTCTTGATATTGCTCATATTCTGTCTTTTCGTTTTCGTCATTTTCATCTTTCTTAGGCTTCGGCCTGCTTTTTGACACCATCATTTTGATGGGATAACGGATGTAATCAGAATATTTTTTTACTAATTCACGAATACGAAACTCATCTAAGAAATCGTCATAGTTTTCGTCTTCTGTGTTTTCTTTTAAATTTAAAATAATTTGGGTGCCTGCCGAGTCTTTATCGCCAACGTCAATTGTGTACCCTTCGGCACCGGAGGATTGCCATTTATACGCTTCTTCACTGCCATATTGTTTGCTGTTGACCGTTACCGTGTCGGCAACCATAAAGGAGGAATAAAAACCTACGCCAAACTGCCCGATAATACTTGCGTCTTCTTCGATTTCATGCGTGCTTTTAAAGTCCAAAGAGCCGCTTTTCGCGATAGTGCCAAGATTTTGCTCCAAATCCTCTTTGCTCATGCCAATGCCTGAATCAGTGATGGTAATGGTACGGTTTTGCTTATCCAATGCAATGCGAATGAAATAATCCTCGCGGTTAAATGTAATAGATTCGTCTGTCAGTGCTTTGTAATACATCTTGTCAATTGCATCACTGGCGTTTGAAATCAACTCACGCAGGAAAATTTCTTTGTGTGTGTAAATAGAATTAATCATCAGGTCTAATAAGCGCTTGGATTCAGATTTAAACTCCTTTTTTTCCATTTCCGAATTGCCTCCTGAAAATTTCAATGTTAGCACTCGTACATGCTGAGTGCTAAATTTATTTTAACATAAATTTCATATTTGTCAAACCCCTCCTGCGGAGAGCAGTTCGCGAATTATATTTCAGATTAATAAAACAAAGTGCACGCGTAAGGTTTTATTCGCGAGCACATAATACCAATCATAAAATTAGTAGAATCGTAAAATGACTCCGGCGCAGCCGGCTAAAATTGTGCGAGAAAATCATGCGCGGCAGGGGAATTATGAACGGGCCCGCCATGTGATGGAAGCAGCCATTCAAACTCCATCTTCTTGAGCATCGAAAGGGACTTCTTCACTTCATTCTGATTCCAGTTCATGAATCCGGGAAAGAGCCGGAAGCGGCCGTCAATGAACTTGAACAGATCCCCTGTGAATACAATACCTTGATACTGAAAAATCGTGTGCCCGGGCGTATGCCCCGGCGCACGCAGGGCCTGCACGTCAGCAAAACGTTTTTTAGTAACATAGGTTCCGGCAATAACAGGTTTTTGCGGTCTTACAATAGCGCCAATCACACGTTTCACACCGGGGCGGATTCTTTCACCGGTGATATAGGGGATATCCTCTTCGGGAGCCCAAACATCGGCACCGGTAGCTTCCTGCAATTGTTTTGCATTGCCGATATGATCAACATCATGGTGTGTTAGCAAAATTGTCCGAATACTCTTTGGAGCCACGCCGAGGCCTTGAAGCTCATCCAGGATTTCTTTCACAGGTTTCGGCATGCCTGTGTCGATCAAAATGTTTTCTTCGGCCAGAATTAAAAATATATGGCTGCGTTTTGTGGATTCCAATTGGAAAACGTTTTCGGTAATCTTCATAACAAATTTTCTCCTGCCGTCGTATTATGCCTATTTTACGAAAATATTTTTCTTCAGCCACTGTCTGAAAAATTGCAGTTGTTCTTCGGTGTGGAAATAGTGCTCTCCATGTTCCATGATCTGTAGATCACAGCCGAAGCGTTCCGCAAACGCAGACACCGCATCAAACTCACATAAGTTATCTTCGGAACCGTAGAGAATTGAAGTCGGATTATTCCAGTCGGCGATAGGATGTTCTTTCACATAGCGGTAGTAATCCCAATAGAGTGTTTGTCCAACAGGTGTTGAAACTTCTTTTTCGGTTTTTAGCCGATTTTCACTTATGCTAAACCACGTCATCATATTATTTATGATGCGCTCCATATCCACAACGGGTGAGAGAAACAATGACTGTTTCAACGGCTCATGATTATAGGCCAACAGGCTGAAATATGCACTAATGCTGCAAGCAAATATACTTATCTTATTTGATCGTGATTGCGCATAGCGCATAATGGTGTTAAGATCCGCAACACAATTTTGAACTTTGCAGGCATAGGCCTCATCTTTTCGGTCACCATGTTCAGGCAAATCAAAGCTGAGCACTTGATAACCTTTTGCGGTTGCTTCGTCTGCAAATACAACAATTGCTTCGTCTGCCTTGTTCGACATGTTACCGTGCATCGCTATGAATAGCTTATCCGGATTATCACCCCACAAAATTGCAGGGATATTTTCTACATTCAAGTTTTGTCTTGTCATTAAAACTCTCCTCTATGACACCGCTTCAGAACAATATATACGTTTCAACACTATTGCATGACAGCGCCAAATTAAAAACCTACAAGGTTCACCTGCGGCGGCAAAGCGAGCCGGGTATGTAAACCTGCAATGCCTATTTAAAAAGCAACAATCCGCCCATAACAACAGTCATAATAAGAAGAAGCGGCTGTAAAATTTTCTCCATCTTTTTCTTGTCCGCCTTTTTGAGAAGGATAGGCCCTACAAAAGCGCCGCTTATTGTGCCGATAGCCAATAGCCCGACAAGTTTCCAGTCAACACTGCCAAGCCCAAGGTGAGCGGTAAAGCCCGTAATGGATATGCCCAGCAGTACAAGCACGGATGTGCCTACCGTTTCAAGCGCCCCACACCCAAGAATTGATAGCCCGGCGACAATTGGGCCGCCGCCGCTTAATCCGATTAACCCCGACATGATTCCGCCAAGCAGACCGAAAATGACGGCTTCAACCATATCGGCCTTCTTTGTTTGCCTCTCTGCCTGTGCATCGTCGCCTTTTCTTTTTCTTTTAAGGTATGAAACAAACATTTGAATGGCGAGTAACAGCAAGATTACGCCGGTAAGCTTATTATAAAGGCTCTGAGGCAACAGCTTCGAACAAAGCGAGCCCACGACCGAACCGGTTACGCCTCCAATCAGCATTGTGAGCCCGAAACGCAAATTTACATTTCCTGCTTTCCAGTGGCTGAACGTTCCCGCCGCGGTTGTCGGGATAATGGTTGCAAGTGATGTTGAAGCGGCAATGGCTGGCGGAATATTGAAGAATGCGGTCAATATTCCAACATAAATCGCGCCTCCGCCCCCGCCAAGCGATATAATCAAAAGACCGACGAGAAATCCTACGACCGGCAGAGCAATATATTGCAGCATGTTATGCGCCCCCCTGTGTATTTAACGTAGAAATCAAACCTGACACAAGCCGTGTGTAGCTTTTCTCCATATCGATGTCGGCAGCTTTGAAAAACCCCGCCTCCTCAAGTGATACAAAGCCATGAAGGGCGCTGCGAAAGCCGCGTACAAGATGAATCGTATCTTCTTCACTGTAGTGATAAGGTTCCATTACCTGATATAGAATGCGGACTATGGCGGTTCCCGCTTCTCTAAGCTCGTCGTCTTTGAAAGCAGGAAATTTCAGAGTCGCCTTATACAGCTCAGGATTCTCTTTTGCAAAATTGCGATACGCCAGAGCAATCTGCATCAATGCGTCATCCTTTGAGCGGCCAACCGCCGCATTGCGGATAGCCTCTTCCAGCCTGCTCATAGAAAGCTTCGCAAGCCCTGTCGAAAGCTCTTTTAGTCCGCTTAAATGATTGTATAGCGACGGTGATTTTACGCCCAGTTTTTCCGCTACTTGAAGCAAAGTAACGTTTTCAAGACCTTTTTCTTCCACAAGCTCGGCGGTGGCAGTCAGAATAACTTCCATGTCCAGCTGTTTCTTATGGCTCATCACATATCCTTCTTTATAGCTATAATTGCTTTACTATATACTAATGTAATTAGTTTGTCAATAATATGATTAGCAAGAACTCATCAACTGTGCCATTTGTACGATAGCAATCGCATAAGGTGATAAAGCGAGTGCATCTACAGAAAATGGGCTTTCCGAAATTGCTCCCGGAAAGCCCATTGAGCTGTATAGATACTGGTTTTTGCAGATAGTTTATCTAACAATCAGACAGATGAGTCTCTTCTAATCATAAATCGTTTTGTCTCGTCGTACTTAAGTGAAAATACTTCATCAATCGTTTTCGGGCTTTGCTCTCTTAATTGTCTTGATTAACTTGAAAAAAAGACTGAAAATCAAGAAACCGATAAATGCGCTGATGACATTAAGCAGAATGTCATCAATATCTGCCGCACGGTAAGATGCCAATGAAAAATAGTCTTCCAGAAGCTGCAGAATTTCGATAGCGAGCGATACGAAAAACCCCAACAGAATACATCTATGCAATTTTCTAAACCGTGGGAATAGTAACGGAACAAAAAAGCCCAGAGGAGCCAGCAATACGAGATTGCCGACGTTGTTATGGATGCCTATTGATCCATGCCTGCCAAGCTCGAAAATGATTGTTTTGAATGGGATTAGGTTTACATTACCTGGCGTGATTCCGAAAGCGACATCTTTTGGAAAAAAGTTAATCGGAAATAATGCCAATGAGACTAATAACACAAGGTAGGTGATAAAAATAAATTTTACCGTTTCCCGAAGAACAGATACCTTCCGGCCTTTTGATTTATTGACAATAAAAACAATTACGATAATAATCAGAGCCGCAGGCACCCCGATTACGAATAGACTTACAGGCCGTATTTCGGTTCCGCTTAACATTTTATCACCCGGCTTCTTGATATTATTTTAAATAAGGTGTGGCATGAATTGATTTGTATGTTTTAGATAAGTATAGGACGGATATTGGCAAAAAGCAATAATCAAGAGAAGCATCTTCTGAATCGCTTTGTGAGATCGGCAGATGTATTAAAAACTTATTGTGCTATACATAATGATAAATATAGTTTATTGGCAATAAATATTTTGAGAAATCTATAGACCGAATCGGTTTATTGTGCTATGATAATATAAACCGATTCGGTTAATGATTTTTGTGAGGTGAATCTTTTGGAGAAGTTTTTAAGCCTTCCTGCAGAGAAGCAAAACACAATCATTAATGCTGCCCTTGAATCCTTTGGCACTAACGGTTATAAGAAAACGTCAATAAGTGATATTGCTGTCGCTGCCGGAATTTCGAAAGCAATGGTGTTTCATTATTTCGGCACAAAAAAAGCGATGTATTTATACTTGATTGATTTGAGCGGCAATATGGTTATCAGTGAATTCAGCGAAAAGTTTGACAGTGCGGTTACTGATTTTTTTGAGAGAATCAAGCTTGCGACTAATATAAAAATTTCGATTATGAAAAAACACCCCGCGATGCTTTCTTTTTTAAGCAGCATGTATTTTGAAACTGACGGTCAGGTAAAATCGGAAACCACAGCGCTTTTGGCGAAGGGTGAAAGTTTCAGAAGTAAAATTGCCTTTGACGGCATGGATGCTGGAAAATTCAAAGACGGCATTGATCCAAAGCTTGTTATGAAAATGCTTGTTTGTTTCGCAGAGGGATATGTAAGCGAATTGCCAAACCGGACAGAATTTGATATTGAAGCCATGTGCAAAGAATTTGATGAATGCGTTAATTTGCTTAAAAACAATCTTTATAAGGAAAAATATTTATAATTGGCGAGGGCGGAATATCGCTTATACTAATCTTCTTCCGAGATAGCAACAAAAAAATCTTCACAAAAACCATACATCAAAGGTTTTGTTTGATTTTTTTGACTATCCTATCGAAGATAAGCATTGCACATTGATTTGCTAAAGAAGTTTTTGATGAAAATATTGGAGGGTACAAGCATGAGCATCATTGAAATTAAAAACCTCACAAAGAGTTACGGCAACGCAAGGGGTATTGTCGACGTGAATCTGAATGTCGAGCAGGGCGAAATTTTCGGGTTTATCGGGCCAAACGGAGCGGGAAAATCGACGGCCATCCGGACGCTGCTGGGGCTTATTTATCCGACAAGCGGCAGCGCAGCCATCTTCGGCAAGAGCTGCATAGAGCACCCCGAAGTGAGAAAAGAGCTCGGCTATCTGCCATCTGAGGTGTTTTATTACGACGGCATGAGGGTCATGGATCTTCTTAAATATTCGGACAGCTTCTATAAAAAAGACTGCACGAATCGAATAAAGGAGCTTGCGGAGATCATGGATCTCGACCTGAAAAAGAAGATTGACGATCTTTCGTTCGGCAACAAGAAAAAGGTTGGCATCGTACAGGGACTGCTGCATGAACCCAAACTGATTATTCTCGACGAGCCAACCAGCGGGCTCGATCCGCTGATGCAGCAAAAGTTTTTCGAACTCATAGCTTTGGAAAATAAAAAGGGTGCGACGGTATTCTTTTCCTCGCACATTCTCGGCGAGGTCCAGAAAATGTGCAGCAGGGTAGCCTTCATAAAAGAAGGCAAAATCATCAAGCTTGAAAAGATGAGCACCCTGCAGGAAAACAGCTACAAAAGGATCAGAATCGAAGCAAAATCCGGTATAACAAAAGAAACTTTCAATCTCGGCGGTGTGAGCGATTTCGAGATCAAAGGCGATTCAGCTAACTTCATATTCAAAGGAAATATAAACTCCATCTTGAAGAAGATTGCCGAAATTGATCTGCGCAATATATCCATCGAAGAGCCTGACCTTGAGGAAATCTTCATGCATTACTATGCAAAGGAGGGTTGAAGCGTATGAATATGTATCTGCATGAGTTGAAAATGCTGCGTAAAACGACGATTATATGGACGTGCGCAATAATTGCGATCGCGGCCTTGTATTTATCAATGTATTCCAGCATCGCTAACGACGCGGCCGGTTTTAAAGTGCTGCTGGAAGGTTACCCCCCGCAAGTGAGGGCGATGCTGGGCGTTTCAATTGACAACATCACTTCGCCTTTAGGGTTTTACACGATGGTCATCACATTCGTTGTGCTGTGCGGAGCCATTCAGGCCATGAATCTCGGCGTTTCTCTTCTTTCAAAGGAATCACGGGAAAGGACGGCGGATTTTCTTCTTGTCAAACCCGTCTCGCGTGTCGCTATCGTAAACGCCAAGCTTCTTGCCGCCCTCACTATGTTGTTTGCCACCGATGTGCTTTACTTTGCCGCGGTTTCCATTCTTGTAAGGGCGGTTGCGCAATCGGGTTTCAGCGGCGAAGTGTTCTTAATGATCAACCTTACGCTGCTTTTCATACAGCTTATTTTCTTTGCGCTCGGGGTGTTCGTCTCGATGTTCTTTAACAAAATTAGATCGGTGCTGCCGATTTCACTCGGTACGGTTTTCGCGTTCTATTTTTTAGGGGCGCTTGTTGTGACAGATAAGAACGACGGTTTCCGCTTTATCTCACCTTTTAAATACTTTGATACTTCTTATATCATGAAAAATTCCAGCTATGAGGCCCCATATCTCATTGTCGGCGCGATCATTGTCGTTGTTGCGATCGCCGCAAGCTACGTTATTTATAGCCGGAAGGATATCCATGCCGTAAGCTGATACGCTCACGGATTTGATTGAAGGAGACCTGATTATGACTGTTTTTTTAAGAGAATTAAAGGCGAACCGCAAAGCTTTGATTATATGGAGCGTATGCATGATCCTGGGGGTTATGGGCGGTATGAGCAAGTATACGGCTTATTCCTCCGGAGGAGCGAGCAGCGAGGTGATTAACCAAATGCCGAGTACAATGAAAGCACTGTTGGGGTTTGGTTCGTTTGACGTCACCCAAATGAGCGGATTTTTCGCATTTCTGTTTCTTTACCTTGAACTTGCTACCGCTGTTTATGCCGCTTTGTTGGGCGCCGGCATCATTGCAAAGGAGGAGCGCGATAAAACGACAGAATTTTTGATGGTTAAACCGATGTCGCGGTCAAGCATTATCACTTCAAAGTTTCTTGCCGCCGTTGTGAATACCATTATACTGGACATTGTCACGCTTGTGTCTTCAATCGGGATGGTCGCTGCCTATAATAAGGGGAAAGACATTTCCGGTGAGGTGGCATTGTTCATTTTGAGCATGTTCATTGTTCAACTGATTTTCCTTTCACTGGGCGCACTACTCGCAGCTTTTATGAAGAATTCGAAAGCATCCGGTTCTCTTGCTGCCGGGCTGGTATTAATTGCTTATTTTGTATCGATGATAACCAGCCTGACAGACAAGCTGAATTTTCTTAACATTCTTTCACCTTTTAAATATTTCAGCTATAGCGATATTGTAAACGGATACGGCCTCAGTTTTATTATCGTGATTCTTTCAATTCTGCTTGTCGCCGCATTTTCCGCTTCAACCTATTTCTTTTACCGTCGACGGGATTTGAAAGTTTGAATCGGCAGTTTGACCTTTATGGAAATATGCATTGAATAAAAACAATTGGGAAACAACTTTTACGCGTTGTTTCCCAATTGTTTTGTAATTTCATTTCAAAACCGTTTAGAAGTTGCATTATAGAATTATGTTTTTTTATCACTTATAATTTTGCCAGTATGTAATGCATTTAAAGATAATTCTCCAGCTAATTTAAATAATGCATCTGCCATAACCTTTTCAACAGGTAACCCAACATTTTTTGCGATTTTTGCATAAAATAAAGATGTTTCATTTGATAATTGAACGATATAGTTTTTCATAATTCACCTCGTTTAGGAAATAGTAATGGCGTCACAATTGCGTCATTATTACTATTATATCACAAATGACGTTAAAATAAAGTCAAAATTGCGTCAAGAGGTGAATTGTTTATGAAAAATAACCTTCCCCGTTACACAATGAGAATTAATAAAGAATTGCTTGGGAAAATCCATTATGTTGCCGATTATGAAGGCAGAACATTAAATAGGGAACTTGAACAACTGGTAAAAAAACGAATCGAAACATTTGAACAGGAGCATGGCATAATCAAAGATTCCGATTCAATTGATTAGGGCGCTCCGAAAGCTTCGGGATAAGTCCTTAATGTTTTTGTTCCGATAACAGAATTTATTGTGAAAGTGTCAAAGGCTCACAAACGGCTTAGCTATTTGTGAGCCTTCGATTTTTAGTGCGGTTAACAGGACGGATTGATTCAGTTCAAACCCAGCAGCCAATATATAAAAGAGATAGCATACATTATTCCGGTTGAGCCCTTTAGGAAAAAGTCATGAATATTTTTACTAAAATCTTTAAAAATTTTACCCATATACAAAAATATAAAAGTGCATTAAAATAATATAGTAAAATAAAGAGACAAGGCATAAAATTTATTAAATATAAACAAATATAATGTAAATATTAATCCTACGTTACCTTTTGCCTTCACTTATTAGAGAAGAAGGAGCGATAAAACAAAAGCATGAAATATATTATTAAGTGGTTCATGGACTTGAGAATTGCTTTTAAGGTTGTAATATGTTATATCTTAATGTTATTAGTTTTTCTTGTCATGGGTATCATATGTTATTGTCAGCTTAATAATATTACAACAGGCAAGGTGCGTCAGATGTCTATAGATACAGCCAAGTCTGTAAGCAACAACTTGGATTTTATGATCAATACGCTCAATAATCAAACGATAATTATCATGTCAAGCCAAACTGTACAAAATGCCTTAACCGAAGGCAATAACTCAAACAGTTATATGTATCAAAAGCAGGTTAGCGCATATTTGGCTGATTCTATGAACTTTAATGAAATGATATCATCAATATACATTTTTGATAAATATGGCGATGAATATTATGTGGACAGTTCATCGTTTAAAAATATTTCATTGGATTCAATCAAAGAATCTCCATGGTATGGTCAACTAACAAAATTAAATGGACAATATCTGTTAAATATTAATGGAGGTGGTACATATCCGCATACAGGGGGGAATGATGTATCGTTGGTTCGGGTGGTTAATAACATAGATACACAGCAACCCATTGGATATATTATAGTCAACGTATCCGCCTCTTATATAAACCGTTCTATCCTTCAGGGAAATAATTCTTATAACATGAAGGTTTTTCTGAGTGACGAGAACAACAAAGACATTGTTAACGATGGTAATGAGTATACAAAATCAATCATTAATTCAAAAGAGAATAACGGCAGCGCAGTAATCAGAAAAATAAGCGGAAATGATTTTATCATCTCTACTTTTTCAAATGATCTTAACTGGAAAATATCCTGTTTTACGCCTTTTAATGAGCTTCGAAGTGAGACCGACACCTATAGCGTATTTATTCTGGCGTTTGTCTTTATCAATATACTCCTTTTGATTATGACTTTTGTTTTTGTCTCATTACTGATTTCAAACCCGATTCACAAACTGGCGTTTTCAATGAAATCGTTTAATAACGGTGAATTAAAGCAAATAAGTTTACGTACCGGAAATGATGAAATCGGTTTGCTTAAAGATGTATATAACAAGATGGTTAGGCAGATTGATATGCTGATCGAAAATATTATAAAGGATGAGGCTATAAAAAGGAAAAAAGAATTAGAGGTGCTCCAAACGCAGATAAAGCCTCATTTTCTGTATAATTCATTTAACGCAATAAGCTCTTTGGCCCTTTCCGGCGACAGCACGCAGGTTTATAATCTTATCACAGCACTCGGTACTTTTTATAAATCATTTCTCAATTCCGGCAATGAAGAGATAACGATAGAAAAAGAGCTTGAGATTATAGATAATTACCTTATCATACAAAAGTTCAGATATGGGGAAAAATTTATCGTGTATAAGGAAATCGACCCGAAAACTTTTCCTTATAAAATGCCAAGGCTCACCTTGCAGCCGTTGGTTGAAAACTCAATCAATCACGGAATACGGGCGAAAAAAGGGCAGGGTATACTGACCATTAAAGCAATTCGTGATGAAGATGCGGTTCGTATTATTATAAAAGATAACGGTATCGGGATGGATGAGCACAAGATAGCCGAGATAAAAAACGGCAAAGCAGGAGGTATTGGGTTAGGTGCCACCATAGAGAGGCTCAATTTGTATTACAATACAACAGGTGTGCTGAATATAGAAAGTACTATTGGTGAAGGTACGGCAATTACAATAACGATTCCTATAAGCGAGGATGATTAGGAGCTTTTAAAAGTGAACGAATGTATAAAAGTATTAATTGTTGACGATGAATATCTGTCAAGAAATCTTCTTAAAAACTGTATAGACTGGAACTCCTTAAATATGGATATTGCAGGTGAGGCTGAGGATGCCGATGAGGCGCTTAGCTTAGTAGATAAATTAAATCCTGAAGTTATTTTCACGGATATACAGATGCCCATTATAGATGGAATCCAGCTGAGTGAAATGATATTAAAGCAAAAGCCGGGCATTAAAATTGTCGCGCTTACCGGTTTTAATGATTTTGATTATGCTCAGCGCAGTATTAAGGCAGGCATATCAGATTATATCCTAAAACCCATTAATCAGGCAGAAGTATTAAGGACTGCTCTAAAAGTGAAGCAGATTGTTGAGCAGGATCGCAAAAACAGTTCGGAATATATAAAGCTCAGAAAGGAGCTTTATAACAATCTGGCATTTTTAAAGGATAAGTTCCTTAACGAGCTGTTAAACGGTTCGATCGATGTTTCCGGATACAAGGAAAGGTCGGCTTTTTTAGGCATACATTTCAAGTACAACAGCTTTCAGGCTGCGATAATAGAAATTCTCACCCTAGAGAAGGATCAGAGTGAAGAATCGCGTTTGATTGTAAATATGAAAATACTGAATCATGTCAAAAATGATCTGGGGGATAACCGATATATATATGTTTTTTTAGATACTACCAATCGTATAATCATATTGAATAACGATGAAAATATTGACCTCTATGAAAAATGCGAAGAAATGCGCGAAAATATTATCAGAGAAATTCCATGTAACTTATGTATCGGAGTCGGAAGATTAAAAAAGGAAATCGGTGAAATATCAAATTCCTACAAAGAGGCGCTAGAAGCCGTTAATTACCGCATAGCAGCCGGAAACAATACAGTGATTCTATATAATAATATTCATTTTCATGCTATGGAGCCTGTTGGTAATATAAACGATCTGTATGTTAAATTGGATTTCTATATCAAAACCGGACTTAGAGAAAAGATTTCCGAAACCATCGATGAAATTTTCAACAATATAGATATAAAGGATAGGACTGCAATAAAGACATTGCGAATTAACACGATCAGTATAACAGCGTCTTGCTTTCAAAAATTAGTTGAATCCGGGCTGGATTCCGAAGAAGTATATAAGCTTGAAACGCAATCATACAAACAGATACTTTTGCTTGAAACACTGCCTGATATAAGAACATATCTTAGCGGTATCATGGATAAAACAATAGATACGCTAAACAAACACCAAAATAAAAAAATCAGCAGTTTTATAGATAAAATAAAGGAGTATGTAAGAGATAATTATGCCGACAGTAATTTGTCGTTGGCATCTATTGCTAAATTGTTTTATCTAAACCCAAGCTACCTAAGCAGAACGTTTAAAAAAGAGACAAGCGTCAGTTTCATTGAGTATCTTACCTCGGTTCGAATAGATAAGGCTATCGAACTTCTTAAAGAGAGCAACCTTAAGGTATTTGCCATAGCGGAGGCGGTAGGTATCTCGGATCCTAATTATTTCAGTACGTGTTTTAAAAAGTATTCAGGTGTTTCAATCAGTGATTTTAGAAAATCACTGACAAAAAAGGAGTCTTAATCGGGTCGTTTCGAATTTTTGCCGCGACTGATGCGATAACTATATCATTTAAAGCCAATGCTTAAAAAGCACTGGCTTTGTTTTTACTATGCTATTATTTAAAAATGAAAGCAGCCCAGTCTTATTCAATGCGGCACGGGCAATTCTCAGTTAACCCAATATTGATATTTGTAAGGGTTTGTATATTTAGCTGTGTTTATTATACATTATATTAAGGAAATTGTGTAAAAGTAAAAATCACAAAGTAAAAGGTAATAAAATTCTATTCTGTTTATTGAAAATTTGAGTAATATTAATGGTATCCTAATTACATAAAGGAGAGATACACAATGAAGTCGTTTGCTAAAATCGGTTCCGTTTTTCTGGCAGTTTCTTTAGTGGCAGGTCTTTCAGCGTGCAGTCCTGCGTCCTCATCGGCAAATCCAGCCTCCGCTTCCAACCAGAAGGTTACCTTGACATTCTGGAACAACTACACAAATGATCCTCAGCATATCATGGCAGACACAATCACCGAATGGAACACCAAGAATCCGAATATTCAAATCAATGCAAGCGCCACTGAAAACAATGCGTATAAGTTAAAGATTAAAACCGCTATTGCAGCAGGCAATGCACCGGATATCATTTATACATGGGCCGGAGGGTTCACACAGCCGTTCGTACAGGCAAATAAGATACTTGCCCTTGACAGTTACCTGAACGACGGGACAAAAGATAAGATGCTTACAGGTGCTCTTACCAATATTACCTATGACGGTAAGGTTTACGGTTTGACTTATAATCAGCAGGCCGGCGCATTATATTGCAACACTCAGCTCTTTGACAAAAACGGTGTAAAGATTCCTACAACGTTTGATGAATTGCTGGCTGCGGTCAAGACATTTAAGTCAAAAGGCGTAACAGCTATGACAGTCGGTGAAAAAGACGAATGGCCGGGAATGTGGTATTTTGACATGATTGCACTCCGTGAGACCGGAGCTCAGATGTCACTTGACGCACTGAATAAAAAGGCATCCTATAATCAGGCTCCATTTGCTGATGCAGCTGGGAAATTACAGGACCTTGTAAAGGCCGGTGCGTTTTCAGCCAATGTACTTTCAGAGACCAGAGACCAGTCTGTCGCCGAGTTTACACAGGGCAAAATCCCAATGTACTTCAGCGGAAATTTCGATGCTTCAATGATAGATGCTTCTTCATTGAAGGGCCATGTTACTGCGGTTAAATTCCCGACAATTACCGGCTCAAAGGGTGTCGATACCGAGTATTTGGGCGGCGGCGCGGATGCTTTGGCAGTCAGTGCCAATTCAAAGTATAAGGATCAGGCTGTACAAGCGATCAAATTCCTTGCTGCTACTTACTCAAGCAGAATGTACCTCTCCGGCGGCGGATTACCGGAATGGAAATATGACGATATTGACGAGTCCAAGATTGATCCGCTTTCAAAACAGATCATGAGCACAATCGTACAAGGTTCAACCGGCAGTGTTCCTGCATGGGATCTCTATCTTACCGGAAATGACGCTCAGACACATTACGATTTAGTTCAGAGCTTATTTGGCAATCAGATCACTCCTCAGCAGTTTGCAGAGCAGATGCAGTCAAAGGTAAATGGGAACTCATAATTTCTTATAGGTAAATGTAATGTTTTCCCTGCTAATAGACTAACAACGTTAGCAGGGAAAACTTATTTTAAAAGGAATTTTCGGTTAATAAATGGCCAACTTTTATTAATTTTGAATATAGCCCTCGTATAAAAGGTGTATATAAATTACGCTGAAAAAGAAGGTTTTTTCATGGAAAAGCTGTTAAGGGATAAAAAAGCGTTACTGCTTTTTGTGTTCCCGACATTCTTAATATTCACAACTATCATCATATTGCCCATCTTCTTTTCCTTGTATTACAGTACGCTAAAATGGGATGGATTCTCACAGGGTGTCTTTGTAGGAATTAACAATTACAAAAATTTGTTTATGGCAAATACAGACGGTTTTCCACGCTCGGTATTGAATTCATTTATTCTTGCGGTGGTATCGGTTTGTATTCAGCTTCCGTTAGCGTTGTTTCTGGCTCTTGTCTTATCAAGGGGCATTAAAGGAGAACGCTTCTTCAGAACGGTGTATTTTATACCGGTCATTATATCAACTGTTGTTATCGGTCAGCTCTGTATGAAAATCTTCGATCCCGATTACGGCATAGTAAATGTTATTCTAAAAGCAATCGGGCTCGGCTCGCTTCAAAGAATGTGGCTTGCCGATCCGAAAACTGCTTTGGGAGCGGTTTTTGCAGCAATGCTGTGGCAGTATGTAGGGTATCATATGCTGCTTATGTATGCGTCGGCAAAATCCATATCAACTGATATTTTTGAAGCTGCGACGATAGACGGTGCCAGCGAGGCAAGAATTGCGTTTAGCATAACGATTCCCCTTATGAAGCCCATACTCCGCGTTTGCGTAATCTTTGCGGTTGTTGGTTCTTTCAAGGCTTTTGACCTCATTTTCGTTATGACAGGCGGCGGACCTCTGCATTCTACAGATGTACCTACGACATTAATGTATAATACGATCTTCAACAGGTCGCAGTATGGCTACGGAAGTGCCATGGCGATATTTATTATAGTAGAATGTCTGGTTTGTACGGTCCTTATCCAAAAGGCATTCGGAAAAGATATAGAGTATTGAAAAGTGGGTGTATTATTGTGAAAGAAAATGCTAACGTAAATTTAGAAGTTCGCTCCTCAAAGTCCCCTTTCAATATAAAAAAGATTCTGGGCGTAATACTTTTGGCCTTTTTCGGAATTTATGCGGTAATACAGCTTTATCCGCTTTTTTGGTTGCTGCTCTTCTCTTTTAAGGACAATCAAGAAATATTTGGCGGCAATGTACTCGGACTTCCCGGCGTGTGGAGAGTATCTAACTATGTTACGGTATTTACAAGCGGTAATGTGGGCATATATTTTATGAACAGTGTTATCGTTACCGCGGTTACAATAGCAGTTTCCAGTGTGCTTTTGTCAACTTGTGCATACGCGATAGTCAGAATGCATTGGAAATTGAACAATGTCTTTCTTACTTATATTCTTTTGGGCATGATGGTGCCGCTCCATGCCACCTTATTGCCGATGTTTATCATATTAAGAAACATGAATTTGCTGGATTCATATTGGTCATTGATTATACCTTATATCGCTTTTGCATTACCGATCGGCATTTTTATAATGACAGGTTTTGTAAAAGGTATACCTAAAGAAATAGAAGAAGCCGCTTGTATAGACGGTTGCAGTATTTATAAAATCTTCTATCACATTGTCCTCCCTCTCCTGCGGCCTGCTTTGTCAACAGTGGCAATCTTTACCTTCCTGTCTTCATGGAATGAGCTGATGTTTGCCAATACATTTATAAGCAGTGACAGGTTAAAAACATTGACAGTAGGTATCATGTCTCTTGCCGGGCAGCATGCAACGGATTGGGGCGCAATAGGCGCCGGACTTATGATTTCAACCGTGCCGACACTGATTATTTATATACTTTTAAGTGATCAGGTACAGAAGAGTCTCATTGTCGGTGCAGTTAAGGGTTAACAGCAGATTGATTTTATGAAGAATAATAAAACGTTGGTAGAAACGCAGAAGGAGTCTGCTACATGAACAATGCATTGCCTTATCAGGATGAAAATTTAAGTTTTAATGAACGTGCTAAAGATCTGGTATCGAGGATGACGCTTGAAGAAAAGGTTACGCAGATGCTTTTTCAAGCGCCGGCAATCGAACGCTTGGGCATTCCGTCATACAATTGGTGGTGTGAAGCTCTTCATGGAGTGGCAAGAGCCGGTGTGGCTACTGTTTTCCCGCAGGCTATCGGGCTTGCCGCTTCTTTTAATACCGGTCTTATTAAAGTTATAGCCGATACAATAGCAACCGAAGGCCGGGCAAAGTATCATGAATCTCAAAGAAAAGGCGATCATGACATTTACAAAGGCCTAACCTTTTGGTCGCCGAACGTTAACATATTCCGCGACCCTCGCTGGGGGCGGGGCCATGAAACCTACGGTGAGGATCCGTACCTTACCGCCGAACTTGGCAAAGCTTTCGTCGAGGGGCTTCAGGGTGATGATAAGAAGTACCTTAAAGCTGCGGCATGCGCTAAACATTTCGCAGTGCACAGCGGACCGGAAAGTGAAAGACACAGCTTTAACGCGGTTGTCTCTAAAAAGGATTTGTGTGAGACATATCTTCCGGCTTTTAGGGCGCTTGTAAAAGAAGCCAAGGTTGAAGGCGTTATGGGCGCATATAACCGTACAAACGGGGAGCCATGCTGCGGCAGCAAGACATTGCTCAGCGATATTTTAAGGGATGAATGGAATTTTGACGGTTATGTGACATCGGATTGCTGGGCAATTAAGGATTTTCATGAAAATCACAGGGTAACGAAAAACGCACCTGAATCTGTTGCGCTTGCCGTAAATAACGGCTGTGATACAAACTGCGGCAGCATGTTTGCAAATCTGCTTATTGCTGTTCAAAACGGACTGGTCAAGGAAGAAACAATCAGCAAGTCGGTGGAACGGCTTATGACAACACGTATGCGTCTGGGACTGTTTGACAAACCGGAGCACGTGCCTTATACATCCGTGCCTTACGAAATGAACGATTGCTCCGAACACCGAAAAATAAATTTAGAAGCTTCTAAGAAGACTTTAGTACTTTTAAAAAACGAGGGAAAGCTTCTGCCGCTTAACCGGAAATCGCTGAAAACAATTGCGGTTATCGGGCCAAATGCAAACAGCCGTCAAGCTTTGGTGGGCAACTATTGCGGAACGGCTTCGCGTTATGTGACTGTTCTGGAGGGTATTCAGAACGCATTAAACACTCAGGATACAAGAGTATTTTATGCACAGGGCTGCGACCTGTATAAGGATCGCGTTGAACCTCTGGCACTGGCATCCGACCGGATTGCCGAAGCGGTTTCGGCGGCGGAACGGGCTGATGCTGTCGTATTATGTCTTGGACTTGATGCCACACTCGAAGGTGAGGAAGGTGACGCCGGCAACAGTTATGCTAGCGGCGATAAACCTGATCTTAATCTGCCGGGCGAACAGCAAAAACTGATGGAAGCCGTATATGCGGCAGGAAAGCCTGTGATTCTTGTGCTTCTTAGCGGCAGTGCACTGGCTGTTAACTGGGCTGACAAGCATATACCCGCCATAGTTCAGGCATGGTACCCGGGTGCAGAGGGAGGCGCGGCGGTAGCGTCACTGCTTTTCGGGGAGTTCAGTCCTTCGGGCCGTTTGCCTGTCACCTTTTACCGTTCATCAGAGGAACTGCCGGATTTTCATGATTACTCAATGGAAAACAGGACATACCGGTATATGCGTAAAGAAGCACTTTATCCGTTTGGATACGGTTTAAGTTTTACTGACTTTGAATACAGTGATTTTAAAGTCGATAAAGACTGTGTTGATGCCGGTGAGGATATTAAATGCTGCGTCAAAGTAAAAAATATCGGCACGGTGGATTCTGATGAAGTCGTCCAGCTTTATTTGAAGGATGAGGAAGCCAGTGTAGGCATTCCGAAGTGGGAATTGAAGGGGCTTAAAACAGTACAGTTAAAACCGGGTGAAGAAAAAACGGTTGATTTCACCGTTTCAGCCCGTAATATGGCGATTATCGATGAAGAAGGGAACTGTATTGTGGAACCCGGAGTGTTTCAGTTGTTTGTGGGGGGAAGCCAGCCAGATAAAAGAAGCAGCGAGCTTACTCATAAAACAGTGCTATCCTTAAAATTTAAAGTTGAAGATACGCTTAAACTTGATGATTAAGTCCGGAATTTAAAATATAAAAGAGGATTATATTATGAAATTGTTTATTGATACGGCTAACATTGATGAGATACGCGCAGCAAATGATCTTGGCGTGATTTGCGGCGTTACAACGAATCCGTCGCTCATTGCAAAAGAAGGCCGTGATTTTAAAGAGGTTGTAACTGAAATAGCTTCCATTGTCGACGGCCCTATTTCCGCTGAAGTAATTTCTCTTGAGGCAGGCGGCATGGTGGCAGAGGCTCGTGAGCTTGTTAAGATCCACAAGAATATAATTATAAAAATTCCAATGTGCGCAGAGGGTCTTAAAGCAGTCAAGATCCTTGCGGGCGAGGGGATCAGGACAAACGTCACATTGATATTTTCAGCTGCACAGGGTCTTCTCGCAGCGCGTGCCGGAGCCTCATATGTAAGCCCGTTTTTGGGCAGGCTCGATGATATTTCATCAGACGGTATGATTTTGATTTCTGATCTTTGCGATATATTCAGGAT
>DBTI01000240.1:0-303 GCA_002306975.1 Ruminococcaceae bacterium UBA1320
TGCTATTTATTATATTTCCAGCTAACATGCCAAGATAGCCTTCCGCTGCGATACTCCCACTGACGTGAAGATTCTTTATAGTAGCATTGGTTAAAACTCTAAACAGCCCATTGTAATAGTAATAAGAGGATAAATAACCATATTCTTGCCCCATTGATATTCCTGACACGCTATAGCCATTGCCATCGAAAGTTCCATTAAAATCTATGGGAATCCAAGCAAAATGATAACTTGAACAATCAATGCTGCACCCTAGCTTATAACACTTATCCAAACCCGAGCTTGCAAGATTTTTTAATTGTT
>DBTI01000240.1:538-23095 GCA_002306975.1 Ruminococcaceae bacterium UBA1320
GAGCTTGCAAGATTTTTTAATTGTTCTGCGGTAGTTATAATATAAGGGTCTGTAACTGTTCCACTACCGGTCATACCGTTTATTCCGACTGCTGTTACATGAGTAGATGGACTGACACAAAACACCATCATACATAGGCAGACGCTTAGTATAATGCTTAAGAATTTTTTCACCTTGTTTTTTACACCTCCCTTTTAAAGTATTGCGGTCGGATCTGACTCCACGTAATCAATTCACATCTGCACAATTGAAAACAAGCGTAAGGTTATGCTGCACAGACGTTTGACTTGCCCATGCAAGACCGTATTTTGCGCACAATGAAAGATTGCCCGTGCCGCATACATTGATTATGCCGAGCTGCACAGGATTTTCCGGGCTTGTGGAATAAAATGCGGACGTCTGACTGATTTTATTCCACCCTCCCGCAGAAGGTGATGCTTCCTTAACTTTTAGACCAAGCGCAATACTGCCCGCCGTTTGTGCCGCCGTGAGCACCCGCCAGTCGGCGTATTGATCGGGCGTAACATTTGCAATGCCGGTTGTTGTGAAGCTCTGCACCGAGACAGAAACGCCGATATGCTGTGAATTGTTGATTATCGGGATCTCGCCGCCTGTTAGTGTCTCAGTATTCGGGTCAATGGTATAGCTAACTGTCAGCGGGTGTGTTATGGAAATTGTTCGATCAATGTTTGAAACGGTAACCGGATAAGTACATGAATTGCCGGAGTTATCAGTCAGCGTAAAATTGTATGTGCCATTGTCATTGACCTCAAGTGTGTCAGAAGAACCGGAGATAACATTTCCGTCAGGTGTTGTTATTGAAGCGACGCCACTTCCCTCATCCGTGGCCGACACCGTGATCTTAACAGGGTTACATGTCCACGATGATTTTGATAATGTATAAGAACCAGTCGGTGGATCTGTGTCAGCTCCTACGCCAACTCCTGATAATATAGGCAAGCCGTTATTTTTATTTGCAACGTACTTCCACGCAACACTATCAGTTAACTTCAAAGCTTTTATATTTGCATTTAGGGTATCTGCAAAAACTTGTGTTTCCATATTTGCAGATGACATACCAATACCACTTAAGCTATAGTAATTAGAGTTAGCCAAATTAAAATAACAAGATGCTACTGTCGATACATCAGAGCCCCACATTCCTGTATTCGTACCATCATTACTGCTGTAGATACCAGCATGATAGCAATTGGTTAAAATATCATCGCTACTCGAACCTATTAAAGCACCAGCTACAAAACCCTGCTCACCCTGCATCAGGTGGCCATAAACTCCTGCTGTGGAATAACAATTTGTCACTTTGTTATAGCCGCCACCTGCGCCTATTATTGCACCTGCCCAACCCATAGATGCACCTACACCGCCATCCGTATAACTATTTACAATATTAGAGTAAGACGCGTGACCTATTAAACCACCTACCTTGCAGCTATAGTTTCCAGAATCCGTAACTACATCTGATGAGTAACATTTAGAGATAATTGAAGTGCCCGAACCAATATAATAACCTATTAAGCCACCCATGAATTGGCTGCCATGCACCTCACCAGTGGTATAACAGCTAATTATATTTCCGTCATTTGAACTAAAGCCGATAAGGCCTCCTACATAGTCAGTAGATGCATAGTTTTTTGTTATATTACCAGCAAAATGGCACTTGCTGTATGTAGAAGTGCGACTATAACCAACTAAACCTCCAACCCAAGTAAATGTGTCTACAATGGTCAAACTTGTATCACAATTTTCAAAATTGCAACTAGTAGCTTGCCCCACAAGACCTCCAGTATATGCTATTGTATCCGTTGTTGTTCTTATTTCACCAGTAGAATGACAATTTTTAAAATTGCAACTCGTGGCTTGCCCTGCAATTGTACCAAGATAGCCTCCGCAACCGTTGTAAATAGCTACAGTTACATTAAGATTTTCAATGGTAGCATTTGAAACAGTATCAAACAAACCGCTGCCTGAAACATCTTTGTTATAATTACTAATTGCACCCTGCTTTAAATTTGATATTGTATAATTTGCACCATCAAGAGTACCAGTGAAGGGAGTATTAAAATTTCCTACAGGTGTCCATACACTATAGCTACTTAAGTCAATACTGCAACCTAACTTATAGCACTTATCCAAACCAGAGCTTGCAAGATTTTTTAATTGTTCAGCTGTCATTATAATATACGGATCGCTTTGGGTGCCGCTGCCGGCCATACCGATAGCGTCGGCAGCAGTCACACGTCCGGCCGGGCCGAAGCAAAGTGTCAACAAACAGAGACTTATGCTGATCACTATGCTTAAAAGTTTTTTCACTTTTTGCACCTTCTTCAAAAAGTACTGCGGCCGGAACTGATTCCGACCGCAATCTCTTTTAATTTATACAAGGTTTATCATCAGCACAACATTTGCCTTGCTTGTATATATACCGTCAAAGGCAAGCCCACTTTTAGCTGTCAGAGCGATATGCCCGGTAGCACCTGAAGGGAGCGAACCGAAGTTAACGGATGCTTTTGACGCTGCCCAATCAGTACCAGCGTAATATCCGCTGTTCCAACCGCCGGCATCCGATATTTTCAGGCCGAGTGCAATAAACTTCTTGGAATCTGTGCTGCTGAGGTTGTTCCAGTCTTTATCGCTGGGGCCGACATCACTAAACGTAAGGTCGCCGCCCGGAGCTGATGAAAGAGACTGGACGGTTACATTGATTGGCACCTTGGTGTCATTGGTGACCTCAATCGGATCAGCCGACACCGTGCCTTCATTCGGATTAAGGGTGTAGTTGACTGTGATCTGATGCGTAATAGCAATGGTCAGCGGCAATATTGTACCGTTGATGTTGACATTGCCATTCGCTGCCCCTGTTCCGCTGTCGGTCGTGTCGGCGGCGGCGACCGGCAGAGCAAAAAATGCCGTAAGAGATATTGCTGCAATAATTGATAATACTTTTACAAAAATACGTTTTCTGTTCATCGGATTAAATTCCCCCATTTTCTTTTCTGTGTGTTTATGCGACGGTTACACTGATGTGGTAACCAGCGCTGCTGATATAATCCTGCGTTGTTAAGTTGAAGTAATTGATATATGCTGTGGCGTCATATGTTCCCGGCTCGATTTCCTTTTGCAGCGCAATGTTTTTTACGCTCTGACCTGGGCGCAATGCGGGCGATGTGGCAACCGGGCTACCCTTGATATAGATCTTCGCCTGCATTATTACATTGTTGCTCTTGATATTAGCCATCTGCCAGGTTCCGACGCTTCCGTTGCTGCCTGATGCAAAGCTGACGGATAACGCAAGACTATCCTTTACCATCTCCTGCTTTTGAATTTGCGCAGCTCCGCTTGACGTCGTTGTAATCTCAGAGACTATGGCAGGCTTTGAGCCGGTCGAAACTTTGGGCGTATTATCAGACAGCCATGGCCATGTGACAACAGAGATCGCCGAAAAAATTGTTACAAGAAGTGTTGCAAAAACAGGCCCGGCGATAAACGGCAGCGAATGTTTTACCGCTACGGTTGCAATGTCTGCTTCTCCGTTTATATCTTTCACAAATATAGTGTATAAGCCGGGGCAGTCGACAAAAAACTGAGCTTTCCCTTCAATGACAAACACCAGGCCGGAGCCGCCGTTGTGAATGCTCCCTTTTTCACAGTTTATCGAATTACCGTGTTTGTCAAAATACCGGGCATCCTGCTCTCCTTCGCCCCACTTAGCCAATGTGATCTCCGCACTCTTTTTTAATTTAACTCTGACGGCTATTTTACCGTTGCGTTTTCTTAATAAAGGTGCAGAGATTTTTCGAATAAGGCAATTATCCAAACTTTTACCTCCCATTATTAGAATTTTTCCTCAATTTCTGCTTCTGCGTTCATCGGAATGCTGATCGGCTGCGTTTCTACGACAAAAAAAGAAACCGGTATATTAAGAGTGTACGTGGCGTGTATTTTGAGCCGTTTACTGTTTGAATCAAAATCCGAATTGAGGACTTTAACATTCATATCCGAAATCGAATATTGAAGTGAGCTATCAGCATCAATCTTTTGCAAGAATCCGGCTGCTTCGGTAAGCTTGAGTAGATTTTTAAGGCTCTGGCCAATGTTTCCCGCGTCGGCACAATCCTGCCAAGTGCTATCGTTATCCAATTGATACGCTCCGGTGTTGCCCTCACGCATTCCGGCGTAAGTATTGTAGTAATTAGCTGTGACTGTCTGGATTACAGCATTGCGTACATTGTCGCGGATCCCGGAAGCAATCACTGTCGTTTTGGCATATGTGTAAACAATAGAAAACAAAAGCATAACGATAATAATAATGCCGGCGGTTTGTACCGTAACGCTTCCTCTTTTGTCAAAAAGAAAATTCTTCATTTATGGTATACCTCACAGCTGCCGGCAGCTCGTCCGGCAAGCGTGATCGGTAAAATAGAAAGGCCGTTCGCACCGATTGACATATCCGATTTCAGTGTAACAATAAAGGTATCTCCAAGATTGTAAATATCCTTTTGCGGAGAAACATTTACCTGAGCGTTTACATGAACGCCGGAAAGGAAATTCGATATTTTCTGTTTTTCTGCTGTGTCGTATTTTCCGTCCGTTTCAATTAAACGCTTGACATCGGTTGCCGTGGAATTTAGGGCGATGCCCTGAATCATAGCTCCTATAATCGAAATGACAATTGCAAGTGCGACGGCAAGGATCATAAGGCTACCGGCTGTATCAATCTGTACACTGCCCTGAGTATCTTTTAAAATGTCCTTGTAATTCAATGGCATTCCTCCTAAAATCATAGGCTTCTCAGCCAAAGAAGCCCATGATTTTGTCCCCTGCTTTTGACAAAAACTGTGGAACAAATCCTGTAAACCAGCCTATGACAAGAGCTATAATTATAAGGCCCGCTACCATATAGCCGGCATGGTCTGTATGTGTGTTCAGACCGCTGGTATCGTACAGAAATTTTTTCAGTTTGTTCCTGTATTTCAATGCCTTTAAAAGGATTTTTGCTTTACGGTTCATTTTCGTTTACCTCCCGAAAATATTTATATTTTGAAAAATTTGCGTACCAAGGATTACCGCAAAATTAAGTAAGACACTGCCTAGCAGTAACCAGTTTGCCGGCTCAAGCTTTTCCGGCCGCATCTCCGCCTCTTTTTTAAGCTCCGCAATTTCTCTCTCATTCATGCGAGTTTCTACGCTTTGAAGATAAAACCGCATATCTTCACCTTGTTCAAGGCCAATCAGGCCGCGGACGAGTTCAGATACAAGCGGAGAATTGATGCGGCTTTCAAAGTTTATAAGTGCGGCTTCAGGATTCGATGTTCTCATGTCCGTAATAAGAACATCAAGCTCACTGCCAAGTTCTTTTCCCGAGACCTCGCGGTAACCTTGCAGCATAGAAACAACATCCTGCCGGTGCGGCAGCGACTGAACAAGATACGATGTAAGGCGCGGAGCTTCCGCCTCTATCTTTTCGCGGCGTACATCGCTTTCGGCGACTCTGCGCATTTTAAAGTATGATCGTACAGCGTAAATTGCGATGCCGGCCGAAGCAATCGGATAAAACGGCAGAAGGCACAACGCACCTATCGTGTAAATACCCGGCAGTGTAACGGCGACAGCAGTAAAAAACTCAGGCGTAACCTTTTCTCCGGCCGCCCTCAGTTCCTTTTCAAGTACGCTTCGTCTGTATGAGGATAAATGAATCACTGGCTCGATAAAATGCGCAATTGTAAAAATAATACGGTCAAGAAAAGAGATTTTTTCTCCCGTAAGTTTTTCAAGCGCCTTTACTGTCCGCCATGGAGGCAAACAGGACGACACGCCAATAACAAAGTAAAAACCGACGGCAAGCAGTATGGCAACAAGGATCTTAAAGAACAAGAAATCAGCCTCCTTTTCACTTATCTTTTATATTCCAGCGGCCTAACGGAATTTTTAACCGCGTTAAGAGAGAACAGCAGAGCGATAAAGGTAACGGTGATTGCGAGTTTTCCGTAAAGTGTCCCGACCAGAATACTGAACCACGCATGGTTTATAAAATAAATGACTGGAAATATTCCGAGCGCGATAAAAATCATGGTTGCAAAATCCTTGACCGGTTTGTACAACATGGCATCAAGCGCCATCTGCACGGTATCCATGTTGCGCAGCTTGTTTACGATCGGATCCAGCATATCTATTTTTGACCGGTCATGTTGGCACAAAATCATGGCTTCAATCCACTCTCGCCAAACATCGTTATTGATATTGCCTTTCATATCCATTAATGACTGTTCGACATGTGATGTTATAAATTGATTTTGCCCCTGGAACTTTTTAAAGACGGAGTATACCGGCTCGTGGATATGCTCAATATTTTCATCTACTGATTTCAAAAGTGAATGTGTGCGTTTGTAGCTGCTTGTGATGATTGACAGAGCAACCTGAATTTCGCGGCTTTCCTGCCTGATCCGACCTGTTCCTGCAATGTTGAGATAAAGAATGGGCGTAAACAGACCAATCAGCGCCGCAACCGGGGCAAGAAAAGGATTCCCAAAAAATAATGCTGCTGCGGCAAATGAGGTGGCAAGTATGACGCAAATGCGGCAATACCGATTGTATGATGCTCCGTTCCCTGTCAACTGAAGTGTTGAACGCAGTTGTGAAAACAAGTGTGATACAAAACTGCCACCCGTGTTTGTTGTTTGTTCAACAATCTGCCGCATTGTTGGGGGTTTCCTCGCAAGCTGTGTGATATCGCCTGTCAGCTGCCTTAAGGGTATTCCAATAATCAGCAGCAGACCTAAAGCAATAAAAACAGTAATGATGATAGATAAGACCACTTATATTCACTCCTTCGCATAAAAATCAACAAGCTTTTTGGGAGCACTGTTGGTTAGCAATATCCGCTGAAGGCGCTCCGAAATTCCGTGGACGCGTTCGAAGTGACCGATTACCTTAACGCTGCCGTCCTTATTCTCAATGTTATCCTCAACCGCGTACCGGTAAAGTGTGCGGCATATCAGGCCGTCCTCTTTACTGTAGCGTTCGCCTTCTAACACTTCCATAACGCGGGGCAATCCATCCTTGGGCCTCGCCATATGGATAATCAGCGGAAACGCTTCTACAACAAGACGCATTAATGTGTCCTCTTTTTGATTAGATTCAAGCTGCATAAGCGTCATGATCCGGCTGTAAGTACTTGCTGCGTCATTTGAATGCGTGGTTGAAACTACCATGCTTCCTGTCCGGGCGCATTCAACGGCAGTGACCGCTTCCTCTGCTCTCATTTCCTGCGGGACAAAGACGTCAGAATCATACCGGAGTCCAAACTGCAATTCTTTTTTGGCATCATAATTCTGTTTTTTGTCCTCACTCGGCCGTACCAGGCATGGAATAACCTGATTGATCATTCTTCCATCCTTATCATATTTAATAAGATCAAGTTCTCGGCTGCCTTCTTCAATCAGGTACTTGATTACGTTATCCGGAAGCAGCGATAATAGAAAATTGATCATTGTCGTTTTACCTGCGTACTGCTTACCGCTGACAACCATGGAAATCATGTATTTCACGCAAGTTTGCAAAAATTCCATGATATCAGTGGAAACCGTACCCGACTCAACCAGCCTTTCATTTGTTATTGAATGGGGCCGCGTTATCCGGATTGAAAAGTAGACGCCGAAGCTTTCCGGAATCAGCGGAGCTTTTTTAGCTGTGATTCGGATATTGCTACCGATATCACCTGTGACTTCCGGAGTTGCATCATCAAGTATGCCACCGTGATTCTGGAGGATACGTTTTATAGTATCAAGCGCATGCTGCGGCGACAGAAACGATTCCTCTTTTAACTCCGTCCGACCTCCTGTATATTTCATATGAATGCTGTTCCAGTTGCCATTGATTTCTTCAAGGTCTGAGTATTTATCCAAGTGATTTAGGTACTTGCTTAGAAAAGACATCCCGGCCATATCTTCATAAAGACGGCTTTTTATTTCATTGAGGCGGCTGTCTGACGGAGAAAAGAATTTCAGGTTAATAAGGCTGCGGGATATGATTTCCCTCATTTGTGGTTCTGAATCATCCCGACCAACGAGGCTCGATACCTCTGCGGAATATTCAGCAGAAACATATTTCTGCGTCTGGTCGAGAAGATCCACATAAGGAATTCTTTTTCCGCTTGTAATCTTTATTTTTTCAATCATTTTCCGCCTCCTCCCTGATTTGCTCTGCAATGGCATCGACCGTTTCCTTATACTCGCCGCTGTATTTTCGGAATAATTCAAGACGGCTCAGTTTTTCGATTGCTTCATGGGTATAAGGAAGCCTTCTTTTATGAAACCTGATTCCAAGCTGGTACTCAAACTGTGCTATTGCAGAATCCGGTTCAGCTTTAGCAGCCATGAAAATGTACTTGCGCTCGTCTGAAAGGTTTCGTGCGATATAACTGTTCTGCGCGCTGACAAAACCTATGCCGGAAGGGTTTGGCTCAAGCATTGTGATTACGATGTCGGCATACTGAAGCGCTATGTCGGTTATGCTGTCGGTTTGTGGCAGCGTGCAGTCTACAATCGTTATCTGGGAAAACCTCTTTGCAATATTGATAAGGCTCTGTGCGGCATTGCCGTTTACCGGGCTGTATCTTTCACAATCGTCATTTGCAAGGTATCCCATAAGACCAATGCAATTGTTGTCGGGGTGCACGATAACATTTTTCTTTATATATTCAGCGGTGAGATCGGGGCAGGAGAGAATATGCCCTATGGAATCCATTTTTAAATTTTCCTTACCTTCTTTTATGGGGTTTTCGACCACGCCCCATATTGAAAAGGCAGGCTGGTACATATCTCCGCTTATAAGAAGGATTGAACGGAAATACTTTGATAAACTTTGCGCCAACGCAGCGCAGAAGGTCGAAGTGCCGGCTCCTTTATTTCCCCATATTGCAACAGTAAGGTTGCTCATTGAACCACCCCCAGGCTTGCCGAGTTGTCAAGGCTTGAAGTTGAAAAATTGGAAGATGTATTGTCTTGCGCCGGTTGCGACGATGATCCGGATGAAGGTATAGAAGCATTTTGGCTGGATGTAGATTGAGAGGATGAGCTGTTTTGTGAAGATAGATTCTGTTTAAAGAAATCTGCTTGTTTTGTCAACAATTGGTCGGCAATCCCGCTGTCACCACGACAGGCCAGCGCGAGATGCGCGGCATTATTTTCTTGACCTGCCAGTATTTGCGCCTGGCGGGCGTTCACAAGGAGTGTGACGGTTGCCGGCAGGTCATTAGTGTTGCTTGAAGACGCCTGCTTTTTAACTGTCGCTTCATCAGTATCATTGCCGGTTGCGGTCGATACGGCTGCAACCTTAACAAACTGCAATTCAGGAGGACAAGTGGCATCAACTTTATTCGTGCTGGCAGTTCCGGAAAGGGTATTTTGCGACGGAGGATAAAATACGGATACAATGTCACCGGCTTGAATTTTTCCGGAAAGACCGTCTGCAAAGCTTTTTACCGCAACCGAAATAAGGAGCTGACCGTCATTAAGATTGTACATGCTTCCTGTACTGCTTAGTTTTGATGCCGAAATATTGTCCTCTGCCGTAATCACGACAGCCGCATACTTGCCGACAACATCATTAACATCATGCAGCACGTTATCAGAAAGGCCTTTTTTGCCAACTGAAACAGTATCAAGCATATCTTTTTTGATCAGCGTTCCTACCGGTATATCCTGTTTTGCCCTTACAACTGTTACCGAAGCGCTTGCGGAATTAGAAACAATTGGGACTAAAACAAACCCTACAATTAGGGCGACAGCAATACAAACAGCACCGACCACCGTGCGGTTTTTTAAGGAAACCGGAATTTTAAAAGGAATATTCAAATAATCAACCTCCCATTTTAAGAAGCATTAATGAAAAAGCAACTATGCCGCCTGCTGCAATATACGGAGCAAAAGCTGAAGCGGTGCCGGCTTTAATCTTGCCTTTCCGCTGAAGAACATATGATATGCTGTAAAAGGCGAGACATGACATAATCAGCATGGCGGTGGCGGCTTCGATGCCAAGGAACATGCCTGCGGCAGCAGACAATTTTATATCGCCGCCTCCAACAGAACCTTTCTTAATCTGCTGGTTCATGAATAGCGGCAGGCCGGCAACAAGCAGGCCTCCTATTGCTGAATCAGGCGGCAAGCCGCCCCACAAAATACGTATAATTGCCGTTATACAGATGACTGCACAAATTAAGTTTGAAATTTCTTTTGCATTTGAGTCCCTATATGCGGCAAAAAGAAGGAGCGCGGCAAACGCCGCGCCCAGCACAATGTTTAATATCGCTTAAATCACCCCCATATTTTAATAACCGGAAGTACTTCCGGTTTTATCTGCCGCCCCCTGAGCCGAACAAAGCAGGCTCATGTTCGAGCAGATCAACGTGCATGTGATATTTGTCACCGCCAGCTTTTAGCAGACAGTAACCTTGTTTAGGCTCAGATATTAGGTCTATCTCCCCGGATGTGAGCTTGAGGAGTTTTTGAACTGCACTGAAATCAAGGTCTCCGGGATAGAAAACGAACTTGTAATTCGGATTGTTAAATAAAACGGAACTCATGTTTATAATCAATGGGTCGAGGAAGTCACCAAGGTTTTGTGTTGCTGTGGCTATGATAGCCTCATATTTTCGTGCGCGTTTTGCAAAGTCACGCAGATACCTGGCCATTGTCAGGTTGTCACGGTTCATGACAAGGTACAGCTCGTCAAGACCGAACATGATACGCCGCCGACGCTGCGTAACCCTGTTCCATATCCATGTCATGATATTAAAAAGCATAGCGTCGGTACGAGAACGCGAACCCTGCAAAAGTGAATTGATGTTGAAGTTGACTATTGACGAATTTGTAATATTCGTATGACCGTTAAAAAGATGGGACTCTGAGCCGTCATATACATCTTTGAGGAAAAGCAAAATGTTTTGCAGTGCGTCACGTTTGAACATGAAGTATTTATCCTCGTACTTGTCGAAATTTTTGTAAACCTCTACAATATACTCGTAAAGCTCGCCCATAGTAGGATAATCTTCACTTTTCTTTTCTGCCGGTTCTGTCTCCTCATTAATTTCGGCATGGTAATATAAATCCTGTGTGATAATGATTAGAATGTTAATCTCTGCTTCTGTGGCGTAAGGCCGCAGCACCTTATAAAAATCACGCAACCATGAAAGGTGCTGTTTGAAAGCATTGACTTCACGAAATGCCTCCGGTGCTGCTTTTTTTTCATCTTCCGTTAGATCCTCGTCATCACCTTTGGTTGCTATACGGCGTATTTCAAGAGGATTTATTATAAATCCGCCTGAAGCGCAGTCAATATCTGTTCCTCCGAGTTTAGAAATGAGTTCACCGTACTCCTCTTCGGGGTCAATCATAAAAATGCTGGTACCCATGGCAATAAGCATTTCAGTGATTTTTTTCATTAATGAACTTTTGCCCTGACCGCTTTCACCGATTATAGAAATGTTTCCATTCGCGTTTTTAATGTTACGTATGAAAAAATCAATAAAGATATTTCCGCTGTCTGTTGTTGTTCCAAGAAAAAGACCTTCGGGATCACTGCGGCTGCTTGCTGAAAACGGATACAGGGCCGCAGCTGTGGACGAAGGTAAATTCCGGTTCAAGTAGCCTATTTGGTTTACGCTGAAAGGTATAATTGATAAAAAAGCCTGCTGCTGCTCATAAATAAGGTCATCCTTCGTAATTCCATATGCAGCAAGCATAATTTTGACCTCATTTACCTTGTTGACAAGTTCATCCTTATTATGTGCATAGACCTCAATCAAAATCGTAATGTAATAGAAACGTTCGTTATTTTGGAGGAAATCGCGATAGGCTGTTTTAATGCTGTCCTCTTCAAACTCAGCCTTTATCCTCTCGGCGCTTTTTCCGTTGTTTTGCCGTGTCGCTTTTTTGTTGTTGAGTTGAGTGTTTACAATATTGCCTATTTCACTTTGATTAAGCGGTTCGAATGTTACGGATAGTGTTGTTCCTTTAAGCGTTGCCAGTCGCTGCAAAATACATACTGTTTCAAAAGAAGCCGGATAATTTTTAACTGCAATCGTTTTTCGAAGGAAATCATTTTGTTCAGCATAGCGCGTATTGAATACAAGGCGAGTAGGCCGTAGCATTTGCTCAAGAGTGTGGCCAAAGGCTTCCTGCTGTACCGTTGCTGGGCTCTTTGTTTTCTTCATTGTCTGTCACCTCCGTTGCCTTCGCTTTTTGAACAGCCGAAGTTATTTTACCTATTGCGATAAGATTATCCTCCCTCTCCTCCCTGAAGGGATTATCTGCAACTTTGCGGCTGCGCCTTGTCTTTTTGTTTAATTCTTCATAATGCTTTTTTACAGCATCCTCAAAAACATAAAGGTTAAAGGGTGTGTACTCACGGAGAATGAAATTTCTCATAACGAGGATAAGTTCTTCCTTTTGCGCTAAATCAAAATCGATTCTGTCGGCAAGCTGTTTTGAGAATATTTCAAATTCTCGCCGGTCTTTTGCCCGGTAAACGATATAGAAGGCGCGTTGAACACAAGCGCTTGATTGTTCTATTGAGGATATCCGGGCAATAACAGGTTCGATTATGAAAGCATATTCGGGCCGAAGCTCCAACTGCCTTTTATAGTATTGGCTGATATCATTTAGATTTTCAGTTTTATCAGTAACAAAAACTGAAAACCGGGATGCAGAGGAGTCAAGAAAGTTTTGAAACTTTTTTATTTCCGTAAGTTTCTCATCATAGCTCAAAATGGACATGTTTTTCGGGTGAATGCGAAGAAAATATACTTGCTTGTCTTGCCATTCGATACAGTCATCATAGATGCGAAAAGAAAAATATTCCCTCAGTCCTGCTTTAAGCTTTTTGGAAATTTTAATTAACACGGGCTTCACCTGCTTTAATATTGTAGAATTGCGGCAATACATAGTATCGAAATCGTTTTAAAAGAACATTGAAAAGATTATTTCCGCTATCAAGTGCGCGGATAAACAACACAATGGGAATGCAAGGCAGAATAACATAAGTGCGCTGCCCTTGAGTAAGTTCTTTGACTGCAAAAAACACAAGCACTACAACAACACAAAATTCCGGAATCGTCATTCTAAAAATGAGAAACTTTTGCTGTAGGTCAGGGGGAACAAGAAACTTTTTAAATTCTCTCAATTCCAATCACCTTTCAAATGTGGGTTAGTGCTGAGACAGTTCCGGTAACTGCACTGCCAAGCCCGGAAACAATTCCACGGGCGCTGCCTGATCCGTGACTATAGCCCCATTTTTTTAGGGCGGTGGGTATTGCCGGCGAAGCGATAATAAGTATAAGTCCTGGAGCACATTTGGTTAAATCGTTATAGCCATCCGCTGTCATCATCGCAAAGCCTAAAGTATAAAAAATATACTCAAGCATGAATGTAATTCCGCTTGCGGCTATATCGCGTATCCAATCCTCGATTGCACTTTGATTACCCCTCATAACATCCGCTATGTAGAAATATCCGGTGATGATTTGAACGTAATACATCCCATAAAGCGTAAGTATCTGAAAGAATACCACTATGGTAACAATGAACATGATCAGTGTTATTAATGACTCATTACCCGTATAAGTGAAAATCGCAGCAACAATTTGCTTGGCTTGATCTACACCAACTGCTTTCGCAATACTGCCAAATAAATCTGTTGGGTTTGAAGTATTTGTAGCTGTAGAGGGCCAGGAGACATTACCGACCACATAATTGGTAATACTTAAGGCTACCAATCTTGCAAAAGCAAACGACCATATGACAAGTACGCGCGAAAAAACAAGCAAAATAAATCCTTTATAGATATTAGAAAAGGTCATTTTTAAATTCAGGTATTCACCGGCAGCTTTACTTTCAATAGCACTTGAGATTAACAAAAGACAGCTGAAGCCGAAAATTATGATGCCAAACCATTGAAAAAAATCAAGTGAAATGGAAATGAAATCGTTAGAAAAAAAATCACCTGGAAGGCTTCCTGTTATAAAATTGTAAACGTTTTGAATAAGCGGCTGAAAAACAAACATGAATTATTCCTCCTTGTCATGCGCCCATCATGGTCCATCCCCATGCTGGGAAGGATAACACTAACACCAAAGCAACAAGGCATATGATAATTGCGATTATCTTGTCTTTATATTCCTCCCCGCCTCGGTGACGGTTAACAGCTCCTCCTACAAAAAACAAAAGGAACACGCCGATTACAATAGCAATAAGCGGTACTAAAACATCATTTATTGCCGGCTTTGAAAAATCAACTACTTGCTGTTTTGCGTCAGTAAGCCCTTTTGAAACATCGCTTGCGGTACTGGCGGCCAGTGTAAAAAAATGAAACTTCATATATTCGCCTCCATATAAAAATCTTAACGCATCTGTGCGCTGGGTTGCCTTTGTACCGGTGCTTTTTCGTGTTTAAGCATGTCGTTGATATCTTTGCCGGCAGTCGGCTCAAAACGTGATACTTTATAGCCCCTGGCAGCATACTTTTTCATATACTGCTCCGCAGCCTTTTTGCCGGGGCCGTCAGCATCTGTACAGAAGCTGATACGCTTTATTTGAGGATTGCCCTTTAAAAAACGTTCAAGCGCTCCATCCCACAACCCGCCAAGCGATAGTTTACTGTTTTTGTGCCAATCTCGGCCATGCATTTTTTCAAACGTCGCGCAGCTTAAGGCGTCAATCGGGCTTTCAAACACGTGAACAATATCTGATTTTGGACTGCCACGGATGAGCCAGCCATAGCTTTTATCGCTTTCCGTTCCACAGTCGCATTTAAAAGACTTGTCCGACAATGTACCGCGCTGGGTGGCGTACCTCGGAATTCCTTTATCGTCGTAAGTAACAAAAACAGCGTTGTGGTGTCCGCTGCTAAGATAAAGCATCTTTTTTTTGATACACTCCTGCACAACATCTTTATCAAGGCATCGATTGCCGCAAAGATAACCGAAAAGCTGTTTCCATGAACCTTTTTCCTGCTCCGGCAGCTTTACAGGATCTTTCGGCTTTACCGATTCAATTTTAAGTTGCTGATAATTCTGTTTTGGTTCCTGTCCGCTTTGAGACAACTCATAAGACCCATAACCAAAGTCTATCAGTTCCTTAGCGGCTTCCATAAAGGTGTAATGCATAAACCGTTGAAGGTAAGCAATTGGGTCACCGGAAAGCACTTTGCCTGAACGAGCGTCAAGTTGTGAATATTGACGCCAGCAGTTTTTATCATAGCTGATTGAAAGGCTGTCATGCTCCTTTGTGCAAAACTCATGACCTTTAGTAACAAGTTCAACACCCTTAAACCGTAAAAAATCAACCAGGTTTACGCTGTTGGCTTTTTCCCTCAGCTTGTCGTATTCCTCCTTTGAGTAATACATTATTTTCCCCCTCTCTACCGGAAGTACTTCCGGTCTTATTATAAAAAGTGATGGAGCCGGAACTTATTCCGACTCCATTGTTTTTAAGCTGAAGCCTGATCGGCGAGAGATTGTTGATCCAAAAACTCAATTGCTGTAACTGTGATCATATTGCTTTCCTTGATATGCTCCCCTGTAGATGTAAGGTAATCAACCGGGCCGATAAATCCTGAAATTTTTAGCAACTCACCTCTTGATATAAAACGTTCAAGCAATTCGGCCCGCGTTTTAAACGCGATACACGATACGGCCGCAGCACCGTTCATTTCGTCAGGCGGCGTAATTTCAAACCTTGCATATTTCTGCCCGTCAGCCAACTGCTGCGCCTCTACCGCTTTATTAACGCAGCCTGTTATGCTTATAAAAATCCCATTATTCGTTTCCATTCGTTAAATAATATCCCCTTTACATATTAATAGGCTGCTGCACAGGTGCTTTAGCTCTTGTTGTGGACTTTACTTTTGTTGCCGCAGCCTCCTGCTCGGCGCGCCCGGCTTTTGGCCTGGTACTAGTGTTGGTTTTGCTCTTGGCCTGTTTGTTCGATTGTGATACACCGGGTGCTTTTTTCTCCGGCTTTTCACTTTTTCCTTTTTCTGATACATCGGCTGCCTTGTTTGCAGCTTTGGTATTCGTGCGGGCCGGGGCCTTGGATTCGGACTTTGTCTTACTCGCCGCCTGTTTTTTGCTGCTTTCCCTGGCCGTACGTTTTTCAGAATCGAAAATGACGTTTTTCGGCTGCGCGAAGTCGAGATTTGTATCCTTGAATACAGCATTCCGGAATGAAACGTCTGACGGTTCGGAGTGTGCAAAGTTGCAGCCTTTCAGATTTGCGTCATCGAACGATGTTTCAATGATTTTTGCTTTATTAAAATCTGTCGCGGCAAGCTCGGCTCCCGCAAAAATGCAGCCGTTAATAACCGCGTCTGTTAGATCCGCGCCTTCCATCTTTGAAAAAGTACAATTATTGAGTTTCACGCCCTTGAAATTTGCTCCGCTCAGGTCATATTTTGAAAAATCGAAATTTGAGATCTCGCAGCTTGAAAAATCTGCCCTGATTGGGACATTATCCTTGAATATTTCAGCGAGCTGGTTGGAGTCGGCGCTAAACATCTCCGCGATGCGCTGCTTATAAATATCCTTCTGCTTGAGCCATTTGCCGTTTTCTGTGATTTTTGACGTTATCTCATCTGGCATTAACCTTGTATAAGTGCGAGCCTGCTCGGCTTTTGATATCGTCTTATTCTGTAACCCGTGCTTATTCAACCAAAAACCGAATGGCACGGCCCCAGGACTGTTCGGGTTATACCGGAGTGTAATCTTACCCCTTCCAACCTTGATGTCATAAGCCGAAGTGTCACAGGCCGGCAGTGCAAAGTGTTTTTGCAGGTACGCCCTGGTCGCGCTTTTTAGAATATCTTCCTCCTTTCCCACATTCATGTTTTGCATGGCCTTTACGGTCTTTTTAAAAAGCTTCTGGTTATTGAGCGGTTTTCGTCGTTTTTTACTCGCAATCATACTTGCGATAAAACCTGCTCCATTTGGCATTGAGTTAATTGCCTGCAAAAAAATGTCCTCAACAACGTTGCCTTCCATATTGATGTCGGCCAAAATAACATCCCTCCAAAAATAAATTTCCTATTTAAAAAACCGGAAGTGCTTCCGGTTTCGCAAAAAGGCGCAAAAAAATAAAGCCCCTTGGCTTTTATTAATATCCGATAGGTGAATTGTTCGCAATTTTATGTGGCTGAAGCTCATTTTTCTTTTCCGGTGGTGACAGCGTTTTTCTTAGTACCTCCGGCATCCTTTGCGCGATTTTATTCTCAATATCCTTACTGCCGTTCTGCTGACGCAAGCAGTGGCAGATTGTGAGAGCTTCGCGACCAGAGAAAAAATTAAGCTTTGTTTTTAAATTGTCCTCCCGGCAAACAACTGAATTTCTACAAACCTTTGTCTGAAGGGCCTTTATAAAATCCATTTCGTTGAGGTTCAGTCCACGCTGCTTATCATGTAAATCAAGATGATTCTCACAACTGTCAACAAATAGATCCAAGTGTGTACGGTCAAGCGCCATAATTACTTCGGACATTTCATCCGGCGTCAGGCTGACCTGAACAGCTTCATGAAGCTTGAAGGGACGTCTATGGATTAACGCTTCTTGAGATCCCATAAAATTTTGATACTGGGAAACATCCGGAATTTTTCGATCAGTACTAGTAATCCTAAAAGCTGGTTTTACATCGCTATAGCCCAATATAAGCTCTGGGGTTTCAAACCTTTTGCTATAGATTTGAATTTGCTCATCAGTAAGCGAAATAATCTTTGTACCGTTAAATCCCGCAATGAAAAAATCACCAGCAATAACTTCATTGTCTATTTTCCTATTGACCGGAAGACCGTTGACTTTGCCCTCTTCGTTACAAACAAGGGTAGTGTTCTCATTCAAATCATAACATTCAATCAATCCTCCAACTACTTTCTGCATTGCCTCAAGCTGATTGTTGATTTCTGATAAAACTGGTTTTTCTCCTGTTTTTAGAATCAGAACTTTCAATTTTACATCATCCATATTATCATCTCACTTTTAATTTATTGGTTTTATTCATCCGCGCTTTCAGACCCGCCTAATCTAAATCCCTCACTTTCCATTACGTCGTTCAGTTTGAGAATAATGCCATGCAGTTTATTTGCAACTTCGGCATTCTCACTATAATGAAAAAGCCTGTAAAGCTTACGGAGCTGCGTCCATGCGTCAGTATAAACATTCGTAACATCAGCCTTATGATCCTGTGAGACCGCAGACTGTACAATCTTCTTTTCTTTTTCTGGTGGTGCGCTTTCTTTCGGGTTTTTCGTAAAACCGGAAGTGCTTCCGGTTTTAGCAGGTTTCGGAATACTTGTTTGCTCAACCTCAGAACCGGTTGTAGCGCTTATTGCTACGCTTTTTTCCGTTTTTTTCGGCTTTCCCTGTGCAATCCGGTAAGCCTGCTCAACGCTTATTTCACCCTGAGCAAGCTTTTCCTTATCGTCCTCACCGAGATTTTCAGAAATACGCTCATATTTGCGAACCTGTCGGTCTGAAACACCCATCATGCCTGCAATGCTTGATTGGATTGGGCCGTCATATTCGCCGACAGCTTTTTGTGCTGTCAAAAGCTCTTTAAGCTTTTCATAATACTTAATGCGCTCGGCGGGTGTATACGTCCGAACCTTAAGATTTGCAGCATAAAGCATTCGCAGCTCACATGCCAGCGGCAGGTCGTTGTAAACTGTGCAGCGTACATTGTCATATCTAAGCTTTTGCAACGCCCTAAAACGGCACTCCCCTGAAATAAGACGGAAATGACCATCTATTTTATTTATAACAAGCGGATGCATAAGACCGTTTAATTTGATATCATCGGCAAGCTCCTGAATATCTGCCGGCGTATCATTTTCAGCAAAATCATTATACGGATTTGTTTCTAGGATCGATAAAGAGAGGATCTCCTCATGCGGCCGAAATTTAAGTACGCCGGTCGTTTCTTTTGCCTTATCCATCGATTTCACTATGTTATCAATAGAAATTTTCGACATTTCACCGCCTCCAATACAATCATTTTCATACAGCCTAAAAACCGGAAGTACTTCCGGTTTTATTAAGAAGTTCATCAACGAAGGCGCTGTAGTCTTTGCTGCCGCTACAGCTTTTATCATAAAGATTGATCGGCTGGTGGGCGTTGATGGCTTCTTGCAATTTTGTATTCTTCCGTATCGCGGTGTCAAAACACGGCAGCAGCTCGCCGGTTTGCAGAACCTCTTTATATGCTTTTTTATTAGAGGTAATCTCATCAATGGTTATAAGGATACCGAGCACCTGCAAGTTGGGATTGACGCCGCATTTCACTTGATTAAGTAGCTCGCCCATGCTCGTGATGCTTTCAATGGCAAAATGGTCGGGTATAGTCGGTATTACCACGTAATCACTCGCTGTCAGCGCGTTGATCGTAACCTTGTTCCGCGCCGGGGGGCAGTCTATTAGGATATAATCAAAACTGTCGGAAACAAAAGAAAGCGCATCTTTCAAAACATATTCCTGACGCATGAGTATTTGGGAAAGCTCCAGCTCAGCCCTTGAAAAATCAAGGACGGAAGGTAGAATAAACAACCCTTTTACAGGTGTTTGCTTAACCACTTCCATGACACGTGCGCCGCGAAGCATAACATTATAGATGCTCGCCTTTTCGCTGTCGTACATATCATAATATCCTGTTGTATTGGCTTGTGGATCCATGTCGACAAGAAGTACGGAATATCCTTTATACGCGAGGATAGCCGCAGTATTAACCGACGATGTTGTCTTGCCGACACCGCCTTTTTGATTGATAAAGCTTATAGTAATCGCCATAACTTAATTCCTCCATCCGATTAACGGCATAAAAATAGGCCCGAAGGCCTTTGATGAATCCAGACTTGTGACGGATCCCGCCGCATTACGCGCCGCTACTGCGGCGTGGCACTCTGCAAGCGTGTCCAACTTGGACACAAATCGGAAGTACTTCCGGTTAATATTTTGGATATACATGATAATCGTCATAAACGCTGCCGTTTACGTGTACTGTGTCAGTTGCGCAACCTGAAAGCATTCCGGCCGGTGTCCAGGCATCGAAATAGAATACCTCTGGTGTATAATCGCCGTCGCGAAACCAGACAGGTAAGAAGTGTACGTGACTTGTGTGCTCGGAATAAACATTTGGCTTTAAATCAAATGCAGAATTTAATCCGCCTGAAAGCATTTCAAAGACTCGGTTATAACCGCCGAAGGAGTACCCTGTGTCATTGTACATGAATTCAGGGTAATATCCTATAACATTCTGAACGCCAGTTACTGCGCCGGTATCGTTGGAGCTGATGCTTGTTGTGACGCTCTCATTTATCCCATATCCGGACTTTACCGTCCATAAACCATAGCTTTGTATAGCTGTGGGATTGTACGAATCCGGTGTTGCTTTGAGAACTGCGGAAAGGGACGCAGAATATGAGTTAGTTGTAAATACCCACACCTGATAAGTATAGGTATCATACTTCTTTTCGCTGTCATTCCAGATTTGTCCGGATCTCTGCTCCTGATGAGCTGCGTAGGTTGTCCATGATGCCGAGGTTGTTGTAGCAAGATTAGGCGGAAAAGAATATTGAAAGTATGCATCGGGTTTATCGGTGCCTTTCGGATCGGGCGGGGTTTTCTCTTGCAGCGTGTAGATATTGAACGTCGGTGTGAGTGTTGTAGACGATGGTCCGGCATTAATATTAACCGTGGCTGTTATATTGCCCGGCGTTGATGGTGTATGCCAACGGAACCATACCGGCTCACTTCCGCCTGCTGGCAGCACAAAGCTTTTGGCTTGTGTCGTGATGCCTGGAATTGAAAAAGTGACAGATCCACCGGTTTCCGGCGTAATGTCGCTGCCGGAGTTTGTAACAATTACGCTTGTAATAACGTCAGTATTCGTTCGGTATTCGCCGCTTGTATTGCCAACAGAACCGCCGGCGTCTATTTTGCCGACAATATAAGAACCGGACACCCAATCAGACGAGTTCCCGACATTGTCCCATGCCTGAACTTCAATCTGATAAGCGCCCGGATCTGAAAAGGTGATTATACTGTTGGTTGTTTTGCTGCCTGACCATGCTCCCCATGTTTTGCCGTTGTCGTTGGATGTTCGGTAAATGTAATGGTTAAGTCCGCTACCGGTGTCGCCGTCAAAAACATCGCTTCCGGAATCGAAAGCGCCAAAGGTGACTGTTATGGGACTTGATGCTTGCTTGCTAACTGGACTGAAGGATACCGAAGGAGCTTTGGAATCGACATAAAACTTGCCTGAGTAATAAGGAACGTAACTATATTTAGGATCGCTATTAGTTACGTATGCTCCAAATTGATAATAGTAATCATATCCTTGTTGTGGCTCATTGTCAGGCGTGAGAATCTCATTTACAAAATGATGATTATTCCACTTAAACTGAGAAGAACCGCCGTCCCAACTTGTTTGATAATATGTGCTCTCTCCATTTGAATTTTCGACACCAGTCAAAAATTGAGGTAAATAGAACGCCGGAGCCGGATACCACGTTTTACCGGATGAATCGGTATAGTGTTTTGATGATATTAAGTTGCTCATATTCCAACGGGGTTCACTATATGCGGAAGCCGACAGTCCCAAGAAAATTAATACAATCAATACACAAAAAAGGGCAATGTTAACTTTTTTAAAACATCGTTTCATAAAAATAGCCCCGCCCTTTTCAGGCGGAGCATAGTCGTCCTTTCACTTATTTATTAGATTTTTTTCAAGGTAAAAACTAACGCACGTACATAACCGGTCTTTGCGGTGCTTCCTCCATCGGAAATTTTTGTGCAAAGGTAACCATCACTAAAAGAAGTCGTTCCGGAATGCGGATTATTTACAAAACCTTTGGCGTACACGCTGCTCACTACACCATTTGGAAACGAGCTAAGATTACTTCTGTCATAAGTTATTCCGCTATTATCATAAATGCCAGTCACGATGTATTTATCGTTCCCTCCACCAATGTACTTTTTCCCACTAATCAGTACACTGCGCAGATTCGCAAGTGACACTTTTCCTTCAGCATAAAGCAAAGTAGGGCTTGCAAGTGAAACAACTGTACTACCCATGCGATCCCGCGGTAAATTACTGCCATCATAAACCTTATTTTCAAAAACCACATCTACACTCTTTGTTGCATCACCACAATAGGTGGCTGAGCCAATATTGAAATTAGTCATGTCGAGTCGTGTAAATCCAGCATAAGAATTACTGGTTGGTTTATTGGTTGTGTTTGAATTTGTTTTTTGACTACCCTGAGGAACATTTGTCGATCTGACCGTTGGTGCGCTTTTCACTGTTATGCTTGACGTTGCAGCAGATCCAGACGCTGGCTTTTTTGGAGTTGCAGGAGATTCTTTGCTGCCTACCGTCGCGCTCAATCCAGAAGCGGATGAGCTGCTTGTTGCCGATGACGCTGTGATCGCCGGAGCTGCGGTGAATGGCTCAGGCGAGCTGGAATCAGGTGCTTCGGAAGAAACAACTGCCGCACTACTG
>DBTI01000085.1 GCA_002306975.1 Ruminococcaceae bacterium UBA1320
ACGCTCGGACTGTGACTGAACGCAAGTATCAAGGCTTGTGCACTTTATCAGGCGGGGTCAGCCCCGGCCCGCCTGCGACATGGGCCTTGTCGCTCTCCCCATTCTCTGCAATGGAGGTCATGGCGGGCCTGTCACTCGGCACACGTACCCTTTGTATCCGGGTATCTTTTTATTCAGCTTTCAAAGTACAAACGAGGAAAAAGTATCCTCTACTTATTAGGACTGAAAAAGGCGTTTTGTTGTCCCTCTTATAAACAATTTTTCAAAAAAATGTCCCGCAGTTTTTTTAGAACTGCGGGACGCTTTTTCATATCTGCAAACTATTCAATTTCCGGCGGCAAGTTTCGGAATAAATCACAATCGTAAAAATCTATAATACACAAATCCAATCCGTCGCATAGCTTCTTGACCGTGACCGCGCTTACATCCCGGCGCTCCGGCTGCAACATGCTGTATACGGTGGAGGGCGTGACGCCCGCCAGCCGTGCAAGCTGTGTATAGGATATGTTGCGCTCCGCGCATAATTGCCGGAAGCGTTCCGCAATCGCGTCTTTTATCATTGCCCTCACCGTCCTTTCAGTAGTTTTAAAATAAGCATAACAATTTATACGCAATGTCGTATACGCACTTGCGCATATTCTGCTTTTCTGCTAAACTGATTCTGAAAGGAAACGACCCCATCCAACGACGGGGTCGCCCGGCAAAATGCCGTTAATCGGTGAGGTACTTTTGCAGTTGGATTAGGGCGTGTTTAATGGAATGACCTATCGTGCCACAATCTACTCCCTCCAACTCGGCAATCTGACGGTATGTCAGGTTGTCCGCAAAATGTAAAAGCAGCCTCCGGCGCTGTATTTCGGGAAGTTGGTTGACAGCCGTATAAAGCTGCCGGTAATTTTCCATTCTCATTACGAGATCGGCGGTGTCTGCCTGTGGATCGTTCATATCCGCGTCTGTCAAACCGTCTATGAAATCCATATAATCAAGATGTCGCCTGTCTTGCCGCCTTTGGGAGCGGATTTGCCGGTCGGACTGCTCCAACAGTTCTTTGACCGGGGTTGAAACCTCAATGCAAATCTTGCTTCCATTGGCGGTTTTGTATGTTATCGTTACAAAGGAGTTGTCCATTATGTTGCCTCCGTTCATTTTGGCCTTGGGTTGATGGTTGATGAACGGAGGATGGCGGGGAACGACAACGGTAAAAAATATGACGCATAGGCCCGGCGCGGACTTCGGGCCAAGTTGACCCGAAGTGATGAGGTTTGTCCCGCGATACCTCGAGAAAGAACAAAAAAACACCTGTGCGGGGAGGCCCCCGCAAGGTGTTGGATTGAAAATGAGCGCAGTATTCGCCCACGATTATTTTTGTAACTTTTTTGAAGTTGTATATGATTAGGCTGTCAGCTAAGCCAAACCGTTACGTCCAAGCAACGGCTCCTCCCATATGAAAAACAGCAACTTAGGGTACATAAAAGCCTCCTGACCCAAAGCCGCCAATGGAAAAAGGGCGCACCTATTACGCCCTCTGCTATCTGCTTTTTGAAAAGAGAAGCGGCGGCTTAAATTTTTAATTTCTAAATTGTTTAATGTATAACGATTATCCCGATAATTTGGCCATGTGAAAACAGTAGCATAAAAGAGGCCAGAACTTTCACGGGTTCTGGCCTCTAATTTGCAACTCGGCGGTCATCGTTTAAAGAACATTAGACCCGTGGCTTTGCGTCGCCGTCTTTCGACGGGTTTGCTAAATCATTTTATTTAATTGTTACCGCAAACCTGATTTATTATGGAATCATAGAGCTTTTATAGATTCCATATCTTCGATGATATATTTTACAATGTCACGGCTATACGTATAAGCATCTGCACTCAGACGAGCATTTACCGATATAAGCGGTATCTCCTGTTCGTGTAAAGAGCCGTGTGTTCTTACTTCAACAAACTTATCTTCATTTTCGGTTTCTGCGAAAGCCGTAGTGGAATCGGCGAGTATCACATAGTCTCCAATATTCTCAATGGGCAAACTGAATACTTTAGCTGCTTCTGCCTTTTCGTAAACTCTTTCCACAAACGGAAGCGAATTTAAATATCGAACCAAATCAGCATTCCTAACTGATTCTTTAGTATAGATATATAATGTGCCTCCTTCTTGGTATATATGGTTCTCTAAATATCTGTCTTTAATTGGTGGAAGACATATAGTGTTAAATCCCTTTGCATCGAGTTTTTTTTGCATATTAACGAGATGGTTTTTTGGATTCATTCCGTGATCGGCTGTTATGTAAATCTCCCGTTCATGATCTAAGTCATAAATCTTTCCAATCCAGTGATCAATCTCAGCCATATGCGTCTTTGCTTGCTTTGTTTCGGGGGCAAAGTTGTGCATCATGTAATCGTTTGTCGTACAATATACAAAATCCGGATCATCTTTCTGGATAAGATTAAAACAAGCATTAAAAATCCAGTCATTTGCTTCAAGTGAAGACACTGCCGGAGGATTTTTAAGATTAAGCCGGTTCAGTAAATTCTTATCGGGTTCTTGAGCGCTGATTTTTGTTTTAACTGATGCTCCGAAAACATGTACCACTTTCCCTTTTACGCTAAGCAGGGCGGTGGTTCTGCCTTGTTTGGCGTAAATGTCAAGAATGGTTTCTTTCTTTAAATGACCGGGTCCTTCAATAAACGCTTGTTCTCCGGTTTGTGGATTATAATAATAGTTCCCTGTAACACCATGTTCGTTTGGAAACGAGCCTGTTAGAATTGTTGCATGGTTTACATTGGTAACAGACGGAATTGCGGATTTAACGGTTTTAAAGAAACCATCCCGCCCAATTTTCATAATGTTAGGGGTGGTTTCATCACTCAAGTAATCAAGAGCGCAACCATCAATAACAACCAATAACGTCTTTTTCATAAATTTTCGACCTTTCCATCTGCAATAAAATATCTATTTATTAACTATTTCTATATATTATCCGGCCGGATTTGATTTTATTATAGGATTATTTGCAATGTATATCAAGGATTTCATGGATTTTAACTATTGTATTTTCTGATATAAGTATTAATATTATTAATATATAACGGAGGCGATTTTGTGGACTTTAAAGAATTATTAACATTTATGAATCTAATAAAAACAGGCAGCTATTCAAACACGGCAAAGGCACTTTATATAAGCCAACCCACTGCAACGGCCCGCATCAAGGTATTGGAAAGCGAACTTGGTATCAAACTTCTAAAGCGGACCGGAAAGGGATACCTGCCAACGGAAGCTGGTACTGTTTTTGCAGTTTATGCTGGCAGAATGCTTCAAATACAAGATGAATGTCTCGGAGCACTCAGCCAAATAGGTGGTTTACAGACAAGCACTATTAGGATTGGAACTACAGCAATTGGAACATACATTCTTCCGAGCATTACCGCAAAATTTAAAAAGAGTAGTCCCCAAACAAAACTATTTTTTTCAATAAGTAATACGGAAGAAGCGATTGATAGCCTAAAAAATGAATTGGTTGACGTTGTGTTGGCTGCATACACACCAGATACAGATAATAATGACTTGTATTTTAATACTGTGGGTCATGACACACTGGTTCTGATTTCTTCTGCTCAAAATCCGATTTCCAAACTGAAAAACATTAAAATTCAAGACTTGAATAAAGAAAATTTTATTGTGCGGGAAAATGGTTCAAATACACGTAAAATCTTTTATGAATGGATTCATAAGCACGAACTTGATGTTCATGGTAATATCACAGAAATTGGACAGGCAGAGGCCATCTATAGAGCGGTGGCCCAAAACATAGGAGTCTCAATGGTTTCAACCTTTTCACTGCGGCCAAAAGATGAAAGCATAAAGATTCTTGACCTTGCTGATCTTCCTTTTACTCGGCAGATTAACATCATTACTCGCAAAAATTATAAAAACAGCATGCCGATAAAAGTCTTCATTAAGTCTGTCGAAGAGTATATGAACGAATATGAAAGCAGAAGCAACTTGCAGCAGACTGATTAGATGACGGCTTCAAGTGAAGTATAAGAATGCCCTCGCTGGATCGTGCAGTTTCGGGGCTTTAGTAAATCGGCAAGCAGGGCAAGTGTATAGACACTTGCGTGTTTTATGGATTTTTCCTTGCGGTCAAACCATAAAACTGCTTGTTGGGGCCAGCCGCCCCAAACCCTGCGACTT
>DBTI01000199.1 GCA_002306975.1 Ruminococcaceae bacterium UBA1320
AAGCCCGTTGACAAGGCTGCCGCCGCCTGTAAGAATAATTCCGTTTTCTGAAATGTCGCCTACAAGCTCAGGCGGCGTGCGTTCAAGTACCGAGTGAACAGCGTCAACTATACTTTCAGAAACATCTTCAAAGGCCTCCCGGGTTTCCTCTGAAGTTATATCAATCATTTTGGGAAGACCGGTTATAAGGCAGCGCCCTTTTACCGCCATACTTAACGGCTGTTCGCGCGGATAAGCGCAGCCGATCTCAACTTTTATTTCCTCAGCAGTGCGTTCGCCGATAAGAACGCTGTATTTTTTGCGGACATATTTCGCCATGGCCTCGTCAAACTTGTCGCCGGCTACCTTTATTGACTTTGACACGACCGTATCTTTCAAAGAGATTACAGCGATATCCGTTGTGCCTCCGCCAATGTCGACAATCATGTTGCCGCAAGGCTTTGTTATGTCAAGGCCTGCGCCGATAGCCGCAGCTATCGGTTCCTCGATAAGGTAAGCGCGGCGGGCGCCCGCCTCAATCGCGGAGTCATAAACCGCACGCTCCTCAACCTCGGTTATCATTGCGGGGACGCAAATCATAATACGCGGTTTAAAAACAAAGCTGCCGCAGACTTTCTTTACAAAAAATTTCAGCATCTGCGCGGGAAGGTCAAAATTTGAGATTACGCCGTCACGAAGCGGCCTCACAGCCACAATATTATCCGGTGTGCGCCCAAGCATTTTACGTGCTTCCGTGCCTATCGCCACGATCTTCTCTCTGTCCTTGTCATATGCGATAACGGAAGGTTCTTTAAGAACAATACCCTTACCTTTAACATTTATGAGAATGGTGGCTGTTCCAAGGTCAAGCCCTATATCACTGCCAGGCAATACATACACTTCCCATCGGTATATTTACGTCGGCTGTTAACGGTCTTAACCTTTTTCCCACCGACATTTCTTCGCACTGTTAAAATCATTAATTTCCCAGTGATTTCTTCACATTATACTATTATATTTTAAATAAACAATTTTTTCAATTACTGTGGCGAATTTTGTTTAAATTGTGCTCTTCTTGTTATCAAAACGGTGTTTGCAAAATACAAAAGCATTCTGGCTATTAAAAGCGTGATGATAAATACGACCACACCTGCCGCCCATATTAACGCATTAGCAGCATCGATATAAACCAGCGTAAAGAAAACAGCAATCAGAACAATCAAAATTATAAAATAGATCAGTACAAACCTTGACATTATGCGCGCAGCATTTGAAATATAATCTTTTTCACTTTTGAATGGGATCGGCGGTTTTTCTTCAAACGCCTTTGAAATAACCGCAATATTCCCCAGCCGCTTAAAGCGTCCGGCAGTCGAGTAGACAACCTGCCATCCGTTTTCAATGCACTGCGAGATATTGCCGCCCTCGCTGCTTACTACGCAGTATTTGATTTTTCTTGGGGCGCTCTTTATAAAATAGTATAAAAGCCCGGATTTGTGAACCTTATAAACATTGTAGCCTTGTTTTTCCATGCGCGAAAGCCATTTTTCAAAACTGCGCGGCGATATCAGCCAAAGCGGGTGAAACTTTTTAAATATTTCCCCATCTTTTATAAGGAGCTTTTCTAGCCATAGCTCAAAGGTTTTATAGCTTATAAACTGCCTGTATGCCTTTTCCGGCGAGGTAGCGTCGCCGGGCTCCTCCAGTATCCTGTTGTTTGCCGAAGTCATCGAAAGGAAAAAGGCGAAGTTGCCAAGCAGAAGCATTGCGAAAATGCCGATAATGATAATCGCCTGGCTGAAGAAATCATCATTTGAAGCAGATGAACTCGAAAAATATGCAAAAATTCCAAAAACCATACCAAGTGCGATAAGCAGAACAATAGAGCTTATAAGCGCATAAAGACACAGGAGTGAATTGTTTCGCAGATAAAGACCGCGGCGGTTTGGAATTGTAGCTTTCTGAGTTTCTTTTTCACTTTTATAAACACACCATCTGTCTTGCTTTGCGACTTTTTCCCATTCATATTTATTTGATTTTCCGCCGGAAATATTATTATCAAATTTAGCGTATGTGAAGCAGTATCTGCATTTTTTGGGGTTGCCGACTTTAAAACGGAATCTTCCGTGGAAATTCAAGTCACACAAATGTAAGCCTGACGACGACATGACGCCAAGCCACTTTTCTGTTCCCAATATAAAAACGCTCCAAAATGGCCTATGTCTGACCACTGTGTCCGGCATTAGTAAACCCCCGTATGTCTTAGCTTTAACTGCAACATTAATGCAAACTTATTATACTATCAATTTTTGTTAATGTCATTGTATACCTATACGTGTTTCATAATTTTTATTAATGAATATTAGTGCACTTTTATAATGAATGGGCTTCCCCGCCAAGCTTGACGCAGGCTATCACTGCGCAGCATATTCTTTTGGTACCTGCGGCTTTCAGCGCCCTCGCGCAATCATCCAGTGTAGCACCTGTTGTGACTATGTCGTCTACGAGCAGAACGTGCGCCCCGTTAAGCTGCTTTGCCGCACAAAATGCGCCTGAAATGTTCCTCCAGCGTTCCTTCGCCGTCAAATCACGCTGCGGGCGAACATCATTCGGTTTTAGCAGTGTGTCACGATAAGGCAGCGTCAGCTCCCGCGCGAGAGACCTCGCGAAGATTTCAGATTGATTAAATCCGCGCTTTTTTCGCTCCGCCCCTGTCAGCGGCACACAGGTTACAAAATCAAAATGTTCGTCCGAATACTCCCGCTTTATTGCATCTGCGGTATAAAAAGCATAAGCAGACGCGGAATTCTGTCTCGCATAAAATTTAAAATTAATAATACTCTTTCGGACTATTCCCTCGTAATAAAACGGTGCCACGCAGCGTTCAAAATGAAAACGAAGACTTCCGCAACGGCAGTAATCTATGCCTCTGCCGCAGCGAGGGCAGATCTTTCCTGTCACCACAGGAAGCTTTTCTTCGCATAATTTACAGATTTGCTGTTTGGTAGAAATTGTGTCGCCGCAGAAGGGGCAGCGGCGGGGGAAGAACAGGGATAATATTGTTTCTGTTATTTTTGGCATTTTGTCACCTGCTGACTTTTTCTTAACGTGTCAATTTTTTATATAAACTTATATTCGGTGCTCTTTTTTGCCAGTTACGGCGTGAGCGACAAAGATGTTTTTAGAAGAATCTTCTTCTATGCGCTACCTTTTTCATCAATTAAAAAGATGCATATATCACTCTGCTTTAAGAAACTCACACATCCCTGTGTACCTCTTCGTTTTCTTATCATTCATTACCATATTCTCCACAACATTCGCCCGCCCGACGATAATTACAAGCTCTTTCGCCCGTGTTACGGCGGTGTAAAAAAGATTGCGGTAAAAAAGCTGCGGCGCGCCGGAAAACAGCGGCAGCACAACGGCGCGAAACTCGCTGCCCTGGCTTTTGTGAACCGTGACGGAATAGGCAAGATCAATCTCGTCCATTCCCTCGGCGGCATATTCGGCAACCCGGTCGTCAAACCGAATCCGCATAACTCCGGATCGGCGGTCGAGCGCTTCAAGCACGCCGACGTCGCCGTTAAAAACGCCTGTACCTTTCTCGCCGTTGTCTTTAGCCCACACGATGTCGTAGTTGTTTTTAATCTGCATAACCTTGTCGCCCTGCCTGAAAAGCCGTGCGCCAAACTGCCTTTCGGGCTTGTCCGGCGCGGGCGGATTGA
>DBTI01000013.1 GCA_002306975.1 Ruminococcaceae bacterium UBA1320
CGAGGGCGTCAGCATATCGCTGGACGAGATTAAAAATCGTATGCCGGAAGGTCCGCAGTATTTCCCCGACGACATGATGACCGACCAGCCGGAACGGCTTGTTGTCGCCGTGATAATCCGTGAAAAGCTGCTGACGCTGCTTTCGGACGAGGTGCCTCACGGTGTCGCGGTTTCGGTAGAGAGCATGAAAGAGCGTCCGGAAATTATGGATATCGAAGCAATAATCTATTGCGAAAAAGACAGCCACAAGGGCATTATTATCGGCAAGGGCGGACGAATGCTCAAAATGGTTGGCGTAAAGGCTCGCACCGATATAGAAAAACTGCTTGACTGCCACGTCAATTTACAGCTTTGGGTTAAGGTTAAGGATGACTGGCGCAATCGTGAAAACGTTCTTAAAACCCTCGGGTTTGATTAAGCTTTTGTTTTGTCAATAAAAAACTTATATGATATAAACATATATTACCGGACATATTCCAGTCCCTTCGTGCAAAACATATAATAAAGTAGATATATATAACATAGTTATTGAACATGTGTAGGTATTCTAAAATTGTTATATATATTGTACTGCTTGTTAAATGTATATAGAAGTGTCGGAGGGATTTTTATGGACCGAGAAGCATTATGGACACTGTTCGAAAAAACCGGCAATATCGACGCTTATATGCTATACCACAGTTCATGCGCTTTGAATAATCAGGAGGATGCAGCTCATGCAGATAAAAACCGACGGTCTGATCATTCGGGATCTGAATGTCGGTGAGGATGACCGCATTGTAACAATAATAACGCGCGAACGGGGCATTATCAGGGCCTCGGCGCGCGGCGCACGCCGCGTCAAAAGTCGGTTATCGACAGCGACGCGGCTGTTTTGCTATTCCGACTTCACGCTGTACAAGGGGCGCGATAAGTACATAATCGACGAGGCGCAGCCCATTGAGTTCTTTCTTGGTGTGGATAAAGACCTTGAGAGGCTCTCGCTCGCGCAGTATTTCGCGCAGCTTTGCGCCTTCCTCGCGCCGGAGGAAGAACAGGCGGAGCCGTTTTTACGGCTGATGCTTAACGCGCTGAACTTTATTAAAAACGAAAAAAGACCGTTGCCGCTGATTAAATCGGCATTTGAACTGAGGATGCTGACTATGTCGGGCTATATGCCGGATATTGTGGCGTGCCGTTCGTGCGGGGCGTATGAAGCCGAAAAAATGTTCCTTGACCCCATAACAGGCGCGCTTATGTGTAGTGACTGTGAATCGGCAACCGAAGAAAGCGCGCAGTCAGGAAAAAAGAAACCGCAATTGTCAAAAGGCGCTCTTGCCGCCATGCGGCACATTGTTTTTGCGGAATTCGAAAAGCTTTTTTCATTTACGCTGCCGGAGGTCGCGCTGAAAGAACTGACCTTTGCTGTGCAGGAGTATATGCTGAGCCAGATTGAAAGAAGTTTTCCGACACTGGAGTTTTATAATTCGCTTGTTGGTGGGAAATGATTTTTTTGTTTCTTTATTATTATAAGGCAGAGTGCGAAAAGGTTCTTGTTCTTTTATTGCAAGAACAAAAAAGACTCACCATTATGGTGCGGACAGCAAAAAGGTTATCTTGACCTAAAAATACAATAATAAAAATGTTATCGGATGTGATACTTTTGCAGCTTTATGATAGATCCCTAAAAGCCCTTGAATACGATAAAATCATCTCCATGCTTGCTGACGAATGCTCATGTGATCGAAGCGCCGAGCGTGCCCGCGAGCTGAAACCCTGTGAAGATATAGACAGCGCCAAGGAAGCCCTGAAAGAAACCGAGGACGCCTGCCGTCTTTCTCTCCGCTTTGGGGGACCTTCTTTTTATGGGCTTAAAGATGTCGAAAATTCACTGCACAGGGCAAAAATCGGCAGTTCGCTTCTCCCGCGTGAACTGCTTGATATAAAAACAGCCTTGTTTTCGATTCGCTCACTTGCTCATTACCATGAAATTTCAGAGAGCGTAGTAACCTGCCTTGACGGATTGTTTGATTCTTTAGCGCCTAATAAATACCTTGAAGATAAAATCGATAACGCGATAATTTCCGAAGAGGAGATCGCGGACAGCGCGAGTGAAGAGCTTTTTCGCATACGCCGGACGATAAGGCGCACAGAAGAACGCGCCCGCGCTCAGCTTGAAAAGCTGATTCGTTCGCAAACCAGCCAGAAATATTTGCAGGAAGCGATTATAACCATTCGCGGCGGTCGGTTTGTTGTTCCGGTAAAACAGGAATATAAAGCAGAAGTGCCGGGTCTTGTGCATGATACCTCCGCAAGCGGAGCGACACTGTTTGTCGAGCCAATGGGTGCGGTTGAGGCCAATAATGAGCTTAAAGTTCTCGCCTCAAAAGAGGAAAAAGAAATCGAGCGCATTTTGCTTGAATTGTCGCAAGAGGTCGGCGGTTTTGCCGACAGCATTTCCCAAAGTGCCAAAACCGCGGTGACGCTTGATTTTATTTTTGCAAAAGCCCGGCTTTCCTTTAAAATGAAAGCGGGCGCGCCTTCTCTGAATGCTGACGGTGGTATTGCACTTAATAAGGCGCGTCATCCGCTTATTGATTCACATAATGTCGTGCCGATTGACATAATGCTGGGTGAAGATTTTGACACGCTTGTTGTGACGGGGCCGAATACGGGCGGCAAAACAGTTGCGCTCAAAACGCTGGGCCTTTTGACCTTGATGGCATCGTCCGGGCTTATGATCCCGGCGGCGGATTTTAGCCGCATTGTGTTTTTTAGGAGCGTGCTTGCCGATATTGGCGACGAGCAGAGCATCGAGCAGTCTTTGTCCACTTTTTCGGCGCATATGACTAACATAATCAATATACTTGAAGCCTGTGACGAAAACAGCCTTGTGCTGCTTGACGAGCTTGGTTCGGGAACCGATCCGGTAGAGGGCGCGGCGCTTGCCGTCGCCATTCTCGAACACCTCAAAACCAGCGGGGCAAAAACCGCCGCCACCACGCATTACGCCGAGCTCAAAGCCTATGCGCTTCAAACCGACCGTGTTGAAAACGCATGCTGCGAATTTGACATTGCGACGCTGAAACCGACATTCAGGCTGCTTATCGGTGTGCCGGGGCGTTCCAACGCATTCGCCATTTCAAAGCGACTTGGATTATCCGATGATATTATCGAGCGCGCAAAGGATCTTGTTTCAAGTGAAGATATGCGCTTTGAAGATGTCGTGCAGCGCCTTGACGTAAGCCGCCAGAACATGGAGATTGAGCGCGGGCGGGCTATGCTGCTGCGCGCCGAAGCTGAAAAGATGAAAAAACAGGCGGAAGAACTTAAAAATTCCGTTGAGCGGGAAAAGGAAAAGGAAATTGAAAATGCAAGGCAGCAGGCAAAACGTCTTTTGGAACAGTCGCGTGCACAGGCACAGCTGCTTTTTGACGAGCTTGATTCGCTCCGTAAAATGAAAGACACTCAGGACACGGCGATTTTGCGCGATCTTGCAAAATCACAGATCGGCGCTCGATTAAAAGACTTTGAGCAAAAAGCCGATCCGGTGCGTGAAAAATCAAAGGAAGTATACCGGCTGCCCCGTGATTTAAAACAAGGCGACAGTGTGCTTATCGTCGAAATCGACAAAAAGGGAACGGTGCTTAATTCGCCTGACAAGTCCGGTTTCGTCGAGGTGCAGGCAGGAATAATAAAAACCCGTGTAAAAGTCAGCAGTCTGCGGCTTTTGGAAGAAAATAAAGCTGAAACCGCGAAAAAACAGTATTCCGGCATCAGCGGTAAAATAAACCGTTCCGGCATTTCGGCTAAAAATGAGGTTGACCTGCGCGGTCAGACAGTAACCGAGGCGATTATGGAACTTGACAGTTTTATTGACGACGCGGTGCTTGCCAACATCGGGGTTTTGTCGGTGATCCACGGCAAAGGTACGGGCGCGCTCCGCAGCGCAGTGCAGCAGCATCTGAAAGGGCATCCCTCGGTTAAGGCATATCGGCTCGGGCGTTACGGAGAGGGCGAAGACGGCGTTACCATAATTGAACTTAAATAATTTGTGATTTTTATTAAAAAGGATAATCAAGGGATGTCTCTCCCTGTCTTCGGCGGGGAGAGACAAAAAACAATTCTTCTTCTTTATAAAAATTACTATAATAATGTTGCAGTAGTTATAGGATTGAAGTTATAATAGATACAGATGAACCGTAATTGCAAAATTGAAATTTTGTGCGGTTTATGATTGGGAGTATTATAATGAAATCGTATTATTCTATAACGCTTTTTATATTGTTTGTTTTTGTCATGGCTTTGATGGGCGTTGTTAAAACAGCAATGCTTCATCAAGACCTGTCGCCGGCCGACGCGGCAATTGTGGCGCTCACAATTATAGCTGCATTGCTTGCCTATCGCCTCTCACAGGCGGAAAAGCGCATTGCTCATCTCGAAGACCAGATGGAAGAGAAAGATACGCTTCGCACCGGCAAGGAAAAGCACAATAAAAATGATGTAGATGGCAGCAGCAAATAACTCTGCCTGCGATCCAATAAAACATAAAGGTCTGGCTTAAAACTGATTGATGCAGTTCTAAGCCAGACCTTTATGTTTTATTAAAGCAGATTTACTTTTGTGTTTAAAGAACAAATGTATTCCCCGCCGAAGGCGGGGAATACATAAAACCCGTTACCATTTATAATTTTGCTATAAAGATCAAATTACTCCGTCGGAACGCAGTGCTTCTATTACTTTTATTGTAACGTTAACACGGTTGAAAGGAACAATGAAATAAAACCCGTCAACGGAATCCGCAAGCGTTTTTGCAACTTCAAGTGAAATCTCAATGCCGGTTTCTTCGCCCTGCTCTCGGGTCATATCCTGTGAAAATCGGTTGATGAATTCTTCCGGTATCTTGAAGCCGGGCATTTCGTTGGCAAGGAACACTGCGTTTTTATAGCTGACAGGTGTGAATATTCCCGCCATTACGCGAGCACCCATTTTGTGAATTTGCGTAGCTGCCACGGCAGCTTCATGTGTGAAAATCGGTTGGGTCAGCACAAATGAAGCACCTGCCGCAAGCTTTTTTTCAAGTCGTGAAAATTCTGCGGGAAGGTTGCGGGCATTAGCATTAAAAGCACAGCCGCACATCATCGGGTCATTCATAAAAATGTCTTCATTGAGGCTTTTGACAAAACGGCAAAGCCCTTCGGAATTGAGGTTGAATACGCTTTTTACAGAGCCGCGGTCGGTGTCTGGAACAGGGTCGCCCGTTACCGCCAGCATGTTGCGGATATTCTCTATGTGCGCCGCAATCAGCGACGATTTGATGGCGTTTATATTTTTGTCACGGCAGCATATATGAGGGATGACCTCAATGCCGGTTTCACGGCGCAGCCGTGCCGCTATCGCAACCGAATCCGCCCTCGCGCGCGCCATTGGAGAATCGGCGACGGTGATGGCGTCTACATTAGATTCTTTTAGCAGGCGTGCCGCTGACTCAAGCTTTACTATGTCGCAATTAAGCGGCGGCTCAAGCTCGACGATTACAGTCCTTTTAGATTTATTTTCAAGCGCGTTAAAAAAGCTGTTAACCTGAATCTTTTTTATTGTTTCTTCTTTTTTTACATTTGCGGTTTTTGTTGATATGCTACCCGTGGCTGTGACCGCCTGCGACAGCTTGGCGATATGGCTGGGCGTTGTGCCGCAGCATCCGCCGATAATGCGAAAACCAAGACCGACGGCATCGGAAAGCTTTGAGGCGAAATATTCCGGTGAACCGGAATAGGTTATGTCGGCGGCTGAGGGCTGCAGGTCGTCCGATTCACGCTGAGGATAGCCGGCGTTTGGCATGATTACGGGCAAAAGGTCACCATAATTAACGGTTGCCGCATAGTTTAAAAGATGAGCGGGGCCGGAACAGCAGTTAAAACCGGTGGCGTCCGCGCAGCCTGCTGCCTTTACCTCGTAAACCAGCTTGTTTCCGCAAATTCCCTCGCGGGAATAGCCGTCAGGCATTACGGCAAAGCTTATCAGAATAAAAGCGTCTGGAAGTATTGTTCTAATATATTCCGAAATCTTTACCGGATATTCGGACGATGCAAAGGTTTCAAACATAAAGTTTGTCACGCCGGCGCCGATAAAGGCGTCGGCGATCCGGCGGTATTCTCCATAAAGAACGTCGGAATCAAGGCTGGCCTCCGGCAACGGACCGATATCCGCCGCTACAAAAGCGGCTTCACCGGCGGCGAGCTCAGCGATGCGAACGCCCTCGTTTATAATTTTAAGCGTTGTGCTAAAGTTACCTGCGATAGAGTTCCCGGCTATGCTAGCACCGAAGGTGTTTGTAAGAATGAGCTTTGCACCCGCTTTTACATACTGCTTGTGCATCCTTAACACGATTTCGGGGTTAGTCAGGTTGAGCAGCTCGCAGGGCGTAGCGTTCCTGCCCGCAAGTGAAGAAATATAAGTGCCTGTTGCGCCGTCGGCAATGATTATGCCGCTCTTCAAAAAATCCCTTAGCTTATTCAATTGATCCTCCGAAAAATAATTTTATGTATCTATTATACTTAAAAAGCCTCATTCATTCAAGAACCACTTAAGCCAGATTATAAAGGAGTTTATAGCCAATTAATACAATTAATAGTTTGCCGTTATACATGAATGGAAATATATTCTTTTATAATTCAGCATTATCTATTGGCATATTAAACAAAAATGAGCACCACTATTATTGACAATTTATGTGATTAGGACTATTATTACTATATCAATTAATAAATTTTGTTAAATATATATTAATTTTCTTTTACTGCTTATGTAGCCATAACTGAAAATATTCTATGCTAAATATGAAGGGATTGTTGAAAATTATGAAACCTAAAAAATTGAAAGAACCGAATAAAACTAAAAAATTGACCAGTTCAATAAAGCAGATAAAAACTAAAAAGCATTCTAATATGCACTTTAATCCAATCAAAGTATATACGGGTATGAATATCTATAGAAAACTCAGTGTATCATTTCTTGCAATTGCAATTGTCTGCAACCTGTTAATAGGCCTTGTGGGTGTTCTTAAAATACAGGATGTCAACAATATGTCTCAAAAAATTTATACTGAAGACATGGTTCCGCTGGCTCCACTTAACCAGATTGAAACCAATTTTTTGCAGATGAATGCCAAAGTGAATGGTAACGATGTTTATAGCAGCCAATCCGCCATTATGGATTTATCGGATCAACTTAATAAGGAACTTTCACAATACAGCAAAACGATAACAGACCCCAAGGAAAAGGAAACAGTTAAGCAAATGACTCTGGATATTTGCGATTATATGATTGAAATCA
>DBTI01000027.1:0-6394 GCA_002306975.1 Ruminococcaceae bacterium UBA1320
CGCGCGAGCCGTATGAGCGTACAGAGATCGCACGTGTTTTTTTTCAAGCAGAAGACGGCATACGAGAAAGCGACGAATATTTTTGGAGGATAAATCAGATGGCGAGAATTAGAAGAAGTTACCGGAGCATTTATACTTCAAGGCGCAAACGTCACGGAAAAAGTGTATTGAAAGCGTTAATCGTTGTCATTTTGGTGGCAGCGCTTGTCTTTTTGGGTTACAGCATCGCTGACCCGCTGATAAAGTTTTTCTCCGGCAAGCGGCCGGTTTCGTCATCATCAGCTGTAACAAGCAGTCAAAGTTCGGCTCCTTCATCGTCCTCCAACCCGTCTTCTTCACAGGCGACAACTGACACGGCTGAAGTTCACGGCGTTTATCTTCCCAAAAAATATCTTCAAGACACAGCCGCGCTCAATAACTTTATAACACAAGCCAAAGCAGCGGGGATTAACCTTGCCGTAATCGACCTCAAAGCGGAGGATGGCATTGTCAATTACAATACATCCCTGCCACAGGCGAAGGGCACCGCGATGGTGGCGCAGAACGCGCCGGATGCCGCTGCTGTGGCAAAGGCTCTGTCAGACGCGGGCATCACTCCGGCGGCTCGGATCTGTGCCTTCAAAGACCCTGTCGCGCCTACCGTTCTTCGCGGAGCGGGTGTGATGTATTCCAAAAACCATGCGGTAAACTGGCTTGACCCGACCAACACAAGGTGGCTTAATCCTAACTCAACTGATGCGCAGCAATATATTGAAAGCCTTGCCACCGAGGCGGTATCGCTTGGCTTTAAGCAAATATATATTGACTCGCTCACCTTCCCGACCTCCGGCTCGCCGGACAGCACAGGCTATTACGGCGACAACATGCCGTCAAAGGAGCAGGTTATTTCAAACTTTGTGGCAGCGCTGAAACAGCAGGTAAACACGGCGGGCGGCAAGCTTTCTGTTATGACCTCCGGTGCCGCGGCAATCGGGCAGGCAGCGCCGAATATCGGCCAGTCACAGAGTATTTATGCGCTTCCCGGTGACTTTATAAGCCCGAATCTTTGCCCGTCTCTGTTTAATAAGGGCGGCATACAGGTGGGATCAACGGCAATAGCGAAACCTGACCTTGCGCCGGGTGATACAGTCAGCGCGGTTGCGCAGTACCTCAAGACACAAAACAGCGCAAACACCGGCACTGTGCCGTTTATACAGGATTTCACCAATACCTCGTTGGGCGGAGGCAATATCAAGCAATACACAGCAACCGACGTAAAAGCGGAGATTGCGGCGCTTAACAGCGCGGGGATGAATGGGTATATTCTGTATAATCCAGAAGGAACCTATGATTTGGCTTCTCTTAAATAAGCTGTTTGCAAAGGGCACGCAGCAGCGCGCGCTCTTTGCTGAAAATGTGAAAAAAGTCATCGAATAAGATATTGATTTTTTCACCGCTATGTGATATAATAGCAACACGTTTGCGGGTGTAATTCAGTGGTAGAATTCCAGCTTCCCAAGCTGGCTGTGTGGGTCCGATTCCCATCACCCGCTCCACCAGTTGCGCTGGATGCAAAACGCGTTCACATTTTGTGAGCGCGTTTTGCATTAGTGTCCGCGTTTTTACAAAAGCAGTTATTTGCCAAGGCAGTTATTAGCGGCATTAAGAACCGATTAGGGCAGAGATAGGATAAAAGGCTTGATTAATCTCTGATTATATCTTATACTTAATAAAAAATATCTCAGAAAAGAAAAGTTTTTAATTTGGTTACTGATATATTGTTAGTATTCCACGATCTTGTTAAGAATAAATTTATACAACTCGATAAGAATAAAAAAGCGAAGTTGTGGGGATTGAATTGGAGGTGCCATGATGGCTCCGGATACAGAAAATCTGATTGAATGTTGGATCATAATCATAATTTTGGGCATCGCTGCTTACATGTTTATCCGCAGCCATAAGAAAATATGGGCGGGCAGTGTGTTTCCGCTTATGTTGGTTCCGTTCATAAACATTCTCTATTCACCGATTAACCGAAAGATTATGGAACACAGCAGGGCAGACGCCTATTGCTCCAGAATAATAATATATATGATTGCTTTAGCCGTGGTAAGCGTGTGGGTCGTAGCTTGGGGGCGGAAGCTGCCGGTTGGTAAGTCAAGATATGCATACATTATTGTCGGGATCTCGTTCACATTAATTCTGATTTTACTTTTCCTGCGAAACCTCGTTTTCAGACCATATTTCGGTATTTTGTAATTTCCTGTTACTAAAACTTTTATTTAAAGATCAAGTGCCGGGCTTAGATGCCCGGCACTTTTGCATGGTACTGAAAACATTTTGTATTTAATTTTAAAACCAAACTTATGGAATTAGCCAAAACCTATATTAATAGGGCTTAGCCAAATTATATGCTTTTCCTACATCTTTCCTGTTGATGTTATGAGCTTCTGATTATTCAAAGAATTACGCTTATAAATAATGCTCATATAATATTACACCAACATATGCAAGTTCGACATAAATTGAATTTGTTACGGCGATTTGCTTGATTTTTACGATTTGTTAACATATAATTAATAACGTGTTTTTAATTTCAACGATATCATTTGACATTTGGGGGAACGTCGATTGCCGTTGAAAATTAATCCGGTCGGCGTGCGAGCCGTTACCGGAATATTCCGCGCATACCTTTAATCGGTCATCGGTTGAATGACCAAAATAGAAAATTGGAGGATGAAGAAATGGAAAAGCTGTTTAAACTTAAACAGTACGGCACCAACGTCCGAACAGAAATCATCGCGGGCATCACGACCTTCTTTACCATGGCATACATCATCTTTGTCAACCCCAACATACTGAAACTTGCGGGTACAGCGGATAACCCGTTCAATCCTCAGGGTATCTTTGTGGCGACGATCATCGCTTCCGTCGTTGGTACGCTTGTTATGGCGCTGTTTGCAAATGTGCCATACGCCTTGGCTCCGGGCATGGGGCTCAATGCCTTCTTTACCTTCACTGTTTGCGGAGTAATGGGATTTACGTGGGAGCAGGCTTTGGCAATGGTTCTTATCTGCGGCTGCGTCAACATTGTCATTACTGTAACCGGTCTTCGCAAAGCGATAATCCGTTCGCTTCCACGGGTGCTTCAAAGCGCTATCGGCGGTGGTATCGGACTATTCGTTGCCTATATAGGAATAAAAGATGCGGGGCTTTTGAAGTTTACTTCTGATCCGGGCACATATGCGCTTTTAGATTCAAAAACTGTTATCGCTAACGCTTCTGCTGTTCCGGCGCTTGTCAATTTCTCAGACCCGGCGGTTCAGCTTGCGCTTATCGGCGTCGCCATCATCCTGATATTGATGGTTCTCAAGGTTAAGGGCTCGATCCTTATCGGTATCCTTTCAACCACTGTTATCTGCATGATCGAGATAGCCTGCGGCGTAAATCCACATGTGTTCTTCTCTTCACTTCCAGAGAGTGTAAATAATTCGTCTGCATTTTTCGCCACAATTTCGATTACACCGGAAGCAATCGGCAAATCCATTTCCTCGGTCCAGGATACTGCATTCAAATTTGATTTTGCGGGTTTGTTTGCTGATCACAACAAAATAATTCTTGCATTTACCGCTATAATCGGATTTGTACTTACCGATATATTCGATGCGCTCGGAACCTTCATCGGGACCGGACGCCGCACAGGTATATTTGACGCGGACGACGAGAAGCTCATGCTTAATGGCAAAGGAGTTAAATCTCGCCTTGACCGTGCTCTTTTCGCTGACCTTTCCGCGACGATCACAGGCGCGTTCGTCGGCACATCAAACACCACAACCTTCGTTGAAAGTTCTGCAGGTATCGCTGAAGGCGGCCGCACAGGTCTTACCTCTGTTGTGACTGCAGTACTTTTTCTGGTCTGCCTTGTCCTTTCGCCAATTATCGGTATTGTGCCTTCATGCGCTACCGCTCCGGCCCTTATCGTTGTCGGTATCCTTATGATTGCTGCAATAGCCGATATCGACTGGCACAATTTTGAGGACGCGGCGGTTGCATTCATTACAGTTGCATTCATGCCATTCACATATAGCATTACAACAGGTATTTCCCTTGGCTTTATCACCTATGTTCTCATCAAGCTTGTCAGAGGCAAAGCTAAGGAAGTGCACCCGATTATGTACGGTGCGACAGCGCTGTTCATTATCAACTTCATTTCACTTGCTGTTAATAAGCTGTAAAGCAGTACAAATATTATTAAGCAAAAAAGGAGCTTCCGGTTTCGGAAGCTCCTTTTGACTTATAAGATTATTTACTATATCGTTAATTGTTGTTTTTCTTAGCTTTTACTAGATATTGGTATGCTTGAAATTGAACCCTTCTATCTTCGCCGGAAATAGAGACAAGCTTATCAACTATGCTTTTATCTTGTTCATAATACATTTGGTTATAAGTATACACCATATCTGCAAAGCCGCATTTTATAAACATCTTGTTTATTTCGCTTAATGTAAAGAATCTAAGATGGGTTTTGTCAATTATTCCTGCATCGGTATAAGTAAAATTACCGTTTAAAAGATCAGATATAACAGAATAATGCATAACATTCGGGATACTCGCAAGAATTTTGCCACTGTCCATCATATAAGGTTTCATATTTAAGAGTACTTGCTCAGGATAACATAAATGTTCAAGAACGTCAGCGAAAATGATATAATCAAAAAAGTTTTTTTCATAGCTTAAATTTGCGTTTTCAATATTTTCATTTCTCATATCAGCGAAATGAGCGGCGATCCCGGCTGAATTTTCATTTAGCTCAATGCCGAATATTTGAGCGTTTTTATATTCACTTTTAATTTTTAAGAGGGTTGCGCCACAGCCGCATCCGATTTCCAAAACATTGATTGGCTTGCCTTTATCTTCATCAATAAAAGCGATTAATTCATTGCGGATATTGGAAGAATATCTGGAATTGAAGCCCCATTTTTCTTCGAATTTTTTAGCGTTGTCTTCGAAATATTCGTTTTTTCTTGGATTTATATTAAGTGACATGGCACCAAAATGATATACAAAAGTATTTTTGCTAAGTAAGATTTTTTGATTTGCTTCGAGAATTCTGTAACAATAATCATCTTCTTCGTTAAAAACAGGAGAAAAGCGTTCATCAAGCAATCCTATTTTATTAACAGTCTCACGTTTTATCAACATACAAAACGAAGAAAGTTTAAGCATTTGTTCATAATCTTTTATGCCGTTTGTATTGAGTTCATCCGCCAAGTTAAACATTTTGTCAAAGTCAGAGAAATTCTTATCAACATTCTGATGGTTGTTAACAGGGCCGACGGCGCCAATGTCCGGCTCACTGTAAAGGCATTCTTTAAGATTGTTGAGCCAATTAGTTGTAACGACACAATCATTATGCAACAGAAGAATATCGTTTTTGGCTTCGGCTTTTGCTATACCTTGATTGCAACTTATCGCAAAGCCCATATTTTCATCGTTTAGGATGTATTCAATATCGCTCTGGCTTTTTAGCCAATCGGCTGTACCGTCGGTAGAGTTATTGTCAACAACGATTAATTGGTAACTTCCGTTCTCAGTAAATTTGCGGATGCTGTCAATGCAGGTTTCGCTATAGTCAAAATTGTTGTAGGTAGGAATTATAATAGTAGTTTTATTCATTATTACACTTCCAATTTTATTTGCGATAAATTTTATTAATCTTACGCTATTCTAGCACTTATTTAATCCTTTGTATAGCTGTTCATAACTAAAGTTTTTGCGCTGGCAAAGCCGGTGCTTTTAGCACAACAGATAAGACACACTGCTCAAATTGTTAACAGTGTGTCTTTATCATTATAGCAATTACAGTTTAAACAAGAGAAACCAGAGAATGGTTTTCCACACCTTCGGCGGGCGAACCATTGCCATCGACTTATAAGTCAGTCAATGCTTTTATATGCCAGATACCCTTTGCGTATTCACCCAAGGCGCGGTCAGAAGAGAACACACCGGAGGTCGCGATATTCTCAAGCGACATCTTGTTCCAAAGAACCGGATCGGCATAACGGCGCTGCGCTTCCTTGTGAATGTTAACATAAGAGTTGAAGTCGGCAAGCACAAGATAAGGATCGGCATTTGCATTTAGGCCGCCAAGCAGTGATTTTGCAATACCCTTGAAGGTAACTCCGGCGATACCGGTATTTAACCGGTCAATAACCTGACGCAGTTCCTCATTGTTCTGATAAATTACAGTGGGGGCATAGCCCTCTGCTTTAAGTTTATCGACCTCGTCGGCGTGAAGACCGAAGATGAGAATGTTGTCGTCGCCCGCGGCGTCGTGCATCTCGATGTTTGCTCCGTCGAGTGTACCGATTGTAATCGCGCCGTTTATCATCATCTTCATGTTGCCGGTGCCCGA
>DBTI01000027.1:6647-6862 GCA_002306975.1 Ruminococcaceae bacterium UBA1320
CGGTGCCCGAAGCCTCGGTGCCTGCAAGTGAAATCTGTTCGCTTATTTCAGAAGCGGGCATCAGCATTTCTGCAAGCGTGACGCGGTAATCTTCAAGAAATACCACTTTAAGTTTTTTTGAAATGACCGGATCGGCGTCTATTTCCTTCGCTATGCAGCAAATAAGGCGGATAATCTCTTTTGCCATGTCATAGCCCGGCGCGGCTTTTGCGCCG
>DBTI01000268.1:0-2573 GCA_002306975.1 Ruminococcaceae bacterium UBA1320
GTTTCGGCGAAGTTGCCGCCGCTTGTATTAAGGTCGTATGGAAGATTGCCCTGCGGCAGTCCATCCACAGCAAGCTGCATTCGTACCGTGTCGGCTGTTCCCTGTTCCACCTAAATTGCCGTGCCGCTCACTTTTACGGGGATATTTTTTGCCGACACCGCATTATAAACCTGGCCGGCTTCCGACACAGACAGACCGTTGCAAAGCAGCTCGTATTTTGTCGTGTTCACAGCGGTAATAACCATAATCAATACGATTATTACGACCGCGACAGCACTTACAATAATAATTTTTTTCTTATTATTAAACGCTTTCCATGTACCGATCAGTCGCTGGGCAAACTTTTTCAGTTTTTCATCCATCGATTGCTTGACTCCTTTGCGAAACAACTAGCTGAGATTAAATGTCTGTAATTGACTACCCAAAGGGAATAGCACCCTCTTCATGCATATCGTAGCGTATAAGCGAAGACCTGACTAACACAAACGCTATACTGGGTATTTACACCGACATTTTTATAACTTCGTTATAAGCCTCAAGGGCATTGTTTCTTACATTCAAAGCAAGCTGCAATGCGATGTTTGCCTTTGTACTGTCTATTTCAAGCTGATGCGGATTGTCAAGTTCGCCCGCGGCTGATTTGACAATGTCGCCCTCAAAAGCTTCATTAGTTGAATTAACATTGCCGATAAGCTGGTCATATAAGTCAGAAAACATCGACGATGTATCTGAACCTACGGGGGAATTGGTTTTCTGGGGAAGCAGGGAATTCAGGGAATTTAATGAGTTTATTGATGTAATATCCACATTTCAGTCCTCCTTTATTTGCCTATTTCCAATGCCGTGACAGCGATATTTTTGAGTGCGTTAAAAGATGTGACGTTTGCAGAATATGCCTTTGATGATTCCATAAGGTCGGTCATTTCTGTAACAGTATCGACATTAGGAAGCTGCACATAGCCCTGGGCATTTGCGTCCGGGCTTGACGGATCATATTTTAATTTGAAATCAGTAGGGTCTTCACCAATTGCAGATACTTCAACGCCGCCGGGCTGACCGTCAACCTTATCAAGATATCCGCTGAAGGTGGACTGTGTACGTTCACTGAGTGTTACCGTCTTACGCCTGTAGGTTTGACCGTTCGCGTCCCTTGTAGTATCGACGTTTGACAGGTTCTGTGAAATTATATCCATACGTAAACGCTGGGCAGTAAGGCCAGAGCCTGCAATATCCAAACTATTTAAGAACATAATTATTTCCCACCCTTTGCCGCAGTTAAAATCAAATTAAGATTATCACTTACGCCTCTTTCAAGGTAACTGTACTGTAACTGGTTCCTTGTCAGTTCAACAAGCTGCTGCTCCATATCAACACCGTTTTGATTGGCACCATAGGTGCCTTGATCTTCAACCTCGACGGGATTGATATCAGCAAGCTGGGAATCCGTAATACTGTTGTTCCCTAACGCTTCGCTCAGCTGCTGCTCAAATTCAACTGATTTTGCTTTATATCCGGGAGTGTCGCTGTTGGAGATGTTGTTTGAAATAGCATTAGCCCTCATCCATAAAGCGTCTAACGATTTGGTTCCTATATCAGTCACTATTGTACCGATTGAGCCTGCCATTGCAACCGCCCCTTTATCAATTTACATCATGTCATAATAGCCAAATTTACTTGCATTATTAGTTTGTTTTTATCTTGAATATACAAGACAAAAAAACTTTAGGTTTTTATGAAAAAATCGTCTGTCATATCGACCAAATTTCTAATATAATTATATAGTATTCAACATGCCATATCAACTAAAATAATTAATTTCGTAATATTAAATTAATTTTCATGGATGAGTTGTTTATAATGACTATTAATAGGTAAGTTGAGTGCTTATGCCGTCAAAATTATGCGTTATGTAAACCATCGTTCGTTTATAGTATCCCAATTTTTTCATTTTATGCCACGATGGACCAAATTTCGAGCATAATGAAAATAAAAAAAGCAGTATGACCCCCAGTCATCTACTTTCAATTTGCAACTGGCTACCATAGGTAATCCTTTAGGCCCTTAGCTTTGCGTCCTTGCCTTTAGACAAGTTTGCCAATATTCTTTTGTGTCATTTCCTATTTTATGTTATTACCATTTAAGAATTTTGTCAATGCAATTAATCAAAAAATAATTTTTTTGTGCCATTTTTACCATTATCTTGCGTTTTCACTTTAAATTATTAAAATTTTTTCCCATCTATTTTTAGCTTTTGTAATGTTAAATTTGTATTCCTATATAAAAAAACATTTAAGAGATTTTATTCTTGACAAGCGATTTTCTCTGTTGTATAATAATCGGGCGGTAGCGAGGCGTAACTCAGTTTGGTAGAGTGCTTGGTTTGGGACCAAGATGCCGCAGGTTCGAATCCTGTCGCCTCGACCATTATCCCATTAAAGTTTCTTGCAGAAAACGGGGAAATTCAACCGTTGACGACAATAATAATTCTTTTATGAATTTTATTGACAAACATCAGATCATGTGTTATTCTTTTTAAGCAAAATTCATTGCGCTGGTGTAGCTCAGTTGGTAGA
>DBTI01000268.1:2859-8321 GCA_002306975.1 Ruminococcaceae bacterium UBA1320
AGCAGGTCGGGGGTTCAAGTCCGTCCACCAGCTCCAACAAATGGGGAGATTCCCGAGTGGCCAAAGGGGGCAGACTGTAAATCTGTTGTCTTACGACTTCGGTGGTCCGAATCCACCTCTCCCCACCAAAAAACCACGCCGTTTGGTGTGGTTTTTTTCATACCCTTTTTTATCTTCCCTATTTTTGGCATATACTATACGTGGTACACTTGCGCTTCACTTTATTTTGTAACGGCTAAAGTACTTACAATATAGAAGCAAAATGGATTTATTATCATCCCCGCGAAGTGAGTGAGATAACACCCTGCATTGTATAGGGCAAGGAGGATAAGCATGAATAAAAGGCAGGACAAGAGACAGCGCTCTGACAAATGCCGCGTGTTTCTTTTATTTATAATAACGTTTTCCTGCTGCGCCATAATTTTCGGAGCCGCCGTCTCGGCGATGCTATATTATATGATACCTTCACTCAAAGCCTCCGCAAAGGCCTCCGCCGCTTACTCTTCATCCATATCGTACCCGGCGTCAAACTCTTTCACTATGCTTATCGGCGTCTATTCCGAAAAAGACGGATCACCTGCCGAGCTTTTGCTCTATCGACTTGACACTGTAAAAAACAAAACAATCATTATGCCTGTTTCTACAGGGCTTGCGGTAAATTTTCAGGGTGCATCCTGCCCTGTTTCCGATGTTTATAAAAGCGGCGGAATTTCCGGTGTCAGCACCGCTATCCAAGGCCTTTTATCAATAAAAATAAATTTCACCTGCAATATAAGTTCAGGCAATTATCTTAAAATTTTTGATAAGCTTGGCGGTCTCTACGGTTCGATACCGGAAAGCCTTGCATTTACCCTGCCAGATGGCAGCACTGTTAACCTCAACGCCTCGTCAAAGCAGTATCTTGCCGGGAACAAAATCTATGCGCTGATCGCTTATCCATCATACAGTGAAGAATCAATACGCTTAAAGGAACAGTCTAATCTAATGAAGGAATTTGTAACTGAAAAACTGTCAGGGTATTACATCAATAACCCTTCAACCTATTACGGCGACGTATTTAACCTTGTTTCTACGGATTTTTCAATGAATGAGCTTTTAAAAAAAATAGATGCGATAAAGGGGCTTTCGTCCTCTGATTATATTTTGACCCCTCAGCCGGCGCTTACACCCGGTGGGGATGGAACTTTTTCTTTAAATAATCTCGAGGAAATCAAAGATGATTTTAGCTAAAGGGCTATTTAAACCGTTCCTTTTTGTGAACGGTCTTTTCCTTATTATATATAAGGTAAGTTTTCGGATTAGTGTGATTAGGTTATCCTGGTGATTTTCTCGATTTTCGTTTGGATAAGATTGTTAAAATCCAGTCGCGGTGTGAACAACAAAGAGGTTATTTGAAGACGATTCTTTTAAACTATAGAAAAACCAGGATAGCAACCACCTCCCTCAAAAACCTGAAAAGTGAAATGGCGGCGGCGCAACAGCTATATATTCGCCGTAAAACGGCGATTTTAATAGCTACAAGGCTGCAAATTAAAATATTGCGCATTTCCCTCTTGACATATTGCATTCACCCCTATATAATTAACCTTGCGACAATTCGCAAAAGTTAAATTTTGCTCAAACCGCCGTTTCTTGCGGAGGGTTGCCCACTGGCTTAAAGGTGGGCGGGATTTGGGTTTCAGAGCCGTCAGAAGTTAACGCTTGCTCTGTGCAAATCCAAAGATAACGCCGCTTGATACGGCTAAATCTTTATAAATTGAGCCGAGTTAAATGTAGTTTATTGGGAGGAGACCATAATGTCAACTTATATGCCAACAGCGGAAAGCATTAGCCGCAAATGGTACGTACTCGATGCAGCCGGCAAGCCAGTCGGTCGTGTCGCAACAGTTGCGGCTGCGATTTTACGCGGCAAACACAAGCCAACTTTCGTCACACATCTTGATTGTGGCGACCATGTAATCATTCTCAACGCAGAGAAAGCTGTTCTCACTGGCAAAAAGCTTGATCAGAAGTTTTACCGTCATCACACCGGTTGGGTGGGCCACCTTAAAGAGGTCAACTACCGCACACTGATGAGCAAAAACCCGGAAAAGATCATTGAGCTTGCTGTCAAGGGCATGATTCCGAATACTGTCATCGGCCGTACCGCTTTGGGCCGTCTTCGCGTTTATCGCGCCGGCGAGCACGAGCAGGCAGCACAAAAACCCGAAGAGTGGAAAATATAACGAGAGGAGAATAACGCTTTATGTATAACGACAGACCTTTTCTTTATGGCACAGGTCGCAGAAAGAACTCCGTTGCCCGTGTAAGACTTTATCCGGGAACAGGTTCGATAACGATAAACGGCAGGGACATAGACGATTATTTCGGCCTTGAGACACTCAAGCTGATTGTCCGCCAGCCCCTCGTTGTAACAAGCACTATGGGTCGCTATGATATCATTGCTACCGTAACCGGCGGCGGTGTTTCCGGCCAGGCTGGTGCTATTCGCCACGGTCTTTCAAGAGCTCTGCTTCAGACAGGCGACGACTTCCGTCCTGTTCTCAAAAAGGCAGGCTTCTTAACCCGCGATCCGAGAATGAAAGAGAGAAAGAAGTACGGTCTCAAAGCCGCACGTCGTGCTCCACAGTTCTCAAAGAGATAATTATTTGCTTTTTGTCTTCATGGCAAACTGCATACGTTTAAATTGAAAAGATGTTTTTCCAAGTGGATTTATCTGTTTGGGGGAACATCTTTTTTAATATTTTGTCATCGTATTTGAATATTCATAGAAAGAGGGATTTTTATGAAAGACAGTGTTATTTTCTATTTCAGCGGAACGGGCAACAGCCTTCAGGTCGCAAAAGACATAGCTGACGGCTTGGGCGACACCGAGCTTATTAATCTCGGCGATTTTGATTTTGATTCTGAAATTACGGCGAAACGCATCGGAATCGTCGCCCCTGTTTATTGCTGGGGGCCGCCGGTAATCATAGCGCGGTTTGCGGAAAAAATGCAGGTAAATGGCGACGCATACATATACCAGGTTGCTACCTACGGCGGCATACCGGGTGCGGCGTTAAAAATGGTAAAACAGCAGTTGAATCAAAGAAATATCACATTAAACGCAGCCTACAAAATTCAAATGCCGGGAAATTACATCGTCGGATATGGGGCAAGAAACGAAAAATCACAGCTTAAGAGCTTTGCCAAAGAAAAAGCATCGGTAGCAAAAATCACCTATGAAATCAAAAGCGACAGCACAAATTTAAAGGCTGCAAACGTCAATCCGATTGGCACCGCGCTTTTTGTAAAAATTTATAAAAAGTTAATGACCGATGTTCATAACCAAGATAAAAACTTCAATATAAACAGCGACTGCACCGGCTGTGGAATTTGTGAAAAATCCTGCCCCGTTCACAATATATCTATAGAGGATAAAAAACCCGTTTGGCATCACAATTGTGAACTTTGCGTGTCTTGCATACAGCATTGCCCGAAAGAGGCAATCAACTTTAACGATAAAACGCAAAATCGCAAAAGATACGTCAATAAAAACGTGTAGTAACTAAATTACAGCAATTCAAAAAAACGACTAGGAATTGCTTTGGGTTTCACCGCCTTCGGCGATGAGAATCCATTTTCCTTTTTAAATGAACTGTCTTACCGGTACACTATCATCGTTCGCCGGCAAGTTATTTTTTTGCCCATTTTTCGATTTAATCGGCCATTTTACATGTTACAAACCATTATCAATAATAATTACAAATTGTTACGATTTTTCGAACTGTTTTTTGATTTTTATTCATTATTCGCATATTTACCTATATTGGTTTGTGTATTATGACCAATTCTCCAAAGATTTTCGTGCAATATGCTCATTGACACTGTCCCTGTCCTCATCTATAATAAACAAAACGGTTACAAAACGGTAATGAACTGATACCTTTTGTAATTTCTTTCTATGGCTCATCAGCCAATTTCAATCAGTTCCTAGTTTTAAGAAATGGAGAATACAATGGAAGAAATCGCCCAACAGTCGTTAGGCCGGCGAATTATCGAAAAATCATCCGCCGGATTCACAGCCGTTTACGAAGCGGTCAAAAAAGCTGGTGCTCGTAAAATCGCCATTGTGCTTTGTCCGATTGCTGTTCTTGTTATCGCCGGTTCGATCATGTTCAATCTTAAACATGTAGATATCTCAGTTGCCGGGAAAGTAACGCAGGTTGCGACCTTCAGCAGCAACCTAAGCGAGATATTGAAAAGCGGCGGTATAACCACTTCCCCTTATGATAAAATTGTTTTTAGCGGATATTCAAACAATTATGCAACCATCAACATTATGCCGGCATTTAAAGTCAGCATAAAAGCCGATGATAAAACAACAGACGTAATGATCGCGGAAGGTACGGTTTCAGACGCGCTCGCTGCCGGAAAAATCAAAGTTGGAGAAGAAGATATCGTAGAACCTTCTCTAACCGCAAAAGTTCAGAGCGGCGACACGATAACGGTAAAGCGCGTTACCTATGAAACCAAAACCAATCTGAAATCAATTAGCTTTGCAACAGAACAGCAGCCGACCACCCTTTTGAGAAAAGGCGTTCAAAAACTTCTCAGTGAGGGTAAATCCGGTCAAAGCACAGTAAAAACTCAAATCAAGTTGATTGACGGTGTGGCAACAAACCAGAAAACCGTAAGTGAAACCTTAAAGGTTAAACCGGTAAGCCGCAAACTTCTTGTAGGTACGGCAGCGGCAACTCCCGTATCCAAGCTTGAAGCACCATCAAGCCTTAAACTTAATTCAAGCGGTGTCCCGTCAAGCTATTCGCGCAAATACACCGGTCTTGCAACCGCCTATTCGGCGCACAGCGGCGCCCTCACAGCCAGTGGCCGGCGCGCCGGTGTCGGCTATGTCGCGGTTGATCCTAACAAAATACCCTTTGGCTCAAAGCTCTATATCATGTCGCCAAACGGTTCTTATGTTTATGGTTACGCAATTGCGGCAGACACAGGCGGATTTGTTTCAAACGGAAGCGGGATCCTCACAGATTTATATTTTTCATCTTACGCCCAAAGCTGTAATTTCGGTGAAAGAACAATGACCATTTATGTGTTGAATTAAAAACCCGTATAGCAGGCGGCTCGCGGTTAATCCGCGGGCCGTTTTTTTATATGTTGAATTAACCCTATATTATTGGTATAATATACTCATTGACCTATTTTTCAAAACAATATAGAGTTTTGTTTCTCTCCCGCCGGGGGCAGGAAGAAACATCGCTTTATACACCAGCAAATTATAATGAAATGGAAGGCTTAAAAATGGAGAGCAAAAAGTATTACATCACAACCCCCATCTATTACGCGTCCGGCAAGCTGCACATCGGCAACACCTACACAACTGTTGTGGCTGACGCAATGGCAAGGTTCAAGCGAATGCAGGGCTTTGATGTAATGTATTTGACCGGCACCGACGAGCACGGGCA
>DBTI01000037.1 GCA_002306975.1 Ruminococcaceae bacterium UBA1320
CTCCCATCCGCCATAAGGCAGGGGTTTAGTTAGGTCATATTACATAAAATAATTATACAAGCGTTGACTGCATCTGTCAAGATAAAAAACGCAAAAGACTATTAGGAGAAACGCTTCTATTTTGCCCCGTTTTCTGTGTTTCTTGTTTGAAAAGTGCAAGAAAGATCCAAAACCCTTGACAGGAGGTACAAAAAATGGTAGAATTCATTTTGCGCTTTCAAACAGATAGGGGTATAGCTCAGCTGGTAGAGCAGTGGTCTCCAAAACCACGTGCCGAGGGTTCAAGTCCTTCTGCCCCTGCCACTCACAGCCAAAAGTGACCTGATGATTTGTCCCGGAGGGATTTTGATTCTGGACTTTTGGCTCTCAAAGAAACGGTGAAAGAAGCCGCTGTTCCGGGAAACTGGGATGGCGGCTTCTTTGTTTTCTAACCTCATCTTTTCTAATATAGAGGCGTTTCATTTTGCAATAGACATCTCTGGTGGCATTTTCGCAGCATTGTGAGATTGATTTTCGATTACTTCATCGGCCGATCGATACTTTGTTTGAAGTTTTTCCCGTTGCAAATTTAAAACTTTATTAAGATGAGAATATCGCATTTCAAAATCAGCAAAAATCTCACTCCATGTTTTGACATAGATCTTATAATTATCTACATGAAAAACTAGAGAAGGTTCACCATGTTGTCGATTATTAAGAATTTCTCGTTCAATGTAACTGTTAAACCGATTTCCTACAAGGTAGAACTCCCAAGTCATGTTGGAAGCATTAAAATCATCAATACTTAAAATTACTTCCATATACTTCTTAACTTGGCTTAATTGTTTCTCTCCAAGAACAATACTCGGATGTTTAAGCTCAACCACAATGTTGTTAAACGTGCTATGTGCTAGATCTTGCCTAACAGCGAATATATCCATCTGTTTCAGTCTATCTGGATGAGCAACTTCCACATTACTATATTCTTCATGCAGATAATGCAAGTATCTTTTTAGTGCTTCAACGAAATTAGGTTCCGCAGCAGTCACCAAATTATATTGCTCTCCGAACAGCCAATAATGTTGTTCAATAAATTTTTGAACATGATGTACTTCATCTGCATCTAGCTCTTCTTTAAAAACTAAATCTCTTAGATCATTTACTGCTTGATATCGATCTTTAATAAGTTTAATTGTTTTTGTGATATTAGACATATGTGTATATTTTAACATCCCAGCCAGTTCTTCTCGCTCAAAAGTATCCATATCCAAAATTTCTTGTAATATTTGGAATAGAGAGTCCACATCTCCACTTTCCATGATCAAATCCAAGAGCCTTATAAATGTTTTTTTCTGTTCTTTGTTCATTGAGTTTGAGAATATCTTTGGCTGCGCTATATACAAGCTTGTAATCAAATCTTCAATCTGATCTTTTTTATACATGTAAATCAAATTATTAGCATTATAATTCGGGAAAGCTGAAATAATATCCAGACTATCAATTACTTTTGAAACGTGCTCTTTTAAAAATGGCTTTCTTTTGTCAATAAGCAACTTATTGACTGTTTCCATAATGAAGATATATTCTTTACTTTTTTTATTTTTTGTTTTTTCTAATAATGGAATTTGATAAACTACATTTGATAGATCAAAATTGTCGAAAAGTGAGCTTTTAATAAAAACACTATGATAAAAATTATCTCCCTTATTATTATATGTAGTATTTTCTTTTCCTAATTCTGTTCCGTCAGATTTTATAAAATAGTATTTTGAATATTCACTCAATTTATGATTCCAACAAATCAAAGTTACTTCAAACGACACATTAGATTCTTCTATTATAAAACTTTTACATTCTTTGATTGCAATACTTTCACTGTAATCTAATTGGCAGCTATTTATAAGTATTGAATAATTATCTTTTTTATGGAGTTCCAAGAACCAACAAAATTCTTTAGCTAAAAATTCAGTTATGTTTGTTATTGATATATCGTGATCAAATATATTATAAAAGCTTACTGTTGTTCCTGGCTGTTCTATAGTATCACTTTCTTCGGAAGCCATATACTGATCAAGTTTATTCGAGTTAACGCTTATAGTATAATGTTGTTGACCTTTTTCATTTTTATACACTGTTTCCCATATTGCGTCAGTTGCAAATGTAAAAAACGTTAAGCGTCCAACTCCATTTTTTCCATGGTTATCAGAAGGATTGTATACTTTTTCCGATTGAAAAAATGGTCTAAACTTTTGGTTCAACTGTTCCTTATTAATTCCTGCTCCATTGTCCGAAATACAAATTGATTCTATTTTTCCAAATACATTTATTTCGATCTCTATATTAATTTTGGTTGCATTGGCATCAAAGCCATTCCAAACATATTCCGCAATCGCATTAAGCGATTTGTATTTTTTTAGGGACTTCTTAATACCATCCGAAGAAATTAAAATACTTTCTGTGCTACTCATATTCTATTCCTCCCAATTTTTCTTTTCAATTCTCAGTATATGTCCTGTCAACCAACCCTTTAACTTTTTCAAAGTCTTCCTCGGACTTTATGGTGATCTGCAGGTCCCCCGTGCCAAAGTGGCCTACATTCCGCACATCGCGAACAAAGCCGTGTTTCAGTTCCACGGTTGCCGGGTCCAGGCGCAGGTGCAGAAGGATCTTACTCTGGTAAATCTCCGCACAGATAATGTTATTAATTTTCTTGAACGCGACATACAGCTTCAGCTGATTCTCCGTGATGTCGTCGCCAAGCGACAGAATATAGGAACGGATGGAATCATATGTATCCCGCAGTTCCGCCGGTGCACATTCATAGTGCTGCAGAAATGTCTTGTCAGTTCCGCCGGATTGCGACGGAATCGGAAGCTTCTCAGCCGTCTCCGCTACCTCTATAATAGGTTTGACCGACGGGGAGTTCAGATGTTCGAATAGAATCAGGTCTTTCCCAAATTTCCTATACTTAATCAGCTTAATGTTCCGCTGCATCTGATTGACGGCGTGTTCGTCGAACTTTGTGAAGTCGCCAGCGATGCACATCACATATGGAAAGGACCAGTCTATGCCGTCGGCTTTCTCCTTACCGAGGCATTCCATCACCAGCAGCTTGAAATCCGCCTTGTGGTCCAGAAGCCAATCAAGATAGAACAGCCCTTGATTGATGACGTTTTCGTTGAGGCTCCGCTTGTACTCAAAAATCACCGGGCAGTTGTTTTCATCCAGCCCCAAGCTGTCAATGCGCCCATTTGTGATGGTATATTCGCTTTTCAGAAACGTCACTCCGAAGAAAGCAGGCATATTCTTCTCGATTAAGGTTTGAAGTTCCCGCTCCAGCGGAACGGAAGACGCCGGAAGCTCCGTGACGCCGGAAATTGTTGAGTACAGTTTGATGTCAGACATTGTTAACCACCATTACACTATTAGTTTTATATTTACATTTTAATAAGTTATCAATCATTTCGATATAGTCGTCATAAAAGTTAGCAAAATTCCGAAAGTGATTAATTGCTACTATAGAAACAATTCCAAAGACAATCAATAATACGCAAATAAACAGAAATACTTTTCCATTCTGGTCAATTGTTTTTTTAAAGCTGGAATATTGCTCATTATAATGATTTCTTAAGCTTAATAACGCTTCTTGAGGATGCTGATACTGTGTAGCTATACTTTGTGCGGAAATAAAAGTTTCATTGCTATAAGAAAAAAATGAAATTGCCTCGTTCTCATTTATCGCTAAGTATCCGATAAATGCTGAAAATAAGCCGATCACAACTGGAATTATTATGGTCATTAATGTTGACTTAATAACTAAGCAACGTCTCTTTTTCTCCTCTAAGTATTTCACAAAATTTTCAAGTGAATTAGGTGATATAGCATTATATTTTTCTTGGACTTTCTTCTTCCATTCTGAGTAATTTTTAATACTATTTTTTCCGATTTTTTTATAAGCCTTATATTCTTCTGACTTATCAAAATTATAAGCGCTCATTTTTCTCACCAGCTCTTTATGCAACATTAGCATTCAGATTAATGGTTTCAATCACTTTGCGGATGTCCATAAAGATCGCTGTCTTGTCGGAAAACACATCCGCAACGCTACCGCGGTCACTGAACGGGCTTTCCTGCAGAACGCGGAAGTCCTTCATCATGCCGTTTTTCACAATGTAATTGACGATCTGCTCCACAAAATAGCTCTGCCTTGAATTCAGCTGCACCTCATCCAAGAAGCGAGAAAACGCCTGGTGGGCGGCTTTACGATCCAAACCGACGATGGAGCGAACCAGTTCCCCGAGCGGCATAGTCCCGTATTCCTTTTCATAATCCTGCTTAGTACCGACTTCACTCCACAGAATATCTTCCAGCTCCCTGACATCGGCCGGAGTCAGCGGAATATTCCCCTTCAATTTTGCGATAACGGTTTCATCCTGGTGCTGGCGAATATAGTAGTTGACCTTTTTCTTATAGTTTTTCAGATCATCGTTCGCCAATTCTGCGTCGTGCCATTCACTGGAAAGAATATCTTCGGTGAAATTCGTAGTGTAGGTCTCACCGGGATCCCCCTGTACAAATTTCATCAACTCCCGCAGCTCTGTGCGGATCCGCTCAAATTCGTTGATTCCAGCCTGTTCCAGGTAACCGCCCTGTAAAATATTCTGAATCAAAGGTTTCTTCTGGCCGACTGCCGGGATGCTTGCCTTTCCGGCGAGAGCGCTTACTTTCCGGATCAGATCATTTCGCGCTCTTTTGCTGGTTTTCCCCACCAGATACGCAAGCTCAATCTGATACATAAGCGCGTCAAACCGCACCGCCGCTATATCCGCTTCGTCCGGCGCCATAAGTGGAGAAATCTCCTCCGCTATTTCCAGCGTATCTTTATACTCCAGCGCCTGCCACCCTGCTTCACCGCTGTATTTATCAATGGAGCGCAGGTGCTGACGGACTGCGAAATTCTCACGGTTCAGCCCAATGGTCTTCCCCATCAGCTCCGCTGTGAGTGATTTTCGAAAAGGGACAAGCTCCTCCGTCTGATGGGCAATATCCTGCAGCTTATATGCAATTTCTGTTTTCAGGTTATAAAGCTGTTCCTGCAAGGTTTTTTCCTGCCGGGCCTCTTTCCCGTTTTTCTTGACACGGAAGAATTCAAAATTACGACAGAAGTCAAATATATAAAAATCCTTTTTGTCTTCCCCGTCGAGGATTCCGGAGCACAGTCGGGTCCCACGCCCGACCATCTGCCAAAATTTCGCCTTGCTCATCACTTTCTTAAAGAAAACAAGGTTCAGAATTTCCGGAACGTCGATTCCCGTGTCGAGCATATCGACGGAAATCGCGATCTGCGGAAGAGAATCCGCTATGGAAAACTGGTCAATAAGTGACTGCGCATAGTTAATGCGGTTATCGATAATTTCGCAGTAATGCTGCGGATAGGCCGAGTATTCATGATTCCAAACACGCAGAATCTCTTCCGCGTGATCATGAGTTTTTGCAAAAATGACAGTCTTGCCGATTTTTGTCCCGAAATCCACCTTTTGACCGCTGGTCATCAGCGTCTGCAGCACCTTTCGAATCGTATCCTCATTGAATATCCACTCGTTGATGGCGCTGCCATCGATGCTTTCCGGCATATTCCCGTCTTCGTCGGCAAAGGTGTCCTCATACTCCTGCTTTTCTTCGTCGCTCAAATCCTTGTATGTAATGCCGGTATCCGGCAGCTTTAAAACGGTTTCCAGACTCCTGTAAGGAACCAGGTACCCGTCCTCCACTGCCGTATCCAGTTCATACCCATAGGTAGGCACACCGTTTTCCATCTCAAAAACTTCGTAGGTGTTCTTGTCAATGTCATCCTTTGGCGTTGCAGTCAGACCAACCAGAAGTGCATCAAAATAATTAAAAATGTCCCGGTATTTTCTGTATATGCTTCGGTGCGCTTCATCGACAACAATCAAATCAAAATGACCGCAAGTGAAAAGCTTTTTCCCGTTTTCGTCCTGGACTTCGTCGATACATCCCATCATCGTCGGATAGGTGGAAAAAACCGCGCGGGCATTGAAATCATCCTTGCTCTCTGCCAAATTGCACAGCGATAAATCCGGCAGGAAGGAAGAAAAGCTGCCCTTTGCCTGCTTAACAAGCGCCTTTCTATCGGCCAGAAACAGCACATTCTTTACCCAGCCGTTTTTCATCAGCACATCGACCAGCGCCATAACCGTGCGGGTCTTGCCGCTGCCGGTCGCCATAACCAAAAGCGCCTTTCGGCGATTTTTACGGCTGAATTCCTCGCACACCGCTTTGACGGCTTCCTTCTGGTAATAGCGGTCGCATACGGCCGGATTAATTGAAATATCAGCCAGATTGCTGCGCAGGCTCCGGATATTGAACAGTTTCTCCAGATCGCGCTTGGAATAGACGGCGGCCACAGGACGCTCCGGGTATGCCTTATCATCCCAGATTCGGGTTTCATAACCGTTGGTCATGAAAATGATCGGGCGGCGGTGGAATTTTTTCTCCAAAAAATTAGCATAAAGCACCGCCTGCTGACGGCCTCGTTCCACGCTGACGCTCGTCCGCTTCGCTTCCACCACAGCCAGCGGCTTCTTGCTGTCGTCCAGCAACACATAGTCCGCCCGGCCGAACCCGGATTCATTCGGCATTTCGTCAATCGGGTACTCGTCGATCCAGTCCTCACCCCGAATCCATCCGGCATCGGAAAGCATCAAATTGATGTACGCCCTGCGGGTCTTCTCCTCCGTAAAATCGGCAGGCTGCGACTCATAGCCCTTTTCACGCTCCGCGCGGCGTGCGGTAAGCTGCTCCTTCAGGCTCTCGTTTTCCTTTATGAGCTTTTCGAGCTCCACCTGTTCCGGCTGCGGAATCGGTTCCGGGGTTTTGTTCTCCAGCAGAGAAGGGTCAAACCTGGTTTCCCGATAATCTGTTCCATAGCAATAAGCAATAAAGTCAAGGAAGCTGTGGAGATGATCAAGGGCCAGCACCGCCTGATCACGGCTGACGCTTTTCTCGTTGTGCGCCGCCCCGTTGCCCAGTTTGCGGATATAGTGAAGCTTTGACAGCATCGAACTGTCAACCACATCCCGGAACCCGTCGGCGGACAGAAGTGAAATCAGCTTCGTATCATACGGCGGCTTCAAGCCCTCATCCACGGAATACAGCCATTTGACCGCGCTTTCCAGCGCCATGCGGCAAGAGGTCGCGCACAGCTCGTAATCAATCTGAAACGCCTTTTCCGCATTGACGGCAGCTTTGGCAAACGGCTCAAACTGCTTTTCAGAAAGGAGGAAATCGAAATTTGTCACAACTTCATCTTCTTTACCTAAACATGTTAATAAGATATCCTATCACCGGATTTTGTAATATTAATGTGTTACAGCCGAAGCAATCTCGAACAATAAAATAGGGATTATCTTCATGAATACAATCTAAACAAAAAAAGAAATCTACAGACGGGTAAAGATCTTCTTTAGGATTATATTTCGAATAAGAATCAATATCTTTTTCATATTTAAAGCCAAAGCTCTGTATAATAGATCTTTTTGAAGAACTTGTCGTGTAGCAAAACATTCCGGACAGTATATTTTGACCAGTTTTACATTTTCCCTTGATTAAACCAGAGACTTGGTTGCAGTCTCTGATTTCACTCCTTTTGGCGTCGCTTTTTATTTCCATCATTAATTTACAATCACATAGATCATAAATATATCGGCTGCCTAATCGCGCTTTATCAGTGAGCCAAATAAAATCAAGTTGCTTACTTTGCCAGCTTCCATCGCATAGAATTCCACGACACAGTTTAATATCAGGAAATTCATTGTGAATTCTTTCAATAATAAACTCTTCCCTGAGTTCCCCTTTTGATAAGCGATGTTCAATTCTTTGAGAAACCTCAAACTGTGCAACAAGTAATTCCTGCAAATATAAATCTGTTTCTTCTCTTACACTTAATTTTCCACTCATAACATTCCATCAAAACATTTCTGCATCAACGCTTTATAGTTTAGTTCCAGCGTTTCAAGACTCTGCTTTAATAGCATCTTTTCCTGTTCAACTTGCTGGACAAAATCAGCAAACTGATTTTGTAAGTTTATGCTTGGAACTGGAATTCTTATTTCTTTTAATTTTTCCATTGAGATGTTATACATGGAACCACTCGTACCAGTAGCTTGCTTTGATAATTCTTGCCGTATAGCCCTACTGCTTAAGATATATTTCATATAAAACATATTTGTAGAATTATTAAAACGAATTCTCCATATTTTATCTGGCAAACAAAGATTGGGATAATCGTTGAAGACTAGACATGTGGCTCCTACCATTTCACGCGTGTTTGCACGACTAAATAGCAAATCACCCTTTTGAGGAAAAATCCATTTCCCCACTCGGTTATTTGAGGTAATAACCTTATATTCAGTCGGCTTAAAAAAACCCTGTGTAACGGAGCTTACTTTTAATACTGCTTGTTCACCTTTTTTTAGTTCACGGGCCTCGCCATTTACGCTCCGACCTGCCGTAATAGATTTTATGACTTTACCAACTGACATTACATTCCACTTATACGGGTTCTTGACTGGGTCGCCGAACATTTCTATAAACTTTGACTTCAATAACAAATCCAGCTTTTCAAGTTGCAATTTTCGCAACCCCATCAAAAAGCTAGCCGTATCAAGAAGATCGGCAATTTCTTTCTGAATTTCGAGTGGAGGAATGAAAAAAGTAAGTTGTTTTAACCATTTGAAATGTCGATTATAACCTGTATTTGGTATTTTACTATATAAAAGATAATAATACAGGAATTTATAATTTACATCTTCCAATTTACTCTTTAATAATTTAGTTCCATCAGCGCCTAAAAAGAATGGAACATTTATGTATTTTAGAATTCTTGTATGGTCTCCAAAAATAATAGCAGGAACATTTTCATAAATACCATCATCATCGTTGGTATAACCACCAATGAATTTTTGTCCTTGATCAATAATGGGATATTTGCCTATATCAAAATAATTCTCAACTTTTATTTTTGTAGCATTATGCGTTTCATCTATAAATACTTCATCAAATGGTAACATCCTCCACTTACTCATGAAGCAACTCCCCCAGCTTAGCTAACCCTGCAGTAATCTGCATTTCCAGCTCATTCAGGTCAGCCATAATCTCCTGCGTCGAGGGGTACTCCTCCGGCACATACTCCATTTGCTTGTACTTGTTGATGGAAAGGTCATAATCATTGCCCACGATTTCGGACTTCGGCACCAAAAAACTCTGCTCTGTACGTTTGCGGCCTTCCTCGGCTGCAAGGTCGTGAAACCGACCAACAATGTCGGGAATGTTATTTTGCTCAACAGGAGCGCGCTTGTCGTCCAAGCTGAACCCGTCAGCCTGCATATCATAAAACCAGACCTTATCGGTACCGCCCGCATTGGTTTTGGTAAAAATAATGACCGCAGTGGAGACACCCGCATAAGGCTTAAAAACGCCGCTCGGCATGGAAATAATCGCCTCCAGCCTGTGGTGCTCTACAATTTCCTTCCGGATGGCTTTATGTGCTGAAGACGGGCCGAACAACACACCGTCCGGCACGATGGAAGCACAGCGGCCACCGGTTTTCAGCATCCGCAGGAACAGCGTCAGAAACAGCAACTCAGTTTTCTTTGTCTTTGTTGTTTTCAGCAGATCGCCGGAAACACTGTCGTAATCCAGTGAGCCCTTAAACGGAGGATTGGTGAAAATTTTCGTATAACGGTTGGTATCAGTATTCTGCTCGGACAAACTGTCGCGGTATTCAATACTGGGATTCTCAATACCGTGCGTCATCATATTCATGGCGCCGATCCGCAGCATTGTGCGGTCCATATCATAGCCATGAAACATTTCGTTATGGTAGTGCGCGAGGGAGCTCTTGTCAAAAAAAATGTCGTCGTGACAATGCTCCTTCAGGTATTCCACCGCGCCGACAAGAAAACCTCCTGTCCCGCAGGCCGGGTCACAGATAACATCTTTCGGGTTTGGATCAAGAAGCTCCACCATCATTTTAAT
>DBTI01000255.1 GCA_002306975.1 Ruminococcaceae bacterium UBA1320
GTTTGGGCAGATCAAATTACACACTTTTATTATTCCTTGAACCCTGTTATTTTTCGTACAACTATTTTATTTTTCCTCAAGGGGTATTCAAATTTTCTCTTGAACCGAGAGTACTGACGAAACCCCTAAACGCAGAAAAAGCCTGCAATACCAAAGATTTTGAATACCCCTACGGGGCAAATCCCTTGTATTGCAGGCTTTCTTGATAAGCAAAATAAAAGAATTGACAGGGGCATCGTATCAATGCCTCTGTCAATTTTTGGTGGAGGCGAAGCGTACTCATCCAGTCTCTCAAATAAAAACGTTTGCCAATCAATCTGCTTTTTTCTGCCATGCAAAGGAAGGCACTTTTTTACCTTCAATTTAGAATATCTTCACGTTCCCGGGTTGAACTTATTTATCGCGTTGTTTGTTCTGTTTACCGCGTCTTGCGCTGCCGCTGTTGTCGCGACACTCAGATTCGATAAGCCAAATTGCGCCGACCAATTTGTAATGCCCGCAGTACTTCCCGCATTGTCAATGTAGGCGAGGTTTTCGTCAATCTCTCTTTGAACGCGTGCGCGATCATCATTCGATAAGGTATCAGATTCACTGAATGTTGCCAATTGCAGTATTCTTTGCAGAAACGATTCTACTTCTTGAAGCATATCTGAAGTAACTCGATTGCCGCCGTAAAGCACATTATCGTTGCCTTTCAAATCAATAACTTTATTCGTAGCTAAATCGTAAACAAGATAGTCGTCATAATTAAGTGTTAGCTGGAATAGTTCGTTGAAAGAAAGAATTGTTCCATTCTTCATCAAGTAACCGCTATATCTATATATTGTACCATTCACACCGCCTTTAATAGGTATTAGTAAAGCGTCATCCGAACTTGCATAAGCAGTATTATATGGTGCAGGCGAAGCAATTGCTCTTGATGTATCGATTTTTACTGAACGGATGAATTGATCAATGTCTCTGTCATAATCACTGTAATAATAGTGATTATCATATTGCCAGTCAAGTGCCGTGCCACTTTCAGAATCACCGGAGTATACAGCCGTACCGTTTGCATACAGACTGTTTGCGTATCCGCAAACAGTGTTGGCGAAAGTAGTATAATATACATTTGCTGGGTTTGATGGATTTGAGGCGTTCATACCAATCGTATAGCTATCACCAACAGCACCTATTGAGAAAACTGCAAGCAGATAATCCCCGGCGGGTAAATCATTCAAAGCAACATTTTCCGTGGCTGCAAAATATAAATTTGTAGCGACATAATTGCCTGAACTCGTTTGGTACTGATAAAGCTGAAGATAATAGCTTGTGTTGGCCGATGAAAGCCCGAGTATCATGTAACGGTCACTGTTTACACTGAATGTGTAATAGTTTTGTGAACTGCTGCTGGTCAGCAAAGTAGCATTCTCAAAGTAAGAACCGGAAACATTGTATACAGTCGGTGTGTCAGAGGGGGTAGCTGATGAGGTGTCAGACATTGCTTTTATTGGAGCAGTGGTTTGATTTTTTGAGACTACGTTCACCGTTTTTGCATTTTTTAGTGCAGACAACTTTATGGAGGGATGATCATTTGTGATTTTCAGTGCGGAAGCCGAAATAGGATTTTTAACAACTGATTTCAAACTCGAGGTTAACGAATCAGTAATACCTTGCCCGATGTTTTTTGCCGAAACGGTATAGGCGGAAGCTGGAACTGTACCCGCCAGCATTACCACAGACAATAACATGGCTACAAGGATTCTAATTTTCTTTGACATATAGTATACACTCCTTTTAATTAATATTTTCATGCATCGTGTATCATACATAATTTTACTATATGACTATCGCAACGGCTCATAATATGATATAATAATGGAAAATCACGAAACGGGATGATGCGATAATGGCAAAACAGGAAACCATAACATTAATGGAGTTTCAAAGTAACTTTGGGACAGAGGAAGCATGTGAGTCGCATTTATTCAAGATAAGATGGCCAAATGGTTTTGTATGCCCGAAATGCGGACATACAGAGTATTTCAATATAAAATCGCGTCATTTGTATCAATGTAAAAGCTGCAATCATCAGACTTCGGTAACGGCCGGAACCATCATGGAAAAATCTAAAACACCATTAACAAAATGGTTTTGGGCCATGTTTCTGATGGGTGAAGATAAACGTGGCTGTTCTGCCCTCTATTTGAGTAAGCAGTTGAAAGTGGCGTACAGCACGGCATGGGCAATCAGCCACAAAATCAGAACTGCTATGGGGCAGCGCGACACAATGTATGTGCTGGATGGAACAGTAGAGCTTGACGATGCTTTTTTCGGCGGAACCCGCGAAGGCAGTAAGCGGGGGCGTGGGACTGATAAAACTGTCGTTCTTGTAGGAATATCTTTGAATCCGCAGGGAAAACCGCAGTTTGTTAAAATGCGTACCGTAGAGAATGTTAAGGGTAAAACGCTTGAGCGGTTTGCCAAAGAGAATATTGAACCGGGTTCCTTTATTAAAAGTGACGGTTTCAAATCATACAACAAACTTTGTGGGGCGGGATATTCTCATGAGGGAAAACCATTTGATCCCGAAGGAGAGCCCGAACATTTAAAGTGGCTGCATATTGTTATTTCTAACGCAAAAGCGTTCATACAAGGCACATATCATGGATTGGATGATTTACATCTCCAGTCTTATCTCGATGAGTTTTGTTTTCGCTTTAACCGTAGATTTTTCTCAACACAGCTTTTTAACCGTATTGTAAATGCATGTGCTGTTGCCAGCCCAATTTCCTATTATGAGCTGATGCGATAGTCATATAATATATTTTTTCGGTATCGTTATCATAAACCTATAAAATTCGTTCCTGTGAAACCGTCGTCTATATAGATATCGTAAATCGTCCACCCTCTTTCTTCGCAGTAGGACATGAGCATGTCGCGCTGATTGGAAATGCTCATGCTTTCTGTGTTGCCGTTTTGGTCGTCTCTGCTCAGCCTGAGATAGATGGCAACATAAATCTCTTTGGTGATGGTTTGCGCTTTCGTCATTGTGAAACTCCTTTCGATGCTTCACAAAAAGCGCGGCTTATGGTGGACGGCCTATCATTTG
>DBTI01000195.1:0-134 GCA_002306975.1 Ruminococcaceae bacterium UBA1320
GGGTCTTTCATGTTGCCGATTTTCACAGCAGAAATTACCTTCATAACGAAAACCTCCATGTTCATTATTCTTAACCATATTCGGCGTTCTTCTTTTTCTCTTATACTTATTCCGATTAGAAATATAGAATAAAT
>DBTI01000195.1:400-6435 GCA_002306975.1 Ruminococcaceae bacterium UBA1320
ATAAATTCGAGGAAAAAGGTTGAATTCATGCCTTTTTGCGAAGAGTTTTTCGTTTTATTTCTTATTGGAATTCGTATTACGCCGCGCTGCGACTGCTCTAATTCATTAATCTTTTACAATCCAATCAATCTCCTCCTGACTAATTGTTAACTCCACTCCGGTCAGCGAATCTTCCATTTGCTGCATACTGGAATTCCCTATTATCGCATATCCGTCAACCGGATTGCATGAAATGAAAGCTATGCAAAGAGCGGCGGGCGTGCAATTAAGCGCCCTGCAAAGCATCTCGACTTTCTGTGCGCGTTTTATGTTCTTTTCCGTCAGAAATACTTTCGCCCGCGCCGAAAGGTTTGTCGCACCTGAATTAATGTATTTTGAAAAAAAGCCTACCGCCTGTGATGAGTATGCCATTACCGGCAAATTGCTTTTTTGATAGCCTTCATATTCTTCCCGCGTCATGCAAAGGCAGGTTTTATCAAGCAAATCTTCCTGCTTGCAGTCCGCCATATTCCACTGAAGCTGAGAAATGGTAAAGGGGGTCTTGCCATGTTTAAGGGCATACTCGTTTGCTTCCAGAATCCGTTTGACCGTCCAGTTTGACGCGCCGATCGCCCGGGTCAATCCGTCTTTCACCAATTGATCCATAGCATCCATAATCTCGCCAACCGGTATCCGCTCATCGTCCCTGTGAAGGAAATAGACGTCAACATAATCCATTCCCAGCACCGCCAGGCTTGTATTGATGTCGTACTCAATACATTCCGGTGCCAGCCTTGAACAGGTAATATTGCGCAATTCCGGATGACCGCCCTTTGTCACAACAACCATTTGGTCGCGGACACCGCGGGTGCGAATCCACTCGCCGACGGTTTTCTCGCTTTTCGAAGCACCGTTATGCACCCAGGCCATATAGATGCGTCCGGTGTCTATCGTGCGTCCGCCTACTTGAAAATAGCGATCCATCATTTCAAAAGATAGCTCTTTTAAAAGCTCCGACCCAAAGCCTCCTGCTCCAAGTACGGCTTTTGACATTGAAAGACTGCCGTCCGATGTTTTAATTTCGCCTGTGCGCATAATTCATCCCCCTTCCGAGGTTATCTGCTGCAATCCAGCAGGATCTTCGGGTAAATCGACTTTTTAAACAGTTCAAAACCCTCAACCGCTTCGCTGAGCGGCATTATTTTGCCGATGATTTTGTCCATCTGCATTCTGGGAATCAGCTCAATTGTTCTGGACATAATACTGGTCGTGGTAAATACGGTCTGAATCCTGCCCTCTTTCATGTAAAGATCATACAGGTTCACGGGCATTTCATACTTTGGAGGAAATACCGCGAAATAAACAACGGTTCCGCATTTTGCAATCATCTTCAGCGGCGCCTCCGCGGCCTTTGGAGAACCTGATACTTCAAATACAAAATCGAAGCCTTCTCCGTTCGTTATTTCCATCGTCTTTGCAAGAACATCTTCATTAAACGGATTAATAGCATATTCGGCACCCATATCTAAAGCAAGCTTCCGCTTGGATTCCACCGGATCGATTGCTGTGATTTTTGCCGCTCCGGAAAGCAGAACCTGATTGAGCAGTATGGAGCCGATTCCGCCGATGCCGGAAACCGCGACCTTTGCGCCATGATAGATATGCACCACATCCATTGCCCGAATGGTGCAATTGGCAGGCTCCGCCAGACAGTATTTTTTTAGGTCAGCGTCATCAGGAATTTTAAACACCGCGCTGACATCGGTTGTCACATATTCCGCAAAAGCACCTGTTGTCTGCGCATTGGCACAATATTGCGGGCGGCCTTTTTTACATTCGGGGCAAACTCCGCATGATGTGACCGGATAAAGGCAAACCTTGTCTCCAACCTTAAAGCCACTCTTTTCGGTGCCTTCTCCCAATTCCTCGATGATACCCGATGCTTCATGACCCAGCGCCATAGGCGGTTTTGCACCCAGCACACCCATGGTGACCTGATGTACATCGGTTGCACATATGGCTGTGTAAGCGATTTTCACTTTTACCTGATTTCTCTGCGGCTTTTGGATCTCCACTTCCCTTAACGCCACCGTATTTTCCGCGACAAACCAAAGCTGTTTCATCGTTTTCAACTGATACTCACCTTTTCTTTCTTAACATACTTGCAGTAATGTTTTATTTTCAAATTATTAACCAAAGCGCAACCATCAAATGGGGGCATATATCACCCGGTTACTATCCGTGCTCAAATTAAATTGAAGCTGCACATTGTTTAATTTTCATAAATAATGTATAATAGACAAAAAACTATTGTGAGAAATGATGGATTATGAATTTAAAGCAAATGGAATATTTCACTCAGGCCTGTAAGGATATTAATTTTTCAATTGCTGCAAAGCATCTTTTTATCACGCAGCAGGCTTTGAGCAACACAATAAGAAATATGGAGAATGAGCTTGGCGCCAAGCTTTTTGAGCGATCCTCAAGAGGCGTCGAGCTTACCGAAACGGGTAAATTCTTATATGAAAAGACCAGTTATCTTATGGGCGAATATGCAAAGGTTGTGGCAGAGATTGATGAACGCTTTAAGATCAACCAGGGTACTATTTCATTTAGCGTTTCCCCCGGCGTTTTGCGTTCTGTGTCGCCCAACATCCTCATTGACTTTGAAGAAAATTTTCCTCATATTAAAGTTAAAATATTTGAATATCCCGATATCATCAATGAGAATCATGTAAAAAAAGGTGATGTCGATATCGGATGCAGCATAAAACCTTTTGATATGACGGAGCTTGATTTTATCCATATAAAGTCGGAAGACCTCTTCCTAATTGTCAACAATGAAAATCCTTTGTCAAAAAAGGATAAAGTCACGATAAATGATCTGGTCAATGAGAAGCTCATAACGTCCGGTAAGAATTTTCAGTCCCATCATTTCTTGACCGAATGCTGTAAGGAAGCAGGCTTCACGCCGAATATAATTTTTGAATCAGCGGAAATAGAAGTGCTTATTAAGCTTGTCCATCTTAACAAAGGCATTTTCATGTCCGTTAAGCATGTCGCAGATGATGTAAAAGACAATAATGTAAGCATTATTCCGGTCGCAGACTCTTCGCTAAAATGGGAAATCGGCTTTATCCTTAAGAAAAATGCCAAGCTGTCCCAGCCGCTTAAAACATTTGTGAATTATATATTATCCAACACACATTAAGTTTGTTTTTAAAATAATGCCCAATATAAATGGAAAGGTTAATCCACCGGATTAACCTTTCCATTTTTGTTTATAGAACGAAAATGATAAGGCGCGTTAATCCGAACACTGAGGAAAGCGCTTATTCAATAAAAGCGGTTAGATTTCCACGCAAACATCAAATGCCGTGTGGTTTGCAACATGTATGGTTGCCTCTTTTCCGGCAACGTCTCCGATAAGATATGCTTCCGGAATATATGACGCAAGCTGGAGCGCTTCCTCACGGTGAGGCTTTACGCCAAATGCGTTAACAACAGAATCGCATTCGATTGCCGAACGCCTCCATTGCCTGTCGATGATCTCGACACCCTTTTCCGTTATCTTTTCGACTTTTGAGTCGCAAACGGTTTTTACATTATATTTCTTGCACAGGTCAAGCAGTTGCGATTTGGTAATGAAAAACATCTTACCAGCCAGATTTTCTTCTGACTGCATCTCAACAACCGTAACGTCTTTACCTTCCATTGCCAGCCCCAGCGCACATTCCATGCCGCTGAGCCCGCCGCCGCAAACGACAACCTTGTTGCCGCACTTGACTTTTTTGGTATCCACATCCGTTACCAGAGCAACGTTTTTACCGTCAATTCCGGGAATATTGGGGACAAAAACATCAGCACCAAGCGCGGCAACCAGTGCGTCCGGATTTACTTCCTTCACGATTTCCGGCGTAACAGCCGTGTTCAGGCGAATTTCGGCGCCACAACTCATGGTGGTTCTTATATTCCAATCAAGGTAGCGTTTTAAATCGCCTTTGAACGGAAGCGCAGACGCTTCATGAAGCATTCCGCCCAAACGGTCACTCTTATCAAAAAGAATTACCTCATGTCCGCGTTTTATCAGTGTCTGAGCAGCCATCATGCCGGCAGCGCCGCCGCCGACTACCATAACCTTTTTCTTTACGTCAGCCTTCGCTATGGTTTTATATTTATGTTCTCTTCCGACTACAGGGTTCACGCTGCACCGGATATGCTTGCCGAAAAAGATATTCCCACAGCCTTCGATACATCTCAGGCAGGGACGGATTGTATCCGCCTGCCCCCTATAGGCTTTTGTGACAATATCCTGGTCAGCCATGCACGGGCGGGCCATACCGACGATATCGGCTTTTCCCGCTTCCAGAATCTCTTCAGCTTCTTCAATTGTTGTGATGGAGCCGACGGTAGTGACCGGAATATCCAAAACCTTTTTGGCAGCTTCCGCATACTTCACGTTATGGCAGTGAGGCATATAGTAAGGCGGAATGGTATATTGCATGTAGCGTGAATCAACAATAAGCCCTTGTGAAATGTGTGCGATATCAATATCCTTTTGAGCAACCTTTAAAAATTCAAGGCATTCATCCAAACGCATGCCGCCCGGAATGATCTCGTCGCCGCTGATGCGGTATTCTATATTGATGTTCCGGCCGCATTTTGCGCGAATTGCCTCAAGAACCTGCAGCGGAAAGCGCATTCTGTTTTCGAGAGAACCGCCATACCAGTCTGTTCTGTGATTAACCAGTGAAGACAAAAATGCTCCGATCAGATTACCGTGCGCGCCATGAACCATAATCATATCGAAGCCCGACTTCATAAGCCGTTCGGCGCAATCGGCAAACCTGTTGATTATATCGTCAATTTGCGGCTGCTTTAATTCTTCAACATAATGAAACCCTGTCGGGGTCGGAAAAGAAGACGGGCCTACGGCATTCAGGCCGTCTTTAAGCAGATAGGGCGCAGCCCCCCTGCCGGCATGGAGCATCTCAACAGATATTTTTGCTCCGTAACGGTGAACCTCGTCTGCCAGCAGACTCAGACCGGCAATGTCGCTGTCCTTTGTGATTGAAAGCTCTCCATAAAAATCAGCGCCTGTATCTTCGTCTACAGTTGTAGCGCCTATCGTTACAATTGAAGCGCCGCTTCTTGCCTGTCCGCCCATGAATTCGATCATCTCGTTTGTTACTTCACCTGTTCTGGAGTTTGCGTGGCAGGATACCATTGGTGTGAATTCGATGCGGTTTTTAATGGTCATGTTGCCGACTTTTAACGGCTGAAAAACATGTGGAAATTTATTGAATTCCGGCATGAGTTTACCCCTTTCATTTACAATCCAAATTGTATATTCAAGTCTATTGGTTAAAACGGATTACGTCAAACTACTATTTTTTGTATCTCACACAATTTTTTGTGAAGTCCTACATACTTGATATTTTCAAGGATTCTGATAGTATTTATTTAATGCCACAAAATCAAACGATGCTCGCCGCTCCTTTTTGTTGTGTTTATACATATATCACAACAGATAATCGGTTTTGCGGTTCTGTAAGGAGAAAAACCCGGTTTGTCCTTTAAACCATTTGTCTGAGTGAGTCCCGTTTAAAAACTAATCTGGATTGGATGTGTTTATATGCAGATAAAAACCGCTGTTGTTGAAAAAAAAGGCGAATACGCAATAAGGAATGCGGAACTTGGGGAGCCTCGTGAAGGCGAAGTACTTGTAAAAATGAAGGGCTCCGGCATTTGTCATACCGACCTTGCCGTAATGAATCAGATTATTCCGACACCGTTGCCGATTGCTCTTGGTCACGAGGGCTCCGGAACCATAGCGTCAGTCGGACGGGGTGTCACAGAATTTAAAACGGGTGACCATGTTGTTATATCCTTCTCATCCTGTGGCGAATGCGGACCGTGCCGGCATGGCCAATTAACGGGATGTGAGCATTTTGACCAGATAAATTTCGGCACGACGATTGAAAATTCAACCTCAATGATCAAGATGGACGGGTCAAAAGTCGCCAATTTGTTCGGGCAGTCCTCGCTTTCCACAT
>DBTI01000189.1 GCA_002306975.1 Ruminococcaceae bacterium UBA1320
CAAACCAACACACACGCCCAGCATCGGCCGGCCTGCATTGCGGCTTAGAATATTTCCAATACAGTCAGTCACTACGGAAATGTCGCCGTTTTTCAGATCATCCGTCAGCCTCAGCGTATGCTGCTCGATAATGTCCCCCTGAAGGTTCACAAGACCGATATTCGCAAACCGACCTTCAATTTCCAGCCCGATCGCATGGTAGGCATCGGGGTTGCAACGCAGCAGGCGGCCCTTTCTGCCAAGCCCTCCTTCACCCGATACGGTGTCCCCCGACTCAATGACCATGTTTTTTGAAATAAGAAAATCAATGATTTTCTGAACGGTTGGAAAGCTCATTTCGGTCATCCGGGCAATATCCGGACGGGAAAGCTCAATCCGGCTCAGGAATAAGTCAAATACAAGCTCTCTGTTTTTTGATTTGATATAAGCTGGAATAAATGATTGCATAAAACTGCCCTCTCATCAACTGTCTGTTTATCTTATAAAGATAATATTATAATACTATATTTAATAATATTATTAATCTGATCTATATCAAGGCACAACATTCAACAATATTACTAATAATTCAAAGCAAAAATATAAAATTTCAACAAAATATTCCAAACAACAATTTTTCGTTATTCTTTTTTCTCTATTTAATAATAAACGAATTCAATGATAAAGACAAGCATTATTACCTAAAATTTCTATTGAAAAGTCAATAATCTATGAGAATTTCGATAATTATTCAGCAATATTGCTATATTGAATTCTATAATAATCTGTGATATCATTACAATCACATTATTAATTAAACTTTATTAAATAATTGTTTGGAGGAATAAAATGAAAAAGCTCGGCGTCCCGCAAAAGCTTTTGATCCTATATATCAGTTTTTACGCGGGCCAGTCGTTTTACGGCACTTATCTTAATTTGTATCTTTCAGAAATCGGGCTGTCAAAATCAATGATCGGCATTATCGTCTCTGTATCCACTATGTTTCTGCTTCTCGCGCAGCCCGCCTGGGGTTATGCAAGTGACAAGGTCAAGAAGAAAAACACAATTTTAAAGATTTTGCTTTTGGGCAGCACGCTCACTGCACTGCTTTTCTACTTTTCCACGAGTTTCTGGTACATATTTTGCCTTATCACCGTGTTTGCCATATTCTTCACCCCGATTACCCCGCTCCTCGACAACCTTTCGCTGGAATCTATGGAAGTGGTTAAGCCGGAGGAAAACAAAAAGAAAAAATGGGATTACGGACGCATCCGCATGGGCGGCACCATCGGTTACTGCGTCGCAAGCTTCCTCTCCGGCATGGTGCTAAAAAATAACTATTCCCATATTTTCTGGATTATCAGTATCTTTATGATTGGCTGCTTCTTACTTATATTCACGCTGCCGACGGTAAAGGGATACCCGAAGAAAAAGGAAAAAGCCGCATTTAAACAACTCCTTCACAACAGGTCTCTCATCTGCCTCATCTTTATCTATGTCGTATTCAGCATAGGCTTAAACTTTTTCTACAGCTATTACCCGATTTATTATATCTCAATAGGCGGCAACAGTTCCTTCGTCGGCATCATGATGACGGTGTGCTCGATCACCGAAATTCCCTGCCTGTTTCTTGCCGGCAGAGTGGTGAAACGTTACGGAACCGTCAATGTGATGATCGTTTCCGGGCTAATCACTACACTGCGCTGGTTCTTGCTTTTCGCCGTAACCAATCCTGTTCTCGCCATCTTGGTCAATATGCTGCATGGCCTTGGATTTGTAGGTTTCACCTATTGCATAATCCTCTACATAAACGACAATGTGCCAAAGGAATTGCGCGCCACAAGCCAAAGTCTCAATGTTCTGATAAGCACATTTTTCTCGCGTATTTTATTCGGCTACCTTGGCGGCCTAGGCAGTGATTTTTTCGGCGTAAACTATATGCTGCTCGGCTCCTGCATTATGACCTTGACCGCCACAATCATCTTCGCTTTTTGGCACCGACACATAGTAAATACCGAACCTGGTACCTTGTAACACCTGATTAAAATTGATTGCATTACGGCTGAAAGGCAAAGATTTTCAGCCGTAATTAGCTTGGCAAAATAAAAAGGAGGAATTTTTTTGGATAAATGGTCTGTGGATGTGATGTCGTTTCTCAAAAAGCACGGGATGGATTACAGGCTCATTGATGTTGAGCGCAGCACGCAGGAATTCGTTTCTGAAATGGAGCGCGGGCTCAGCGGCGCTGACAGCACACTTAGAATGATCCCTACTTATCTATCGGCAGTTGACGAAATCCCTGTAAACAAAACCGTAATCGTGCTCGACGCCGGGGGAACCAATCTAAGGGCGGCTGTTGTACACTTCAACGAGGCCAAGGAACCCGTTATAGAATCTTTTACGAATTATCCCATGCCGGGTACCCACGGCGAGGTGACAAGTGAACAGTTCTTTGAAGGCATTGCGGATGCTGTGGAGCCCATTCTCGATAAAAGCGACACGGTCAGTTTCTGTTTTTCATACGCGACCGAGCCCCTAGCCGACAAGGACAACCGTGTGCTGGAAATACGCAAACAGCTAAAAGTCAAAGACCTCCTCGGTGAGAAAATAGGCGAAAGGCTTCAGAAAGTGCTGACCATGCGGGGGCATGAACGCAAAAAGATCGTGGTCTTCAACGATTCGGTCGCAACACTGCTCGCGGGTGTAGCGGAAAGCCGCGGCAAACAGCACAGCAGTTTTGTAGGGTTTATTCTGGGGACTGGAACCAACACCTGCTATTTGGAAAGCGCCGCTAAAATCAGCAAGTTGCCCGGCGGCTCGAAAGATGACTATATGCTCATCAACACCGAGTCCGGAGGCTATGGTCTTTTCAACATGAGTGAAATCGACAGGGAGTTTGATCTTTCCACAGCCGACCCCGGCAAATATGTCTATGAAAAGATGATCTCCGGCAAATACCAAGGAATACTTGCGCTGACCGCAGTTAAAAAGGCATCCGTCGAAGGATTATTTTCGGAATCATTCAAAAGTGAAATCAGCCGTCTCGTCAGTCTTGACTCCAGCGAAGTTGACCGTTTTCTCGACAGCCCTTCGGATGACGGGGTGCTCGGTCGTTGCTGCACCGGAGAGAACGCGGATGCCGACCGCAGTAAGCTTTTGTGTATGTTAAACGCCATTGTTGAGCGCACAGCCCGTCTTGTTACTATAAATCTCGTCGCAACCCTGCTTAAAACCGGCGAGGGCCGTGACGCCGGCAGCCCTGTCTGCATTGCGCTCGATGGATCTGTCTGCCACTATTCCACGGCGTTCAGGGAAAAGCTTGATCAAAACATGAGGGAATTTGCCCTTGAAAAGCACGGTATATATTTTGACTTTTACGATATCAAAAACGGAACCCTGCTTGGCGCCGCCATTGCTGGCCTTCAGAATTAATTACAGCGGCAAAAGCAGGCTTTCCTATAAAACCTGAAAGGATATGTTTATCCAATGAGTATCATGCGCAAAGAGATTTTCGAACAACCGGAAGTCTTGAGAAAATGTATTGAAACAAACGGCATAACGGTTACCGCGCTTGTCGCCGCGCTGAAAAAGCACGACGTAAAGTTTATCTCGATTGCCGCAAGAGGCACCTCCGACCATGCCGCTATCTTTGGCAAATATGTTTTTGAATATCTTGTCGGCTGCCCAACCTGCCTCGCGGCCCCGTCGATTGCCTCTGTTTACGGCAGAAAGCTCGACCTTCGCGGCACGCTTGTCATAGGCATATCACAATCCGGTATGGCGCAGGACGTGCTCGAGTACCTTGAAGAAGGCAAAGGTGCCGGAGCCATAACGGCCAGCATCACTAACAACATTGATTCCCCTCTTGCAAAGGCTGCTGAATTCCACCTGTTTTGCAATGCGGGCCTGGAAAAAAGTGTTGCAGCGACAAAGACCTTTGTTACTGAAATGATGCTTTTGCTAATGACAGGACTGATTTGGTCAGGTAATACGGATTATCTTAAACTATGCGGCACGGTGCCGGATCTACTTGAACAATCACTTGAATCTTTGGAAGGCAGCGCAAAACAGGCCGCGGAGCACCTGAAAAATATCCGTGACTGCATTACACTGTCACGCGGTTTTTCCTATCCTATCGCGCTCGAGAGCGCTCTTAAAATTCAGGAGACCTGTTATGTAAAAGCGAAGGGGTATTCGGTCTCCGATTTTTATCATGGGCCGATCGCCATTGCGGATGAAAGCCTCCAGACCATTTTGATCGCGCCGGAATCCAAGATGATGCACGACTTTGAACAAGTTGCCAAACGGCTTCGCGAAGCACACGCGGGTCTGACGATCATTTCCCCGTCGGAGTCATTGCGCTCCTATGCGGATTTCTTCTTCCCGGTACCCAAAACAGATGAAATCACCGCGCCGTTTGTCAATGCGGCGGCTATTCAGCTGCTTGCCTGTAAGCTGGCGGATGAAAAAGGAATCAACCCTGATATGCCGCGCATGCTCAAAAAGGTCACGATAACGGTATGATAAGCTATCGTTGTTCTTATCCTTTATCTATATTTAGTCCAAAATAGTTTATAATTAAATCGGAACAGCTCGGTTATCTCCCCCGCCTCCGGCGTGGGCGATAGCCCCCTGCTTTCCGGTCTTTATTTTAGATTCAACACTAATCTTATGTGTATGATTATTTCGGGGGCTTTACCGAAAAGGGAGGGTTTGTACTACAATGATAATTAAAAACGCACTGATTTTCGGAGAGGATTTCACTTTCTTTCAGGGTGATGTCAAGGTGGAAGAAGGAAAAATCACTGAAATAGGCAGCCTTATTGCTGACGGGGAAACCGTTGACGCAAACGGGCTTTACCTTCTCCCCGGCTTTATCGATATCCATACACACGGCTGCGCCGGCGCTGATTTCTGTGACGCGGGCATAGATACCATGCTCAAAATGGCGGATCAACAGGCGCAAAACGGGGTAACATCGTTTCTTCCCACTTCTATGACCGTGAGTACCGAAATGCTTGAAAATGTTTTTGCCACTCTGAAAACCTATATGGAGCAGCCGCACGACGGCGCACATGTTTACGGCGCTTATATGGAAGGCCCTTTTTTCTCTGCCGCGCACAAGGGCGCTCAGCCGGAGGCCTATCTGCAAAACCCCAATGCGACTTTATTCCACCGTCTCAACAGGATTTCGGGCAACGCCATACGGGTGGTCGCGCTTGCACCCGAGCTGACCGGCAGCTCCGAATTCATCAGAGAAGTCAAAAAAACCGCCAGAGTCTCTATCGGTCATACCGCAGCCAGCTATGATACGGTAATGCATGCTTTCGCAGACGGTGCAAGCAACATGACCCATCTTTATAATGCCATGACAGAGCTCAGCCACAGAGACCCCGGCGCCGTCGGAGCCGCCTTCGACAGCGACGCCACAGTAGAATTGATTTGCGACGGCATACATATTCACCCGGCGGTAATACGGGCCACCTTTAAAGAGGTGGGTGCGCGCAGAATTGTTCTCATCAGCGATTCGATGAGGGCAAGCGGCATGCCGGACGGCCGCTATTCGCTTGGCGGGCAGGAGGTATATGTAACCGGCGGCGTGGCAAAGCTCGCAGACGGAACGATCGCGGGTTCGGTCACCAATGTTCGGCAATGCGTCAGAAACATTGTAAAATTCGGCATTTCATTAGAGGATGCTCTGATGTCGGCAACCATCAATCCGGCAAGAGTAGCCGGCATTGATCATGTGACCGGCAGCATCTCCCCCGGAAAATACGCAGACCTGCTCTTGACTGATCGGGAACTCAATCTGCGTCAGGTTTTTGTGCGCGGCCGCAATCAGTTAAAGCATTCGTTATAACCGCAAAACCGGCCCACATTTATTGCAATTTTTTTAGCTGACTCAAGACTGCTCAAGCAGAAAAGGGGCGTTGCAAAACGAAAGTTTTGCGGCAGCTCCTTTGTGCTGTTTAAAACCGACTTTTATCGCAATATACAAATAAAGCGGCAACTTAAATTGCTATAGGTGGAATTTTATTGCAAACAACTTGAGTCGATGAAAGTAAAGGCACAACAAAATCGAGGTTTCGCATAATTGTGTTATCCGGCCTTAAGTCTTTTGTTCTATTGCTGTTTATGCTATACTTATCATTAAATAATTTCCAGAATGCGGTCACCTGTATGGAAGAAGCATATCGAACCAGCTATGCATCTGCATGGTAATCGGAAGATACGCATTCCGAATAGGTAGCGTATGTCATTTTCATTTTATTTCTATCAATTTTTCATATTACTATAAATCACGAAAGGAAATTTTACCGTGCAGTTAAAAGCTACCCAGAAATCTAACCACTCGCTAATATTTTTTCTGATCTCCCGAATAACTTCAGCATTCGCAGCACAACTTATTGCAGTCTCGATTGGATGGCAAATGTATGCGCTGACAAAATCTACATTTTTTCTTGGCTTAGTCGGTTTGATGCAATTTGTACCCATGATTTTGATGACGTTTTTTGCAGGTTTTGCAGCTGATCATTTTAATCGTAAAATTATCGTTTTTGTGTGCGAATTAAGTTTAGGCTTGTGTTATCTATTTCTTGGAATAACAAGTTTTCTTGGAATGGTTGATAAATCAACACTTCTTATTGCGGCATTTATAATAGGCGCGGTCAATGCGCTTAACGGGCCTTCGTTGCAATCCATTCTTCCGGCAATTGTTGAAAAAGCGAAATTTACAAGGGCAACTGCTTTGAATGCCTCGGGATTTCAGGCTGCGACCATCCTTGGTCCTGCAGTCGGAGGTTTCCTTTATGTATTAGGCGCCAATGTTGTCTACTTTGCAGCGGCAGCTTCAATAGCCATAGGAAGCACCATGATCCTTTTGGTCAGGCTAACATCTCGTGAAGTCAACCATGATCCGGTAACAGTAAAATCGTTGCTTGCGGGGGTTACCTTTATAAAAGGCCGCCCGGTTATTCTAGGTTCGATCTCATTGGACCTTTTTGCTGTTTTATTCGGAGGGGCCACCGCTTTGCTGCCTGTTTATGCCTCCACAATTTTACATATCGGGGCTACTGGTCTTGGGATATTGCGCTCCGCTCCGGCTATAGGCGCTTTTATTGTTTCGTTTTTCCTTACACATAAGCCTGTCGCGCACAAGGTTGGCATTAAAATGTTCATAGCCGTTATTATATTTGGACTTGCCACCATCTGTTTTTCCATTTCGAAATCTTTCTATTTATCTTTTATAGCGCTTTTTGTCCTTGGAGGGGCGGATGTCGTAAGTGTTGTCATTCGATCCTCTCTCGTCCAGCTCAAAACCCCGGATGAAATGCGTGGTCGTGTAAGTTCGGTGAACCAAGTATTTATCGGTACATCCAATCAGCTCGGCGAGTTTGAATCCGGCATAACGGCTTCAATATTTGGAACCGAGCCTGCAGCGCTAATCGGCGGCATAGGCACGATATGTGTTGTCTTGCTTTGGATGAAGATTTTTCCGGCTCTGCGCAAAATGGATAATTATGAACAATGAGCCTCTCCTCATAAAGCATATTTGAACAGCTGAACGTTTTTTACTTATATGGCACAACACCGTTTCGGCTGGTGCGGCATCTGTTTATGATCATTTTCTGTGTACATCAAGTTTATGAAAGAAGAATTTGCAGTGATAAAGTGGTATCGGTTGGATAACGCAGCAAATTTATTTCCCTCTGTAACTAATATCCACAACACATCTGTTTATCGTGTGTCGGTAATATTAAAAGAACAAATCGATAGGGATATTCTGCAAAAATCACTGGATTGCGTCTATCATCGATTTCCTATGCTGTTTGTCCGCCTGCATAAAGGCGTTTTTTGGAATTACCTTGAGCAAAACACAAGCAAATTTACTGTCGAAGAAGATAAGGAGTATCCTTGCCATTATATCACGAAAATAAAGGGTAATTCCTATTTGCTCCGTGTTTTCTATTATCGCAATCGGATTTCTGTCGAAATATTTCATTCGCTGACAGATGGAAACGGTGCAATCGAATTTATGAAATCACTATTGTATTATTATCTTGTATTTTCAGGGCATACAATCCGCTTGGATCAAAACATTCTTCTTGCAGACGGAGGCGTTGATTCCTGTGATATAGAAGACGGCTTTAGCAACTACTATGAAAAAGTTGACATGAAACCGAACAAAGAGAAAAATGCTTATCATATAACCGGAACTCAATTTGAGAATTACGGAAATAATGTTATACATGGTGTCGTTAGTGCTTCAAAACTAAACGCAGTTGCAAAGCAAAAAGGAGCCACCATCACTTCCTTTTTATCGGCGCTGATTATCTACTCAATTTATCAAACAAGAATGCAATACAGCAGTCACAAAAATCCTATTGTTGTGACTGTGCCAGTAAACCTGCGACATTTTTTCCCTTCAAAAACACTGCGTAATTTTTTTGGTGTTGTAAATATCGGTGCCGACATAACAAGAGAAACAACGGTAGATCAGATTATTTTAAAAACCACAGAAATGCTGAAAGAAAAAACGCAGAAGGAAAATTTACTGCAAAACATATCAAAAAATGTCGCGCTCGAAAAATTCGGAGCTGCGAAATTTGTTCCGTTGTTTGTTAAGGACTTTTTTGTAAATTTAGGATTTGATATTTTTGGTGAAGACAAAAAGACAATCACACTCTCGAACCTCGGCAGGATTTTGATTCCTCAGGATATGTACGAATATGTGCAGCAGTTTGAAACCGTACTGTACACGACCCCTAAAAGCCCGATTAACTGCGGGGTTTGTTCGACCAATGACAGGCTCGTCATTTCATTCTCAAGAATCATTGTTGAAACGGATATCATTCAATATTTCTTTTCCCACCTTGCAGAAAAAGAAGGTGTTGAAGTGGAAATTTATTCGAACGATTGGGGAATTGATTATGACAAGGTGTAAGCATTGTAATGTAATTGTTGACAACCAGCACCGGCAATGTCCGCTTTGCTCACGAATCTTGGATAATGATGGGGAAAGCATCACTCAATATCCAAGTTATCAAAAAATCTATTATCAGATGAAAGATTTTAGCATTACAAAAATATTTTTGTTTTTAACAATTTCCGCTATCATTGTACTCTTAACCATAAATTTATTGACCATACAATATTACTCTCAATTATGGTCGACGATCCCGATCCTCTGCCTTCTATATGCGTGGATTACCTATAAAAAAACAATACTGTCAAATACACATATAGGCAACAAAATTTTAGTCCAGTTTTTTTCAATCTCCGCTCTATTATTGGCAATCGATATCTGCAATGGTTTTTCTAAGTGGTCAACTACGTACGTTATTCCGTTCCTTAGTATTGCATTGACATTGTTATTGAGTATTTTTGCAGCTCGAAAATCATATTGGCAGGAATATATGGGCTACTTATTGGCAACATTTTTTATTAACCTATCGTCCATTGTCCTGCTTTTCTTCCATTTGTCAAATGCAATTTGGACCAGCATTACCGCCATTGTGTATACATTGCTGACCGTCATAGGCCTCGTTATTTTTTCCGACAGAAAATTTAAGGAGGAAATGAAAAAAAGATTTCATTTATAGTCCCGCTGCCAGCCGTTTCGGCTGTTATCGGCAATTATACAGATACCTCATTTTAAAATGATTATATACTATATGTAGAATTATTAAATTTGATCGCAGGTCAACATCCAGTCAGCGTCACCATTTATAAACCCGCACACCGTCTAAGGTTGTGCGGGTTTTGCTTTTCGATCTTTAATTTTGTAAACTACGCGGGTCTTCTATAGAAAACTTATAACATACATTAACTCATTACAATTTTTAAATTTGCTATAATACTGAAAAAACATTTTTAAACAGTATCTTACCAATATGTTTTTGAAATATTGATTAGTTTTTATTTCAGCCTTTAAGCTGCGGGGCATTAGGATGAAACTGCATTAGCTCAACTCTGTTCCCGTCCGGATCGCTGATCCAGCACTGGTAATTTAAATCAATGCCCTGCTTTATTTCCTCGTCCAAGACAATCCCTTTACCTTTTAAATCATCGGCAATCTGATTGATATCATCCACTTCCAAGCAAAGATGATTATACCCGACTTCGGAAGACGTGTCGCGGCTTTGGGCTTTAGTCCCATTAAAAAACAGTTCTACAAACTGATGATCCGTAACTTTTAAATAGTTGATCCACGGTTTGCCATTATCGTCCTTCAATTGAAAAAGAAATTTGAAACCAAGGACATCACAATAAAAATGCAAAGATTTGTCCATATCTGAAACGTTGTACGCTGTGTGGCCAAGTCCTTTAATCATGATATTGCCTCCTATACGATTAAAAACAAATACTGAACAGCAGCTATGCACATAAGTGCAATTTAATGCATACGTTCTACAAATAACTTTACTATATATTTCAATCCGTGTCAATGCCGATAGCATTATTAATTATTGTGTATATTATTTGATCGTGTTTTTTGTAATAATTGTGTAAATCTATTCAGTACCTTGACATTATCCGGATTTGTGCATAAAATATCTTTATGCACACGTTGCCATAAATTTATCATATACCCATATTCCAATATCTATTTGGTTTTACAATGAACAGCTGTAAGGAGAGAATAAATGTTAACGAGCCGCGATATTGCGTTAAAAGCGGGAGTTTCCCCTTCGACTGTGTCACGCGCCTTTAATCCAGACTCATCGATCAGCCAAAAGACAAGGGAAAAGATTCTTGCCATTTCAGAGCAACTGGGCTATTCTCCAAATATTATCGCCAGCAGCTTAAAAACAAAGACAAGCGGTATCATCGGCGTAATATTCACCGATTTCTCCAATACTTTTTTAAATAATGTGCTGAAGGATCTTGAGTTTCATATTGATTCATGCGGTTACCGGTTAATTATTATGTACAGTAACGATAATGCAGACACCGAGGCAAAACATCTTCAAACCATGTTGTCATTGGGTGTGGACGGAGTGCTTCTGATGCCCGTAATGTCGTCAAACAATTCAGCAACCGAACAGATTGTAAAGCAATATAAAATTCAAAACACGCCTATTCTGCAATGCTTTGCAAACGTCTACAGCAATCTTAATACTTTTGCGATTAACGACACGATGAGTGGAATGGCAGCCACAAAATCATTGTTGAACATGGGGCATCGTAATATTATTTTTGTCGATAATAAGAAAAATGCGATATCAGACTCAAAAATCAAAGGATATATTGCCGCTTATGAAAGCTGCGGAATACCTTTCAAAGAGGATTTCATCCTACAGGTGCCTTCCTGTGTTGAGCCAAAAAACATCTTGAAAGAACAGATAAAAGCGCTTAAAGCCACTGCAATTATTACTGCAAACGAGCCGTTGACGATTTCGGCTCTGAAGTCAATTGAAGAATTAGACTATGACTACCCGGAAGATATCAGCATCATTTCTTTTGACGACAGCGACTGGATTTGCCTTTTGAATATCACCTCAATAGCGGTGCCTTCCAGAGAAGTAGGCCGCAAGATGGCAACTTTACTCATCAACGAGTTAATGAAAACCGCTTATAAAGAGCCGCTTATTTTTTCTGAAATTGAGCCTATATTAATTAACAGAAGTTCGGTAAAAAATTTGCTCAAATAAAATAGCCTTTTGGGGTTACAGCTATTCCAGTTAAGATTGAAACTACAACAATCTACAATGATGAAAGGCCAAACTATTATGAAAAAAGTAAAAATAGGTGTTATCGGCTGCGGAACAATCAGCGCGATATATTTAAAAAATTTCACAACTATCTTTAACAACTTGCTGGAGGTTGCCGCATGTTCGGATATCAATTTAGAAACCGCGAAAGAAAAAGCGGAGAAGTTTAATATTCCGAAAGTCTGTTCTGTAGAGCAGCTCCTGGCCGATCCCGAAATTGAAATCATTGCTAACCTGACTAATCCGAAGTCTCATTATGATATCTGCGTGGCAGCTCTGGAAGCCGGAAAGCATGTTTACGTGGAAAAGCCGTTGTCTGTTACGAGAGAATCCGGCATGAAAATCGTCGAGAAAGCAAGAGAAAACGGATTACTGGTAGGCGGAGCGCCTGATACCTTCATGGGAGCGGGCATACAAACCTGCAGAAGGCTTATTGACAGCGGCGCTATCGGAGAGCCGGTTGCCGTCACCGCTTTCAGAGCAACTCACGGGCCGGAAGACTGGCATCCAAACCCGGATTTCTATTATAAAACAGGCGGAGGGCCTTTGTTCGATGTGGGGCCGTATGATCTGACCGCACTTGTAAACCTCATCGGCCCTGTTTCAAAGGTTCAGAGTTCCGCCAGTATTACCTTTCCAACGCGGACAATAACAAGCAAACCTAAATTCGGGCAGGCCATAGACGTTGAAGTTCCTACCCATGTAACAAGCATACTCACCTTTGAAAACGGTGCCGTCGGCACGTTTATTACCTCCTTTGATATGTGGACTCCACAGCCGCCTTTCATCGAAGTTTACGGCACCGAAGGCTCGCTCAGGGTACCGGATGCAAATACGTTTGGAGGTCCGGTCTATATTTTTAAAAAAGGCGCCTCCGGTTGGGAGGAAGTGCCTGTAACTCAGAATTACAATCAGGACAGCAGGGGGCTTGGCGTAGCGGATATGGCTTTTCCCCTGCTGACAGGCAGCAAGCAGAGAGCCGGCAGTGACTTGCTCTTTCATGTGCTTGATGTTATGCAGAGCATCGTTGAGTCGTCTGAAAAGCAGTCATCCTGCCCGCTCACCAGCAGTTGTGAGCGTCCCAGAGCATTTGACGGAATAACTTTCGGCTAATCGCTGAATCCTGCCGTTATTCTGTATGGTTTATTAATATTAAGGAGGAAATATCACCATGGAAAGCTTTAAATTTTATTCGCCCACCTACTTTTGCTTTGGTAAAGACAGCGAAGAGAACATTGGAAATTTGGTTGAACGGTTTGGTGGCAAAAAAGTCCTTATTCATTACGGCGGCGGTTCTGTAAAACGCAGCGGCGTATTCGAAAAGGTTGTT
>DBTI01000260.1:0-1387 GCA_002306975.1 Ruminococcaceae bacterium UBA1320
TTAATAGTGAAGGGCATTAAATTATTGCATTGAAATTGGATATTATCTATAATTGGAGTAATTCTTTCCGTAGGTTCTTGTTGGCTGGAACTTGACGACTGGCTCTGCTGTGAGCTTTGTCCCTGCTGCGAGCTTTGTCCTTGTTGTGAACTTTGACTTCCTTGCTGGCTGCTGCTGCTCTGCCCGGACTGCATACTGCTATCCTGCTGCATATTCTGATTTGCCTGAACTGCCGGCCCGCCAAGTGTTTTTATGACTGTTTCAATATTACTTTCAAGATCGGTTAAATCTAAAGGAGCCTTTTCCGACTCCGGTTCTGATTGTGAAGACTCTGATTGAGGGGACTGTTGTGATCCTTGATTACTACATGAACTGAGTAGTGTAAATACCGATACAAGTAATATGGATAACATTTTTACACATTTTATTTTAACTTTCATATGAAATTAAATATCCTCCATGATTAAATAAACTGCTCTGTGTTCATATTGTTTCTTGTTTCTTTGAATTAATACTTTCAGTGCGGAATAGAAATAAGAAGTTCTACAGCAACCCCAATTTAGATTGAAACTCAATTGATTATTTATCTTAATTGGGATTGCTGTAATTTACATAAAACAGTTGACCTCTATTATAATAACTGATATAATGCAGCAAAAGCGAATAGCTGTATGTTATGTTTTTTATTAAATTTATCGGAGGTATAAATGCGATGAAATTTTGTTTTAGCACATTGACTGTAAAGAACATGGAGGAATCCCTGAAGTTTTATCAAGAAATCGTGGGGCTCAATATAACAAGAAGATTTAAATCGGGGCCGGGGGTAGAAATTGCGTTTCTGGGTGAAGGCGAAACAAAAATAGAGTTAATCTGCAACAGCGCAAAACAGGAGATTAATGCCGGCAAAGATATTTCATGGGGCTTTGAAGCAGATTCACTTGAAAAGACAATGGATTTCCTAAAAGAAAAGGGTTATGAATTCAGCGGCCCGTTTCAACCAAACCCAAACATCAAGTTTATCTATACGCTTGATCCAAACGGTATGAAAATTCAGTTTGTGGAAAATATGTAATTTTAAAAGAGAAGCACCTAAACAAAGGCGCTTTTTTTTTATAACACAATTTTTAAAAACTCTGCAAGCGTCAATCCTCGAAAAAAATAGTTTTCATCATTAAATCTTTTCCGATTGTTACATTATCAAAAATCTTAGACGCCTCGCAAAGACTCTCTTCCGGCGCCGTGAGAGCGGGGCTGAAATGGGTGAGCCACAACTCTTTACTTTCACTTTCTTTTGCTGTTTGTGCGGCTTGCGAAAAAACCATGTGTCCTTTTCCGTTCGCTTTGGGCAATAGTGTGTTGTCTCCGTAAATTCCTTCGCCGACTAAAA
>DBTI01000260.1:1626-8675 GCA_002306975.1 Ruminococcaceae bacterium UBA1320
TTGTCTCCGTAAATTCCTTCGCAGACTAAAAGGTCGCACCAAGCCATAAAATCTGAAAGTGATTTTGACGGTCTTGTATCAGTGCAGTACCCCACTTTAATGCCCTTTCTTGGCGCGCCCAAAACCATATCGGGGGTAAAAACAGCGTCGCCGCAGCAAACGGTTTCGCAATTCTGAAGCCTGTGCCATAGCTTCAACGGGATTTTTGCGGCTTCCGCATTTTCTTTAATGAAACTGCGCTGACGCTCAATGTTAAAAGTATAGGAAAGGCAGGCAATTCCGTGGTCTGCCGGAAAGCTCATAACCTTTACACCTCCGGCTTTAAAACAAGATGTCCGGTCAAGCGGCAGCTCATTTAATATAAGCGGAAAGGGGAGAAACGGCGAAATTACGGTCAGTCCCTTCACCACTTCTGTTAAACCCGTCGGCCCGAATAAAGAGAGCGGTTCGGTTCTGCCGCTGTTGCCAAGGGTAAGCAGCAGCCCCGGCAGACCTGCGATATGGTCGGCGTGATAATGTGTGAAGCAAATGGCATCAATTGATTTAAAACCCCACCCGGCGAGCTTTATGGGGATCTGTGTGCCTTCGCCGCAGTCGGTGAGTGTCATTTTGCCGTTATATCTTAAAAGTAGAGCGGTAAGAAAACGGTCGGGAAGCGGCATCATGCCGCCGCAACCCAAAAGGCAGATATCTACCACTGTTTCCGTCTCCTTTTTTAATCATAAGTAAAAAGCCTTCGAATAATCAAAGGCTTTAAAAAATCACTGCTTGTTTCTATAATCCGCTTCGTCTTTTATCTCGCTGCGCAAACCGTCAAGAGCATCTTCTCTGCGCTCATTTTTTGCTTTCAGATCGCATTTCGATTTGCAGTCATCGGTTTTGGCAATCATCTCGTCGGCAAGCTCCATGTTCTTTATTGTGCGGTTAATGTTCTTTTGAATTTTCTCAACATTATCGCTGCGGTCATCAGGATTTTGTTTCATAATAATGCACTCCTTTATTTTCACGGTAAAGTGACATTATTATTTTTTGGCAAATGTGTTGTTTTATTCACAGCATGATGAAAAACATGATTAATAAAACACGCGGAAATATGTATAGCTGATATGAGAGTAATTATTTAGATGTAACAATAAAATTAAGAGAAGAAGGGGTCACATACCTATGGCTAATGATTTGATTAAAAAATATCTGGGTAAAAACTGCATCGTTTCAACCGGTTCATTCGGAACATCAGTGGATGGGAAAATTGTTGCTATTGAAGACAACTGGATTGAAATCACGACAAAAAAAGGAGCAAGGCTCGTCAACGCTGATTTTGTCGCCGTGATTACAGAAAAAGAGTGGATTGCCTAATCATTGAATAATGTTGGAAAAAGTGATAGGATAATTGTAAACTTACCATGTAATGAAAATAGAGTTACAACAGTTGTTATTTATGTTTTTATTGGGGGAATGGTATTGAATTCGGGAATATGGTTTCTTTGCTTTATTTTACCTATAATAATCCTTTTTTTTATTATTCTGCCGCAAAGCAGAAGAGTAATTATGACTTTACTTTTTAGATTGGATAAAGTTAATGAAAATGGTATAATAGCATTATGAAAAAACATCAGACGACGGATTATAATCGGCAAAGGATTAACTATAAAAGGCGGATGAATACTAATATGGAAAAAATAAAATGGGGTATCCTTGGCGCAGGTCACATAGCGGGTAAATTTGCGAACGCAATGGCTTCGGTTGAGGGTGCGGAGCTTTATGCCGTCGCGTCGCGAACCCTCCCGAAAGCGCAGAGCTTTAAAGATGAATTTAACGCTCAAAAAGCCTATGGCAGTTATGCGGAGCTTGTGCAGGATAAGCTGGTTGACGCCATTTATATTGCTACGCCTCATTCCGAGCACAGAGATAACGCGATCCTGTGCATAAACGCAGGCAAAAACATTCTTTGTGAAAAACCGCTTGTGATTAACACGAAACAGGCGGAGGAAATCATCTCGCTTGCCAAAGAAAAAGGCGTATTTTTAATGGAAGCGATGTGGACAAAGTTTCTGCCCGCCGTTAAAAAAGCCATGAGCTGGATTAAAGAAGGCAAAATAGGCGAAGTGCGCATGATTAACGCGCAGGCTTGTTTTAAACGTGATTTTGACCCTCAAAACAGGCTGTTTAACCCTGCTCTTGCAGGGGGAGCGCTTCTTGACCTCGGTGTTTACCCAATAACCCTTGCGTCAATGGTTTGCGGCACAAACCCCAGTGAATTCAAAGGCTTTGCGCATATCGGCACAAGCGGCGTAGACGAGCAGGGGACAGCGCTGCTCAAATATGGTACGGGCGAGATCGCCTCGCTGAGCTTCGCGCTCAACACGCCCGCTACACAGGACGCCTATATCTATGGCTCGGAAGGCTATATCTATCTGCCGCATTTTTGGAGTACAGAAAATGCCGAGTTATGGATTGACGGCACGCTTATAGAAAAATTTCATCAGGATTTCGCGGTTAACGGCTATGAATATGAAATAGTAGAGGTTGACGACTGTCTGAACAAAGGCAAAAAAGAAAGTGACATCGCCACTCTTGCAGATACGCTTGCCGTAACAAAAATTATGGATAAATTAAGAGCCGACTTTGGCGAAAAGTATCCGTTTGAATAAAACCTCTAAAAATAAATCTATCTGTGGTTGAACATTATTATTGGCAACAAAAAACAGCGCGGCAAAATTGCCGCGCTGTTTTTTGTATAAAGAATTATAGTGCAAAGACAAATCAGTTCTTAGGAACCGTCTCCCAATCCTTTAAGAAACGTTCGATTCCGGTTTTGGTGAGCGGATGCTCGATCATCTGCATAATGATCTTGTAAGGCACGGTGGCGATGTCAGCGCCAAGCTTTGCAACCTGAATGATATGCATCGGGTGGCGGATGCTTGCCGCGATGATTTCGGTCTCTATACCGTGAATGTTGAATATCTCCGCAATGTCGGCGATAAGGGCTGTGCCGTCAAATGAAATATCGTCAAGACGGCCAAGAAACGGACTGACGTAGGATGCGCCCGCTCTTGCAGCAAGCAGAGCCTGAGTTGCTGAGAAAATAAGTGTGACGTTAGTCTTAATGCCCTCTGCTGTGAGAATCTTAACAGCTTTAAGGCCTTCTGCGCACATCGGGATTTTTATGACAATATTTTTATGAATCTTAACAAGCTCTCTTGCCTCTGTTACCATGCCGGTTGATTCAAGAGAAATAACCTCGGCTGAGATCGGCCCGTCAACGATTGATGTGATCTCTGTGACAACCTGCTTAAAGTCGCGGCCTTCTTTTGCAATAAGTGAAGGGTTGGTTGTTACGCCGCAGATGACACCAAGGTCGTTGGCTGCGCGTATTTCATCGATGTTAGCGGTGTCAATAAAAAGTTTCATTAGAATATAACCCCTTTTTAAAATTTTATTGTTTTTTAATTATACTACAAATAAAAAAATCTAACAATACAGTAAAAATTACCTAACCATTCTTCCTCTGCCGTCAGAGCGGGCGACCCAGTCAATATCGGCAACATTTGCCGCAATCATGTCGCCCTCGATGGTGTGCTTGTAGCAGGCTGCGGCAGCAGCGAAGTCGATCGTATCCTGAAGACTTTTGCCGCTTGTCATTCCATAGATAAGCCCGGCGCTGAAAGCGTCGCCGCCGCCGATTTTATCGATCATAAAAATGGAATAGGTGCGTGATTCATAGCTTTTTCCGCCGCTGAAAACCATTGCGGAAAACTCATTGACCTCGCCGGAAATTGTTCTGCGCTTAGTGAGCACCACAGAGCCGATGTTAAACATCTTTGCAACCTTGCCGGCTACTTCTTCAAGATTTTCACCGTGAACGTCAAAAACCTCGCCCGCCTGATTTTCGTTAATAATCAGAACATCAATGCCGGTGATAAGCTCGGTCATAACCTTGCGCGCATCCTCTGCGCTCCACAGCTTTGAACGGAAATTGAAGTCGCAGGAAATCCGCGCGCCCGCTTCGCGTGCAGCTTCAACCGCGCCCTTGGTCAGCGCGGGCAAATTGCCGCCAAGCGCGGGGGTGATGCCCGAGAAATGGAACCACTCCGCGCCCTGCATGATTTTTGCAAAATCAAAATCCTGTTTACCGGCAAGTGAAAAATCAGAATATTTGCGGTCATAAAGAACCTCGGGCGGGCGCTGTGACGCGCCCTTTTCAGTGTAATAAACACCAAGCCGCCCATCGCCGCGCGCGATGAAGGATGTATTTACGCCCCATGATCTGAGATAGCGGATGCAGGCGTCGCCAAGCTGATTTGCGGGCAACTTTGTGACATAAACCGCATCTTTGCCCCACTGTGACAGAGCCGCTGCCGTGTTTGCCTCGCTGCCGCCAAAATAGGCGGTGTAGCTGTCGGTCTGCATGATTTTTTGATAAGACTGCGGCTGAAGCCGCATCATGATTTCACCGAATGTTACGATTTCTGCCATTAAAAACACTCCCGTTCTTACTGCTTGCGCGCTGCATGAACAGCGTCGACAAACTTCGCGGCATTTTTGGTGACGATGCTGTAATCACCGCCGCATTTTGTAAGGTCGCTGCCGGAGCCAACCGCGACTGCGCCTGCCTTGATCCACTCGCCGGCGTTTTCAATGCTTACGCCGCCTGTAGGGACAATGTTTATCTGCGGCAGAGGGCCTTTAAACGACTTGATGATAGATGGGCCGTACGCATTTCCCGGGAAAAGCTTGACGATAGAGCAGCCGTATTCCATTGCCTTAATTGCCTCGGTAACGGTCATAATTCCGGGCACAACGGCAACTGCGTAGCGGTTGCAGAGCTTTATCATATCCACATTCAGTGCCGGGCTGACGATAAACTCCGAACCCGCGAGAATGCAGGCTCGAGCTGTTTCTGGGTCAAGCACTGTACCCGCGCCGATGAGCACATCGTCGTTTTGTGCGTATTTCGCGGAAAGGCTTTTAATAATGTCAATTGCGCCCGGTACAGTCATTGTGATCTCAATTGCTTTTATGCCGCCCGCTATTGCCGCGCTGATAAATTTTTCGCCCTCTTCGGCGCTGTTCGCGCGGATAACGGCAATAACACCGGAATCAAGGATTATTTGTATGGCTTTTTCTCTGTTCATTCCGTCGACTCCCTTTTTAAGCATTGTGGCAATCCCGGTTTCAAACGCCGAAATACGCCTTTGCATTTTTGTATGAAATACCCGTAACGATTTCCGTAAGCGTTTCCATATCTGCCGGATATTCGCCGTTCTCTACCATGTCGCCGAGCATGTTGCAGAGAATGCGCCTGAAATATTCATGGCGCGGATAAGATAAGAAGCTGCGGCTGTCGGTTAGCATTCCGAGAAATTTGCCCAAAACGCCAAGGTTGGCAAGGTCGGTCATCTGGCGGGTCATACCCTCGATGTGGTCATTTACCCACCATGCCGCGCCGAGCTGAAGCTTGCTTGCGATTTCGCTTGACTGGAAATTGCCGAGCATTGTGCCAAGCACATAGTTATCCTTCGGGTTAAGCGTAAAGAGAATAGTCTTCGGCAGAATATTCTTAGCGTCAAGGCTGTCGAGCATGCGTGAAAGAGGCTGCGCGATTTCTTTGTCGTCAGCCGAATCAAAGCCGGTGTCCGGCCCCAATTGTTTGAACATTTTTGTATTGTTGTTGCGCATTGCGCCAAGATGAAGCTCCATAGCTATGTTGTGCTTGACGTATTCGCCGCAGAGGTGTGTTAAAAGAGCGGTCTTGTATTTTTCAATATCGCAAGCGCTTAAAGAATCGCCGGCAAGCGCTTTTTTCAAGATCGCGTCGACTTCTTCTTTGCTTGCTGCGTTGTAGGGGACATAGACAAAAGCATGGTCGCTTGCTACACAGCCCATTTTGGCAAAGAAATCAATGCGCTGTGAAAGTGTGGCGCAAAGCCCGTCAAAGCTTTCGATTTTTGCGTCTGCCGATTTGGCAAGGACGGCAATGTAAGCGGCAAAGCCCTGCGCGTCGATGTTAAGAGCCTTATCGGGTCTGAAAGCGGGAACAACTTTAACCGCAAAACTTTTGTCTTCTGCGATCAGCTTGTGATATTCAAGGCTGTCGGCAGGATCGTCGGTCGTGCAGATGACGGCGACGTTTGACTTATTGATTAGCTCGCGAGGGGTGAAGCCGCCGGCTTTAATTTTTGCATTCGCCTTGTTCCAGATTTCATCAGCCGTTTTCGGAGAAAGCGGCGTGTCGATTTCGAAAAAGCGCTGCAACTCAAGGTGAGTCCAGTGATAGAGCGGGTTACCGATGCAGTAGGGGAGAGTCTGTGCCCATGCATTAAACTTCTCATGCCAGCTGCTGTCGCCGGTTATATATTTTTCATCTATGCCAAAGCTGCGCATTACGCGCCATTTGTAATGGTCGCCGCCGAGCCACATCTGTGCGATATCCTCAAACGGTTTGTCCTCATAGATTTCCTTTGGGGACAGATGACAGTGATAATCGAATATCGGTTCTTTTGAAGCCGCCGCGAATAGCTTTTTCGCGGTTTCTGTTTTAAGCAGGAAATCTTCATCCATAAATTTTTTCATAACGTTACACCATCCTTGAAAATTGCAATTTCACGATACCCGTTTTGTTCATTGCGGGTTTTATATTTTCCTGACGCCGTGTCGAGTATAAGAGAAAACAGTGCTTTTGACGCGTCTTCAAACGATGTGCCCGAAAGGATGGTTCCGGCGTTAAAGTCTACCCACGCCGGTTTCTTTTCGAAAAGCACGGAGTTTGTGGCGATCTTGACTGTCGGCACAGGCGCGCCAAACGGTGTGCCGCGGCCTGTGGAAAACAGTACAATCTGCGCGCCAGCTGCCGCCAGCGCCGTGGTGGCGACAAGGTCGTTTCCCGGGGCGTTAAGCAGGTTCAAGCCGTTGTGCGATAAGCGGCCTGCATAGGGGAGTACGGCGGCCACAGGCGCGCTGCCGCTTTTTTGCGTGCAGCCCAGTGCCTTATCCTCCAGGGTGGAAATGCCGCCCGCTTTGTTGCCGGGCGAGGGATTGTTGTTCATCTC
>DBTI01000152.1 GCA_002306975.1 Ruminococcaceae bacterium UBA1320
ATGCTCTGATGACGCTCAAAGAATACCTCGAGGATTACGCGACGCCGGAAACAAAAGCAAAGGGCGACGCAATAATCGCGCAGGAGCTTAACACGATCCCGAACGAAAAGGTAAGAGAAGTTGCAAGACAGCATATCACCGACATCAGCAACGGCAAACGCGATTTCCGCTTTTGATTATAAAAAACAGAACAAAGGGCAGGTATTCGAATTCAGTCGGATACCTGCCTTTTGCTTTTAGAGCAGTTTCCATAATTAACTTTATCGCTTATAATTATATTATAAATTCATATAGAGGTGTTAAAAATGAAAGATTTCCCTGACTTTATGAAAAAAGAAAAGAACCGTGTACCTGGCAGCGCGCAAAATACGGAAAACATCGAAGGATATTATTATGAGGGGCCGGGAGGCGGTCAGATGGCTTTCTGGACTTGCCATTCCGACAGGGAGTCAAAAAAGCACAAGCACGATTTCGACGAGTACACAATCATAGTGTCAGGACAGTACATAGCCTGCTTTGAGGACAGGGAAATCGTCCTCAATCCCGGCGATGAGCTGTTTGTCCCAGCAGGAACAGTACAGTGGGGCAGATGCGTAGCTGGGACAAGGTCGATACACGCCTTTGGGGGGAAGCGCATTTAACCGGCTGCGCCGGGGCAAGTCGCGGGCAGACTATCATATAATTATACCAAAGTGCGCGCGAAGTTTATTTCGTGCGCACTTGCTGTAAACAGCAGAAGATTATATCGCGGATTGCTCCCCGCAGGGGGGGTTACCGCAGGTGCGCAATTTCTTCTTGTTTATCGAATAATGCGCAGCCACCTTTATGCTCGCCTTGTAGAAAGCCGAAATCGCTGAGTTTTTGAAAAAGCGGTGAATTTAACGCATCGATCAGTGTTCCATTCTTCAGATTTCGATCTGAGCAAGGCGAAAACGGGCACGGCTCCGCTTCACCCGACGGATTAATGTGAAAAAATCCTCTTCCCGCCGCAAGGCAACCGCCCATCTCTTTTTCGTCACCCGGGAACGATAAAAATACCATTTCAAACTGATCTCTTAATGCAGACTGCCGCTCCGCGAGCTGATCCCTGCCCTCATCGGTCAAGGCAAGATTCTCCGTTGAAGCCTGAACAGGCACATACTCAACAAAAAAGGCGAGGCTGCACCCGTTGCTAGAAAGTCGGGAGATAAATTCTTTGTCGGTAACCACATCAAGATTTTCGGAAGTTACGGTGATGGAAACGCCGTAATAAATCCCCGCTTTTTGCATCTGCGTTTCAACACGGTCGAGAATTGCCGAAACACCATCCCCGCGCCTGCCGTCGGTCTGCGCGGTATCTCCTTCGACGCTGAGTATAGGTACAAAATTTCTGTGCGCGTCAAAAAATTTCAGATAATTTTCATCAATCATCGTCCCGTTTGTGAAGACGGGAAAAACGATGTTGGGAACCCTGCTCGCGGCTTCGATAACATCCCTGCGCAAAAGCGGCTCGCCGCCCGCGAGAAGTATGAACGATATTCCAAGCTGTGACGCTTCCTCGAAAATACGCCCCCAGTTTTCCGCATCAAGCTCGTTGTGCTTTTTGTCGCCGCCGCATGACTCGTTTGCCCGCGCGTAACACCCTTTGCAAAAAAGATTGCACTGTGAAGCAATGCTGGCAATCAAAAAAGGAGGAATATGCCGCCCTTTTTCCTCGCTGTTTTTTCTCTTTTTTGCGGCGGATTTTTGTTGCAGCATAAATTTTGTGATAAAGGCGCTCTCACGCGGATTGTTAAAAGATGATTTTAACGCCCGCTTAACAAGGCGCTCCACCGCTCCGTTTAAATATGATGTTAAATCGTTCATGATGATTCCTCTTTAAGTAGTATATTTCGCAGCTTAACTGTTTAATTATTAAACACTATAGGCACAGTAACGCTGTCATAAAAATATGAAGTTATGATTTTTATTTAGGTTTTTCGTTCTTCAATCAGATCAACAAACACCTTGTCGAGCTCAATACACAGCTTTGTGTAATATTCATTTGCTTGAGGCGCTTCGGTGATCAGCTCTTCAATTTTCTGTTTTAACCGGCAGCGGTGCTGCTGATGCCAGTCGAAAACCTCTCCGCCCTTTTCTGTGAGCTTTAAAACCACTTCATTATCGGTTTCCGGTGAAATGTTTTTGATGACATAGCTTTTTTTAACAAGCTTCCCCATCATTATTGAAACCGCGCCTTTTGTCAGCCCAAGCAGATTCGCAAGGTGGGTTATATTGATATTCTTGTTAAAGCCGATAATGTCCATCGCGTGAATTTCCGAAGTGTGGAGCATTTCGCCGTCGCCCGCGATGAATGGGAGTTTATCCAACTCTCCAAACCGGTTGATGACTTTTATAAATAAGTCGCTAAGATTTTCGGCCGCCAAACTGGCAGAATCAGAATAAGCCATCAAGTTCACATCCTGTTTAATCATTAAACACTATTTTAAAATATATTTTCCGCTTTGTCAAGGAAATGAATATTTTTATTATAGGTGGGTTGAAAATCTGAGTCAGTTTATTATAATTTAAGTTGTAAACTGACTGGATCGGTCAAAACGGAGGGCGCTATGAACAAGAGTTTTAATTTGCTGAAAGAGGAAAAACGGCAAAGAATTACAAACGCGGCGATGCAGGTTTTTTCCAAAAGCCCATACGGCAAGGCGTCAACGGATGATATTGCGGCGCTGGCGGGCATTTCAAAAGGCTCGCTGTTTTACCACTTCAAAAATAAAAAGGAGCTTTACTGCTATTTATATGAATACAGCTGCAATAAAATTTATCAGAAAATAAATGATTTGCATGCATTGGAAGATACGGATTTTTTCGAGCGCAATGCCAAGGTCATTGAGGCGAGGGTCCGCGCCATGATAGAGTATCCTTATATTTTTGACTTTGCGGTACAGGCCTATTACGAAACCGAGAGCGTGGTAGCTGAGGAGATCAAGGCGATAAATAAAAGTATTTTGAACGACGCTTATTTGAAGATGAACGAGGGAATCGACATAAGCAGGTTTAGAAATAAAGCTGATGTCAACAAAGCGATCAACATGATTATCTGGATTGGCGAGGGCTGCATAAAAGAGAAAAGGGCGGCGGACAGCCTTGAACTAAAGCAGCTTCAGGCGGAAATCAACGAATATATGGAACTACTAAAGCATGGATTTTATAAGCAGGAAGGAAGCGTGTAAAAATGGATAAAATAAAATTGACCTGTAATTCGTACGCGATTAATGTGTTTCACAGAGCGGGAAGATCAGACGAAAAGATTGTCTTTTTGCATGGCGGAGGTTTGGACAGCGCCATGCTTTCGTGGAAAGAGGTCATTGGGTTAATGGACAGCCGCTATGACATCTATGCAATTGATCTGCTGGGCTATGGGGAAAGTGACAAACCTGATATTCTATATTCAACACCGATGTATGTCGAGCTGGTCCATAATGTATTTGACCAGCTGCATATAGAAAAAACAAGCCTTGTCGGGCTTTCTATGGGCGGAGGAATAAGCATTGCCTTTTCTCTGAAATACCCTGAAATGATAAATAAACTCGCTTTTATCGGGTCGGTCGGTCTTTATCAAAGAATGCCGTTCCACACGTTATGCAGATGGTACGCATATTCCCGTCTTAACTCAAAATCCTATGAATGGCTGGGGAAAAGCAAAAAATTCGTCAGGTGGAGCATCGCGGCGTCGTTGATCGGAGATAAAAGCAAAATAACCGACGAATTGACAGATGGGCTTTATGATCTGCTGCAACAGCCGAACGTAAACAGGGCGTTTGAATCGTTTCAGCGATATGAAATGGGAAAAAAGAAGATAACCACAGATCTCACGCCGCACCTGGGTGAACTTAAAATCCCGGTTCTGATCGTCAACGGCGAAAAGGATTCCGGTGTGCCTGCAAAATTCGCGATCGCGGCGGGCAAGGTTATTAAGAACAGCCGTGTTCATATCATGAAAGACTGCAAGCACTGGGCGCAAAAAGAAAGACCGGAAGAATTTGCAGAATGCTTGAGTGAGTTTTTGCAAAGTAAAGAGCCCTTATTAAAATAACGCTAAATATAAAGAACAGATATCCGAAATTCCGGTATCTGTTTTTTTTTATTTTTAAACCGGTAATCATTAATCCCCAAAAAGGACAAAATAATGGTTGACAAAAAAACAGATTAAGAATAAAATGTAGATATACCCCACTGGGGGTGTGGGGATCAGCAAGGGAAGTGAGATTATGACTCAAAAGTTTAACGTAACCGGCATGACCTGCTCAGCTTGCTCCGCAAGCGTTGAGAGAAACGTAAAAAAAGTGAGCGGCGTCAATTCGGTTAATGTAAACCTGTTGACGAACAGCATGTCTGTTGATTATGACGTCAATATAACTAACAGTAATAAAATAATAGATGCGGTTGTCGGCGCGGGGTATAACGCCTCCGCCGTTAACTCGGAAAAGAGCAATAAAGAGGATACACAAAAGGTAAATCTCGTGCAGGAACAGATTAGAAGCATGAAGCAAAGGCTTGTTGTTTCTTTTGTGTTTTGGGTTCCGCTGATGTACCTTGCCATGTATCACATGTTTAACATGTGGCTCGGGCTTCCTGTTCCGAGGTTTATTGAAATGGCATTTCACGGTGCGCAAAACGGCGTAAACTATGCGTTCACTCAGTTTTTGCTGCTGCTGCCGATAGTTTATGTCAACCGCAAGTATTTTCAGACCGGGTTCAAAACGCTCGCAAAACGCGCACCAAATATGGATACGCTCATAGCAATCGGCTCCTCTGCGGCTATAATTTACGGCATATATTCAATATTTAATATTGGCAGCAGCCTTGGTCGCGGGGATTTGGGCACCGCGAATCATTATCTGATGGATATTTATTTTGAATCCGCGGGAACAATCCTCACGCTGATCACGCTCGGAAAATTTCTTGAAACACGCTCAAAGGGTAAAACCTCAGAGGCTATCACAAAGCTTATCAATCTTGCGCCAAAAACAGCGACGGTTTTACGCGGCGGGCAGGAGATTGAAATCCCTGTCGGCGAGGTTGTAGTTGATGACGTTATCATCGTAAAGCCGGGTCAGAGCATTCCGGTTGACGGCATAATCGTCGAGGGCAGCTCGGCGGTTGACCAGTCCGCGTTAACAGGTGAGAGTATCCCTGTCGAAAAAAAGGCGGGCGACACGGTTATTTCAGCAACGATTAACAAGACCGGATATTTTAAATTTAAAGCACAAAAAGTAGGCGGCGACACAACGCTCGCGCAGATTATCGATTTGGTTGAAGAAGCCTCTTCTTCAAAAGCGCCGATTTCAAAGCTTGCCGACAAAATAAGCGGCATTTTTGTTCCTGTCGTGATCTCTATTGCCGTTATTGCCACGATTATCTGGCTGCTTTTGGGGCAGTCGTTTGAATTTGCCCTTTCCATCGGCATTGCGGTTCTTGTCATCTCCTGCCCCTGCGCGCTTGGGCTTGCCACACCTGTCGCCATTATGGTGGCAACAGGCAAGGGCGCGGCAAACGGCATATTGATAAAATCAGCAGAGGCTCTGGAAACAGCGCATACAATAAACACCGTGGTTCTTGACAAAACCGGCACGATAACAGAAGGGAAACCGTCGGTCACCGACATTGTCACGGCGAAGGGCGTGACAGAAGAGGAGCTGCTCGTCATTGCCGCCTCAATCGAAAAGCCGTCGGAGCACCCTTTGGCGGACGCGATTGTTGAAAAAGCCGTCCAGAGCGACATTGTCCTAAAACAAGCGGACGATTTTAAAGCGGTATCCGGCAGAGGTGTTGCCGCAGTCATAGGCGGACGGCAGTATTTCGCGGGCAACCTTGCCTTTATGCTGGATAAAAAAATCGACGACGACGGATTGAATACCAAAGCGGAGGCTTTTGCGCAAGACGGCAAAACACCGCTCTTTTTCGCGGATGAAAAAAGACTTTTGGGTGTTATCGCCGTGGCGGATACCATAAAACCGACAAGCCGCGAGGCAATCGAGCAGTTTAAAGCCATGGGAATAGATGTCGTTATGCTGACGGGCGACAATAAAAAAACCGCCGAGGCAATTCGGAAACAGCTTAATATAGACCGGGTCGTGGCAGAGGTTATGCCGCAGGACAAGGAAAGAGAAATCCGCGCCATACAACAAAGCGGAAAAAAAGCGGCAATGATCGGTGACGGCATAAACGACGCTCCGG
>DBTI01000069.1:0-3497 GCA_002306975.1 Ruminococcaceae bacterium UBA1320
ATTTTGCACGTGGCAGACGGCCGCCGGTTGAAGACTATGCCGAGATCATGAACCTGATTTTTTCAAGGGCGAGCTCCGGATCAAGGTGAATTATACCCTGAATATCCTGAACCGTATCTCTGTATCCATAGCCGTTACGCAGCCCCCCGTAGATAAACGAAGCCGCTCTCGACCAGATATATGTGATAAAGCACTGATACGCGTTCCAAGTGTTGACCATAACGTCAAAGTTTTTATCCGGCGTTTTGATTTGAAGGTTTTCCAGCTTGCCGTGCCAAAAGGCTTTTAGCTGAGCGAGTTCTTCATCAATTATATTAAGGCTGTTGTATTTTTTCAAAAGCTCGGCGGCCTTAAACTCGTCTTTTGCACCCAAAATGAACGCAAACTCTTTTGTTTCCCCGGCTTCAAGCGTGAGATCTGTCTGAAGCGCGCCGCAGGAGTTAAGATTATAGTTGAGTTTGTTTGAGCATTTTCCGTTTTCCAAGGCTATGGGATCTTTATAGCTGTGATATCTGCCGATAAACGCCTGAAGATCGCCGTCATAGCCGTCTACCCTTGCGCCCGCAAGACCAAAAAACCGCTCTTTGCCGTTTGTTCCATCGCTTTTTCTTTTTTCAAACTGGTTTATCCTTTGGAGAATCATGTTGTTATTTAAAAACTCTGTTTTTGTTATAAACTCGGTGTATTGCAGGTTTACGCCGTCTTGCTCATAGTTGCTTTCTGAAGTAAACTCGACGAAACCGAAAACCGAAAGATTTCTTTTTGCACCGCTGCTGTTTGTGAGCTTTAAGCGCCACACTTCATAAGTTTCGCCCTGCGGAACGTAATAAAGCGTTTCTGTACTTATGCCTTCATATTTGGATTTGATGGTGGTGTATGCTGTGCCGTGGCGGCATTCACTCTCGTATGTTGAGAGGTCTTTGCCTACCGGCTGCCACGAGGCAGACCAATAGTCTTTTTTATCGTTATCGCGAATGTATATGTATCTGCCCGGTTTATCGTCCGCATTAAAGTGGTATCTGATTATTCTGCCGTTTGCGCCGGATTCTACAAAGCTGTAACCGCCGGCGTTATTTGATATAATGGCCCCATATGCCGGCGAACCAAGATAGTTTGCCCACGGCGCCGGTGTGTCGGGTCTTGTAATTACATATTCCCTGTTTTTCTCATCGAAATACCCGTAATTCATATGCCTTCCTCCAACTGCTACTTTATTTCCGTTAATCCCGTTTGGTATGATAAATCGATTCTTATTATATCATACAATATTTTTCATTTATATAGATTTTTTGATATCAAATCTTATATTTTTAGATGGTTGAATATTAACAAAAGAAGCAATATAAAATACGAAAACAACAAATTAATCAGATGCAAATAAATTTTAAGCTATACAACAAAAGCATTTAAATCTGTGCTTTTTAACGATAACAATTGTAAATCACTCCAACCGGAGGTATCGTATTTTCTTTTTATTTTAAAATGCGAAAATAAAAAAGCATTTACAAATCATAATAAAATCATTATAATTAGGTTAAGGAACATTGTTCCCTATTAAAGTTATAAAGGTAGGTTGCCGTGGATGTTTTTGAGAAACTTAAAATATTAACCGACGCCGCAAAATACGATATTGCCTGCACCTCCAGCGGAGTGGACAAAAAAGCCGTTCCCGGCGGCATTGGCAACGCGGCCGCCTGCGGCATCTGCCATAGCTTCGCCGCTGACGGGCGGTGCATCTCGCTTTTAAAGGTGCTTATGACAAACGCCTGTGCCTACGACTGCCAATATTGCGTGAACCGCCACTCCAACGATACGCCGCGCGCGGCTTTTACACCGCGTGAGCTTGCCGAGCTGACAATACAGTTCTATCGCCGCAACTATATTGAGGGATTGTTTTTAAGCTCCGGCGTTCTCAAGAACCCTGATTACACCTGTGAGCAGATGATCGAGGCGCTCACAATTTTACGTGAGGAATACCGCTTTTGCGGATATATTCACGCCAAGGCCATCCCCGGGGCGGACAAGGCGCTGATTGAGCGGCTCGGCATGCTTGCCGACCGCATGAGCGTCAATATCGAACTTCCCTCGCAAAACAGCCTTGCCCTGCTTGCCCCCGACAAATCAAGGCATTCGATACTTTCGCCGATGGGGTATATCAAAAACCGCATCACAGAAAATTCCACAGAGCTTGTTAAGTACCACCACGCGCCAAAATTTGCGCCCGCCGGTCAAAGCACACAGATGATCGTCGGGGCTACGCCGGAAACAGATTTTCAGATTCTTAACCTCACCGAGGGTTTATATAAAAAGTACGGGCTAAAGCGTGTGTTCTTTTCCGCCTATATGCCTGTGGCGGAAAGCTCGCTGCTGCCGTCGCGAGACACAAAACCGCCTCTTTTGCGTGAGCACAGGCTCTATCAGGCGGATTGGCTGCTGCGTTTCTACGGTTTTGCGGCAAACGAGCTGCTTGATGACGCACACCAGAGCTTTAACCAGTTTATTGACCCGAAATGCAACTGGGCGCTTAACCACATGGAATATTTTCCGATGGAAGTAAACCGTGCGGCTTATAACAATTTGCTGCGCGTTCCCGGCATCGGTGTGAAAAGCGCGCAGAGAATAATCGTCGCAAGACGCACCGGCTCGCTTGACTTTGACGCACTGAAAAAGCTCGGTGTAGTGCTTAAACGGGCACGCTACTTTATTACCTGCCGCGGAAAGGCGTCAGAGGGGTTAAAGTGGAACAACGACGCCGTTTTACGCTCACTCCTATCAGAAAAGATGCTTGATACAATCGGCATGAGTTATTCCATGCCGGAACAGCTCTCGCTTTTTCCAAAACAGGAGATTTTGCCTTCGCAGGAGGACTTTTTAAAATGCCTGACCGGTCAAATATAGTCTATCAATATGACGGAAGCTTTGAAGGTATGCTCTGCTGTGTTTTTGAAAGCTATGCCCGACGCGAGATACCGTCCGGCATTATGCCGCAGGGCGCGGTGCAGCTTTCGCTTTACCCCGCGCATTTTGTAGCAACCGATTTGGAAAAATCCGAAAGGGTGCTTGCTTCCATACCGCAGAAAATGGGCGGCGAGGCGCTTTATTTGATCAAGCGCACTTTTTTAACCTGCCTTGAGCAGAAGGAACTTGATATTCTGCTCTTTATGCGGCTTGGCTACCGGAAGGGTCCCCGTGTAATGGATATGCTTGCAGATACTATTGTTGACCGTGTTTTTAAGGCTGTGAAATACCTTGAAAATGAAAGCAATCAGTATCGGCAATTCCTGCGGTTTTCCGAAATCAACAATGTTCTCGCCGGAATTATCGAGCCGCACAATTATGTGCTGCCGATGATAACCCAGCATTTTTGCGAGCGTTTCCCTTGCGAGCGCTTTTTGATTTATGATAAAACACACGGTATGGCTCTTGTTCACCGCCCAAATGAATATTCAATTGTGCCGCTTGACGGATTAAGCCTGCCAAAACCCGACGAAAGCGAA
>DBTI01000069.1:3729-22984 GCA_002306975.1 Ruminococcaceae bacterium UBA1320
TGATTAAGCCTGCCAAACCCCGACGAAAGCGAAGAAAGGCTGCACGCGCTTTGGCAGATGTTTTATAACACCATCGAGATTCAGGGGCGGCACAATGAAAAATGCCGCATGGGCCACATGCCCAAGCGCTATTGGAAGTATATGACCGAGTTCGGCGGAAAACCAACCTTTGAGGATGTTATGGCTGAAAAGCAAGCAGAGGAGCAGCGAAAGCTTATCGAATGAACGGAATGTTGTAATTGCTATAATTAATTACGCGCTCAGGATATTTAAACTTAATTCCACCTCGAATTGCCGCAAAGCAGCCGTCTTGTTTTCTGCCCGACTGTTGTGGTATTATTATTGCATATTTATAACTCTTATGCTTTTTATTATTGCAATTTAAAATGGGATAACAAAACTATTCCACTTTGATTTTGTAATTGCTATAATAAAAAAACGCACAAATCAAGGAGTGCAAAAGAATGGTTTTTTCCGAAAGAATGGATAGTTTTAAGCCCGGAATTTTCTCTGTTTTGGCAGCCATGAAGATGGAGCGTATAAACGCGGGGAAAGAGCTTATTGACCTTAGCGTTGGAACGCCAAATATACCGCCCGCACAGCATATTATTGACGCGCTGACAGAGAGCACACGCGATAAAAGCAATTATATCTATGCCATCAGCGATACAGAAGAGCTGCAAAACGCGGCGGCATATTGGTATGAAACCCGGTATGGCGTTGAAATAGACCCCAAAACAGAAGTGACATCGCTGCTTGGTTCTCAGGACGGTCTTTCGCATATTGCCCTCACAGTCACTGACCCCGGCGATTTGGTGCTCGTTCAAGACCCGGGCTACCCTGTTTTCAGCGACGGCCCGAGATTAGCGGGCGCAGAGCTTTATACAATGCCGCAAAAAAGAGAAAACGGCTATATTGTAAACCTAAAGGATATTCCTGAAAAGATTGCGGCAAAAGCAAAATTCATGGTTATTTCTTATCCTAACAATCCGGTCACAAGCATCGCTCCCCCGTCGTTTTACATAGAGCTTGTTGCTTTCGCTAAAAAGTATGACATAATTGTTCTGCATGACAACGCATACAGCGAGCTTACCTATGACGGCAACACCTGCGGCAGTTTTTTGCAATACGAAGGGGCAAAAGACGTTGGCGTTGAGTTTAACTCACTCTCAAAAACATACGGTCTTGCCGGTGCGAGGATCGGCTTTGCCATCGGCAACAGCGAAATCATCTCGGCGCTGAAGCTTTTAAAATCAAATATGGATTACGGCATGTTTATCCCCGTTCAAAAGGCGGCTGTCGCCGCATTGACAGGGCCGCAGGACTGCGTAAAAGAAACGAGGCTGGCCTATGAGAAGCGGCGTAACGCACTTGTTGACGGGCTAAACCGCATAGGCTGGAAAATGGACAGGCCGCCTGCTACCATGTTTGTATGGGCCAAAATACCCGAACCGTTTTCAAACAGTGAATTGTTTACAAAAGAGCTGCTTGACAAAGCCGGCGTTTTGATAACTCCGGGCTCTGCGTTTGGCCCTTCGGGTGAGGGATATGTCAGGCTTGCTTTGGTTCAGGGCGAGGAGGCGCTGCAAGAGGCGGTGCGCTTGATTGATGAAAGCGGAATTTTAAAGTAAAGCACACTCACCCTCTTTAGAATTGGTTTCTCAACAATTCCATTTTACAAGAGTTTTCGAATATGCTCTACCTTTTTTCGCTTATTCGTACTACAACATTTATCCTATAACCTTTTAAAATTGCTATAAAGATAAAAAAGTGCTCCCGTAAAACGGGAGCACTTTTTTATCTGACAAATTTAGCTATGTATTTCGCCGATTATTTACCTGCAAGCTCTTTAATGCAAGCCGGGCAAATGTTTCTGCCTTTGAAGTTTACAACATCTTTTGCGTTGCCGCAAAATACACAAGATGGCTCATATTTTTTGAGCACAACTGAATCGCCATCCACGTAAATCTCAAGAGCATCCTTTTCAGATATTTCCAATGTTCTACGAAGCTCAATTGGAAGCACAATGCGTCCCAATTCGTCGACTCTGCGCACAATTCCTGTAGATTTCATGCAAATATAACCTCCATTTTAACCTCATTTTGTCGCATATAGCAACTACATGTCTAAATATATCGCATTTTGTATTATTTGTCAACCATATTTTTAGAAATCTTGTATTTATTATAATAAAATTTAAAACTTATCATAAAATTATAGTAATTATTCACCATCATTAGTTAATTTGAGTTAAATTATTGCTGATTTAGGAAAGTATAAATCATACATTATCATACATATGTATTAAATAGAAGCCATATATTAAAATCTAATACTATTTTTGTGTTGCTTTAAAAACTTGACCTGTTTTAAATAATTAGCAAACTGCAATCTCTATAATTCGCCAAAAACAGAAATATTTCTATTCGACCAGTTTTAAACCAACTAATTCCGTCAATTTAATATTTTACCATGTCAATGATTAAATGTCAAATCCACGATAATTCTGTCATTTGGCTGGGGTTTCTAGTGATTTTCCAATAATTATGCTTGGAAGTGATTTATATGATGAACTGGGTATGGTTTGTACTTATTGGGATTTCTGTTGTTTTTGGCATTGCAACAGGTCATATTAATGAGGTATCTCAGGCCTCTTTGAACGGAGCAGGAAATGCCGTTGCTCTTTTTATAACTCTCTTGGGAAGCATGTGCCTGTGGAACGGTCTAATGAAGATTGCGGACGCATGCGGCATTACAAAAGCTCTTGCCGCCATACTCTCCCCTATTACCAAACGCCTGTTCCCCGACCTTGCCCCAACCAGCGCCGGAATGAAAGCGGTGAGCATGAATATAGCCGCTAATTTTTTGGGTCTTGGAAACGCCGCTACCCCGTTTGGGCTTTGCGCCATGAAAGAGATGGCTAAGCATTCGCATGAAAAAGGGGTGGCCACAGACTCAATGGCAATGTTTATCGTTATGAATACTGCATCGCTTCAGCTTATTCCAACTACGATCGCTGTAATCCGCATGAAGTATGGTTCTGTCGCACCTTTTGACATCTTACCCTGCGTTTGGCTTTCATCAATTGTAACACTCGTAAGCGGAATTTTATTGGCACGGATTTTTGAAAGCAGACAATACCGCATGAAACGGGCGCCGGCGACACCGCCCGGTTAGAAGTTTTTGCCGTGCGGATTGTTATACTAATCTCCAATAAAAGTATAGATAAAAATCTGCATCAAAATTCATATATCAAAAGTTTTAATTTGATTTTTATATACTTTTTAATTGGATATTAGTATTAAAGGAGGATAAGCATGTCACAGTTTGGTGCTTATGTAGTTCCTGTCGTAATCCTTGCCATTGTTTTGTGCGGGATTATTAAAAAACAAAAGGTTTTCGATTTGTTTTTAAGCGGAGCGAAAGAGGGCATATCTATAGCTGTCAACATTCTGCCCGCATTAGTCGGGCTGATGATGGCTATTGAGATGTTCAAGGCTTCCGGCGCGCTTGACTGCATCGTTGCCGCCCTCGCGCCGGTCGGCAACGCTTTGCATTTTCCAAGTGAAATTGTGCCGCTTGCGCTGATGCGCCCGGTTTCCGGCAGCGGTTCACTTTCTGTATATGAGGGTATTTTGAGAACATACGGTGCAGATTCTTACATTGGCCGGGTTGCTTCGGTTTTGCAGGGCTCAACCGAAACCACGTTCTATACCGTCGCAATATACTACGGCTCTGTCAGCGTATCGAAAACAAGACACACGCTGCCTGCCGCCTTAAGCGCCGATTTTATAGGGTTTATTATGAGCATTGTTTCGGTAGGACTTATTTTAGGGCACTAAATTACATAAAGCCAAATTTTTTGATTGTGCTTTAGCCGTTGTATAAAAAAGCCGGACGTTTTCACGCCCGGCTTTGCTAATACCATATTGATTTTTAGTGTTCTATAAGGGATGTGCCGCTCATTTCGGCCGGTACTTTCATGCCCATAATTTCGAGCATTGTTGGTGCGATATCGGCAAGTTTGCCGTCTGCACGCAGTTTGCAGTCTTTGCCGACAACAATGAACGGAACAAGATTTGTTGTGTGGGCGGTGAAGGGTGAACCATCGTCCTCTTTCATCTTGTCTGCGTTGCCGTGATCGGCAGTGATAAGGCTTACGCCGCCCATGTCGGCAATCGCCTTAGTCATGCGCCCTACACAGGCGTCGACAGTTTCGACCGCTTTAACAGCAGCGTTAAAAATGCCGGTGTGGCCAACCATATCGCAGTTTGCAAAATTGAGTATGATAACGTCGTACTTGCCGCTGTTTATACGCTCAACAACCTTGTCTGTAACCTCTGGCGCACTCATTTCCGGCTGAAGGTCATAGGTTGCGACCTTTGGTGAGGGAACAAGGACACGATCCTCGCCCGGAAATGTTTTCTCAACGCCGCCGTTAAAGAAAAACGTAACGTGAGCATATTTTTCGGTTTCGGCAATACGCAGCTGAGTAAGCCCGTTTTCGCTCAAATATTCGCCAAGTGTATTTTTAAGCGATTGCGGATGGAATGCGACAATTACATTTGGCATTGTCAGGTCATACTGTGTCATACAGACATATGTGAGCGGGAAAAATCCCTTTTTACGCTCAAATCCGTTGAAATCAGGGTCAACAAACGTGCGTGTAATCTCCCTTGCCCTGTCTGGGCGGAAGTTAAAGAAGATTACCGAATCGTCCTTTGAAACTGCCGCATTTTCCGCGCATACTGCCGGAAGAACAAACTCGTCGGTAACATCATTTTTATAAGACTCCTCGACAGCTGCAACAGGGTCGGAATTTTTAATGCCCACGCCGTTCACAATCGCGTCATATGCCTTGGAAACACGTTCCCAGCGGTTATCACGGTCCATAGCATAATAACGGCCCATGATGGTTGCAATCTTACCTGTGCCTATTTCAGTGAGCTTGTTTTGAAGCTCTGCGACAAAATCTTTGCCCGACGACGGCGGAACGTCACGCCCGTCTAAGAAGCAATGTACAAAAACCTTATCGAGACCCTTGCGCTTTGCAAGCTCGACAAGGGCGTAAAGGTGCGAATTGTGGCTGTGAACGCCGCCATCCGACAAAAGACCCATGAGGTGCAGCGCCGAGCCTTTTGCTTTGCAGTTTTCAACTGCGGCAGAAAATGCATCGTTAGTGAAAAAATCGCCGTCTTTTACGGATTTTGTAATGCGGGTAAGCTCCTGGTAGACAACGCGGCCTGCGCCGATATTGGTGTGCCCTACCTCGCTGTTGCCCATCTGCCCTTCCGGCAATCCGACTTTAAGACCTGACGCTCCGATTCTTGTCATCGGGCTGGTTTTCATAAGCCTGTCGAGGTTCGGCTTTTTTGCGGCAGTTATCGCGTTGCCGTAGTCTGACGGATTGATTCCGAACCCGTCCATTATAATTAAAGCAAGAGGTTTCTTCATATAATCCTCCAAATTTCAAATGACTGTTTTTTATATAAATTGAATGACTGCCGTTTAACTTACGGCAGCCATTCAATAAGATAATTCTTATTTAGACGCCGCGCTGACGATCGTTGCAAAATCTGCGGGTTTGAGTGAAGCGCCGCCGATAAGGCCGCCGTCAACATCAGGCTGAGCAAGAAGCTCCGCCGCGTTTGCCGCGTTCATTGATCCGCCGTACTGAACAGTTGTCGCGTCGCCGACTGCCTTGCCGTAAAGCTGTGCGACAGTCTCGCGGATTGCGAGGTTAACCTCGTTTGCCTGTTCCGAAGTTGCGGTCTTGCCTGTTCCGATAGCCCAGACCGGCTCGTATGCGATGATGATGTTCTTCATGTCCTCATCGGAAATGCCGCCGAGAGCGATCTTTGTCTGCATGGCAACAAGCTCACAGGTGACACCCTGCTCGCGCTGTTCAAGGCGTTCGCCTACGCAAAGGATAACTTTGAGCCCTGCCGCAAGAGCGGCCTTGACACGCAGGTTAACCGTTACATCAGTCTCGCCGAAATATTGTCTGCGCTCGCTGTGGCCGATGATAACATATTCAACGTTCATTGATTTGAGCATCTGAGCGGAAATTTCACCGGTGTATGCGCCGCTTACTTCCCAGTGGCAGTTTTCCGCGCCGACCTTGACATTGCTTCCGGCTGCCGCCGCAAGCACGTTTGTAAGATCAACATAAGGAACGCAAACGATAACATCGCAGTTTGCATTTGCAACAAGCGGCTTAATGTCTTCTACGAGTTTTTTTGCCTCGTCGGGATTTTTGTTCATTTTCCAGTTCCCTGCTATTACTACTTTGCGAAGTGCTTTATTCATAATAAACCTCCATGCGCTGTGCGCTTATTTAATTTATACGTAACAATATGGAGCGGCGCGGCAAATGCCGCGCCGCTCGCGCCAAATATGCTTATTTATCATTTAAGCAAGCGATGCCGGGAAGGGTAAGACCTTCAAGGAATTCGAGAGATGCGCCGCCGCCTGTTGAGATGTGGGTCATCTTATCGGCAAAGCCAAGATGCTCAATTGCAGCAGCAGAGTCGCCGCCGCCGATTATTGAGATTGAGCCTGAGTTTGCAACAGCGGTTGCAACTGCTCTTGTACCCGAAGCGAATTTTTCCCACTCTGAAACGCCCATCGGGCCGTTCCAGACAACTGTGCCAGCGCCTTTTATCGCGTCGGCGAATTTCTTTTCGGTTACAGGGCCGATATCAAGACCCATCCAGCCGTCCGGAATCTCGTCGGAATCTACTGTTTTGCTTGCGCACTCAGGATCGTACTTATCGCCTACGCGGTTATCTTCAGGGATAAGGAACTTAACGCCCTTAGCCTTTGCTTTTTCCATCAATTCACGTGCAAGGTCAAGCTTGTCGCCTTCGCAGATTGAGCTGCCGATGCTGTGACCGAGAGCCTTCATGAAGGTATAGGCCATACCGCCGCCGATGACGAGTGTATCCACCTTTTCAATAAGGTTGTTTATCACACCGATTTTATCAGAAACCTTTGCGCCGCCGAGAATAGCGACAAACGGGCGCTTCGGATCAGTGAGGGCTTTGCCCATAACGGTAATTTCTTTCTGGATGAGGTAGCCGCAAACCGAGACAGGAACAAAGTGTGATACGCCTTCGGTTGAGGCATGTGCGCGGTGAGCTGTGCCAAATGCATCGTTTACAAATACCTCAGCGTTTGAAGCAAGCTCTTTTGCGAATGCAGGATCGTTTTTCTCCTCTTCTTTGTGGAAGCGGACATTTTCGAGCAGCATTGCTTCGCCGTTTTTAAGGTTGGCGGCAAGCGCTTTTGCGTCTTCTCCGATTACGTCCTTTGCTATTTTTACTTCAGAACCAAGAAGCTGTGACAGCCTTTTTGCGATTGGGGCGAGAGAATATTTCATGTTAAATTCGCCCTTTGGTCTGCCAAGATGCGATGAAAGAACTACCTTAGCGTTGTGATCAATCAGATATTTAATGGTAGGGATTGATTCACGAATACGCTTGTCATCTGTGATGTTGCCCTGCGCGTCAAGCGGAACATTGAAATCGCAGCGCGCAAATACGCGTTTTCCATTGACGTCGATATCCTCGATATTCTTTTTGTTGTAAGTCATACAAACACTCCTCGGTTATTAAATTCTATTTGTTTACGGATGATTGCGTTGATTGTTAATTATAAAACAATCATCCTATAACATTTTATTATATTACGCCGGCTTTTTCAAGCGTGTATAAGGGATTGAATGATAAATAATTATATTTTTAAGCTTTTTCAGCGTCCCAATCAAATTTAGTCAGCTGCCCCTGCTCTTTTAAATCGGGGTAATCCCACTGCCGCAGAACCTCATAAGCGCCGACGGCGACGGAATTTGCAAGATTTAAACTGCGTGCTTCCTCACGCATTGGCAGTCTCACGGTGGTTTCAGGGTTTTTAAGCAGCAGATCTTCCGGCAGACCCGCGGTCTCTTTTCCAAAGACAAGGTAGCACCCGTCGGGGTATTTTACTTCGGAATGAACATGTAGCGCTTTAGTTGAAAAATAATAGAACGGACCGTCATTTTTTGAAAAGAAATCGTCCAACCCATCGTAGTATGATATTTTCGCAAGAAGCCACCAATAGTCAAGACCCGCCCGTTTTAGTTTGCGATCATCTATTTTGAAACCCAGCGGCCCCACAAGATGCAGCGACGCCCCGGTTGCCGCACAGGTGCGCGCTATGTTGCCTGTGTTTTGAGGGATTTCAGGCTCTACGAGAACTATGTTAAACGACGGCAATTCATCATTCTTCCTTTATGCGAAACAATTTAATTTATATATCGCGGTACTATATACAACTGAATAAATAATTAATCTATGAGCAGTTGTCTATAGGGTTCGGGCTAAACGCCAAAACGCATGCAATATAGAATAACACAATTACTTTGTGATATCGTCAGGTGTACCAAAAGCTTGTTGAGTTATCTATAATATGCTTTTAATATAAATATGGTATGCAATCTAATTTATCTTACTATATTTTGGCCTGTTTATCAATAGTTAATGCTCCAAAAATAATACCGCGCAAAATGCACGGTATTAATATTCTCGACAATTTATAGTTTTAGGTCTTTTTTACAAATTCATGTCTGCACACTGTGCAGGTTACGGCAAGCTTGCCTTTATGGCGCGGCAGGCTGAGCGTTTTTTTGCATTTCGGGCACTTGAAATAGACCGTTGTTTTACGGTTTTTAAATTTTAAAGATTGAAAACTGAAAAATCTGCGGATTCCAACTGTGTGTTTTTTTAAAAATCGCGCTATTGCAAAAATGCAGCTTTGAAATTTATATTGTTCCGCGCGGCGTTTGTAAACATTTTTTGAAAAGCAGCGGAACAGAGCGTATGCGATGAATAAAACGGCTATTATATATGTCCATTTTGACAGCATGAAAAGCCACGAAAAGGCGATAAGGAATACGGAAAAGCCATCTATTCCATTGCGTCCGTTAAAAATTCTTTCTATCATTACAGAGCCTCCGTTTTTTCAAAACGCATTAGCACTCCTATGGTTCAAGTGCTAATTGTAATATTACGAGCATTTTTGGGATTTGTCAACACAGCTTTTGTTTTGTTTACATTTTGTTAATGATATCGTTTCGTATTTTCAAAATTTCAGGCATATTGATTTAAACCCTGAAAAGTAATACTATTAATTTGTTAAATGCTTCTATTAAAATACACTGTGACAATAACGTTTTTTGAAGGAGTAATATTATGGGCACTGAGAAATTGACAGAGGCTGAAGCGTCGGAAAAAGCAAATAAGACCACTGCGGAGCTAAAAGGCAAAAAAAGCAAAAGGTTTAAAATTATCACAATCGCTGTTATTGCTGCGGCCTTTGTGGCTGTAGGTCTATACTTTATTCCCACACTGCTGCGCGCCGAGGCGACCGCTTCGCCGACTTATCCCGCAAAGACAAGCTTTAATGATGTTAACGCCAGAAGAAAACAAAACCCCAGCGATGATTTTATGAACTCGCTAAAAAAGTTTTCCGCCTCCTCCGCTTCCGTTGTGTTAAGCAACGACGAGGGTAAAAATATGCTGTATTCCCCTGTCAGCCTGTATTACGCGCTTGCGCTCTCATCTGACGGTGCAAACGGGAAAACACAAAGTGAAATTTTAAATGCCCTTTCAATGGACGGGATCGGCGAACAGGAAATGAATAAGCAATCGGCTATTCTTTTTAATTCAATCTATCTCGACAACGAGTTAGGGCGGCTCAAGCTTGCCAATTCACTGTGGCTAAGCAAGGACATAAATTTTAACAGCAGCTTTCTTGACAATGCCGCGAAAAATTACTACGCAAGTTCATTTGATGTTGATTTTTCTTCCCCTTCGACCGCAAAAAAAATCTCTAAATGGGCAAGTGACAACACGGGCGGCAAGCTTGGCGGAGACATTACAACCGACCCAAAAGAAGTGATGTCACTTATCAACACCGTTTATTTTTATGACCAATGGGCTGAAGCGTTTAACGCAAAAGAAACAAAAAAGGGCTCATTTAAGGCTGCAAGCGGCAGCAAAACCTGTGATTTTATGAAAAGTGGCTGCACAGGTTCTGTAGTAGTAGAAAAGGATTTTAATGAAGCGGCGCTTGGTTTTAAAAACGGTGAATATGTGCTCTTCATTCTTCCCAACAAAGGTGTCTCTCCCGAAAAAATAATCAGCGATAAAGAAACACTCGCACGGGCGCTTGATTTTTTCAACAACAAAATATCCTTAAAATCTTATACGATAACTTATCAAATACCGAAATTCAGTTATGGCGCTTCGCTTGATTTGAATGAATCGCTTAAAAAACTCGGTATTAATTCAGCGTTTGATAAAGCCGCGGATTTTTCAAACATTTCAAACTCAAAGCCCTTTTTTATTAACAGCGTTCATCAAGATACCCATATAGCAATTGACGAAAAAGGCTGCGAGGCGACGGCTTATACTGAAATTGCTTATGCTGGTGCAGCACAGCCAAACGGTCATGTCGATATGATTCTCGACCATCCTTTTATCTATGCTATTATGTGCAGCAACGGCACACCGCTCTTTGTCGGTGTTGTCAACAACCCTACGCAGAAATAAAGTCCCCGCATTCCTTGCGATATCCGCCCTTAATTTGCTATAATAACCTTATATAGAAGAACGGATATGAAGGAACGGAGAATTATGAATAATATAAACGGAAGAACCCCAAATGAAACTGTATCGGTAATGACGGAGCTTGTACTGCCCGCCCAGGCGAACCTTTTGGGTAACCTGCTTGGCGGGCAGCTTGTGCATCTGATGGATATTGCGGGCGCGCTCACCTGCCGCAGACATTCCGGCGGCGAAGTTGCCACGGTAGCAATTGATAAGCTTGAATTTAAGCACCCCGTTAAAGTTGGTGAAATCATCACCGTTACTTCTAAAATGATTTGGGCGGGGCACACCTCCATGAAGGTTCGTATAGAAGTCGGCGCAGAGGATATAAAAAATCACACTTCAATACTCACAAACACAGCCAGTTTAACATTTGTCGCTTTGGGCGAAGACGGAAAGCCAACCGCTATCCCTCCCCTACTGCCGCAAACAGATGTGGAAATTGCCGCTTTTGAAAAGGAACAAAAGCGCTACCTTGCAAAAAAAGAAAAAAGCAAAAATTGAGATCAAACCTTTTAAAGCAATTAATATATACGCGATTTGGCATATAATAAGCATGTATTCCCGCGAAATTAAACACACAGTCAATCAACGGCTGCCTCTTTGATCGTGATAACCGTCAAGGCAATTTTTTATTTTCTTCCCCGCTTTTGCGTGAAAGAAATTGCTGAATGATAACCGTGTGCTTAACCCTTGCTATAGTGATTATAGTGAAAAAATGAAACTCAGGGCGTGTTTCTCCCCGCCTCCGGCGGGGAGAAACAAATACAATTCCTTTTTTAAAATTTCTGTAGGGAATAAATAATGATTTGAAAGGCAGTGGCTGCATTGTCGGAAAAATATGGCGTTTGCGCCGGCTTTTTGATGCCGCATCCCCCTGTTATCATCCCGGAGGTAGGGAAAGGCCGTGAAAATGAGGCGGCGGCTACACTCTCGTCTTTGGGGCATATCGCGCAGGACGCGCAGAATCTCGCCCCCGATACGGTTGTTGTTCTATCGCCGCACGCGCCCCTGTTCAGCGATTATATTTTTATGTATGATTCATCTGAACTTGAGGGCAGCTTCGAGCAATTCGGAGCGCCACAGGTAAAGCTCAGCTTTACGCAGGACGATGTGTTGAGAAATGAGATAGAGCGCCTTATTCACCGTGAGGGCATGCCCGGCGGCTCGCTGAGCGATACCGAAATGCACCGCCATAAGATATCTGACAGCCTTGACCACGGCGTTCTTGTTCCGCTTTATTTTTTTACGTCAAAATATAAAACGGCAAAACTCGTCGCGATGTCATGCTCCGGTCTTGATATGCAGAGCCTTTACAAGCTGGGCATGCTGATCCGTGAAGCCGCGATATCAACAAAGCGAAATATCTGCATTATTGCAAGCGGCGACATGTCACACAAAGTTAACGACAAAAGCCCTTATGGCGCATGCCCCGAGGGCGCGCAGTTTGACCGCCTTGTATACGACTGCCTTGTTACCGGCGACATCCCCGCGCTGCTGTCAATAGACACCGGCGTGCGTGACAAATCAGCCGAATGCGGCTACCGCTCACTTGTTATTCTTTGCGGCGCTTTTGACGGTGAAAAACCGCTGACCGAGTCGTTATCTTTTGAAGCGCCTTTCGGCATCGGCTATTGTGTTGCAAAATTTTTGCACTCTGATGAAGAAGCGGGAAACGCATTTGACGCGGCACATAAAAAGATTGAACGTAAAAACGAGAACCCATATGTTGCGATTGCCCGGGCAACGCTCGAAAACTATGTAAAAAATAAAAGTGTGCCCTTGCTTGAACAATTTTCGGAATATAAAAATATCTCTACGCTATTTAATGCAAAGGCCGGCGTTTTTGTTTCACTCAAAAAATTTGGTGAGCTTCGCGGCTGTATCGGAACTACCGCAGCTGTTGAAGGCTGCGTCGCGTCGGAAATAATCAATAACGCGATAAGCGCGGGAACACGCGACCCGCGGTTTGAACCTGTGACCTTGGACGAACTTGATTTTATCGAATACAGTGTCGATGTGCTGTCCTCACCCGCTCCCGCCAAATTGTTGGAGCTTGACCCAAAGCGTTTCGGGGTTATTGTAAAAAGCGGAAGGCATTCCGGCTTGCTGCTGCCCGACCTTGAGGGCGTAGATACAGTCGATGACCAGCTGTCTATCGCCTGCCGCAAGGCGGGAATAGACCCGGATGAACACTTTGACATCTTTAAATTCACCGTTACACGCCACAGTGCAAAACAAGAGAGCACCGAAAACGCGGGTCAATGAAAATGCAGCTTTATAAAGCAAGACACTATGAAAAAAGTGAAAACGGCGCTGTAAAATGCACCTTGTGCCCGAACGGATGCGTAATTGTTGACGGGGAAACCGGCAAATGCCTTGTACGCAAGAACCTGAACGGCGAGCTTTTCGCGGAAGGATACGGCAGAATAACCTCGATTGCGCTTGACCCGATCGAGAAAAAACCGCTGCGCATGTTCTGCCCGGGCAGCATGATTTTGTCAGTCGGAAGCTATGGCTGCAGTTTCAATTGCAGCTTTTGTCAAAACTACAGAATATCTCAGGAAAAGACTGTGTTTAAAGAAGTTTCACCCCGGCAGCTAGTAGATATCGCGCTTGACGCAAAGTGTGAAGGCAATATCGGCATAGCTTTCACTTATAACGAGCCGCTCACGGCATTTGAGTATGTTTATGACTGCGCAAAGCTTGCAAGAAGCAGCGGTCTTAAAACTGTGCTTGTGACAAACGGATATATCACTAAAGAACCGATGTCAGAGCTTTTGCCTTATATTGACGCGATGAATATTGATTTGAAAGCGTTTACAAACGATTATTACCGCAAATTATGCGGCGGGAGCCTTGAACCTGTTAAAGAAACTATAGCGTTATGTGCAAAATCATGCCATGTCGAAGTTACTACGCTTGTTATTCCAGGCTTGAATGATTCCGAAAATGAGATTGGGGAAATCTCGTCGTTTTTAGCTTCGCTTTCACCGGATATTCCGCTGCATTTGTCACGGCACCATCCCGATTTTCACATGACAGAGCCTGCCCCTATCACCCGCGAAAGACTATTTTCGCTTGCGGATATCGCAAGGCATCATCTTAAAAATGTTTTCTGCGGAAACTGCTGAGTTTATATCCGACTTACAAATTCTGATCAATTGTTATTTCAATTAGAACGGAATAACAAACGATTCCGCTATAATTTTGTTATTGTTAGAATAAGAGGGTTTTATGGAACTGAAGAAAAACATGCAGATAGAAATCGAAATAACCGGAACTACACACGACGGCAGCGGAGTGGGGCGGTATGAAGACTTTGTGGTTTTCGTGCCGGCCTGTGCCGAAGGTGAGACAGTTAAGGTTCACATACTCAACGTCAAAAAAAACCTCGCGTTTGCAAAGCTGATTGAGATAATAAAGCCCAGCACCAAACGAATAAACCCAGACTGCCCTGTATATCTGAAATGCGGAGGCTGTGTTTTTCGCCATATATCCTACGATGAGGAGCTGCGCGTAAAATATCAGCGTGTCGGTGATACGCTTAAAAAAATTGGCGGACTTGATGTTTTTCCCGAAGAAATTCTGGGCAGCGCCGAAATAGAAGGCTACCGCAACAAGGCGCAATATCCTGTCGGTTATGACACGGACGGAAAGGTCACCGCCGGATTTTTCGCTGCTCACAGCCACAGAATCGTCAGCTGCCTTTCGTGCAAGTTGCAGCCGCCCATTTTTGAAGAGATACTTAAAACCGTTGTGAAATGGATGAATGAAAATTTGATCGCGCCTTATATTGAGCAAACAGGAAAAGGCATTGTCCGCCATGTTTTTATTCGCAGAGCGCCGGCAACTAAACAAACTGTTGTCTGCCTTGTTATAAACGGCAGCGCTAATTCCCTACCCTGCACCGACATGCTGATCGCGTCACTAAAAGCAGTTTCGGCAGACATAACCGGAATCGCACTTAATATTAACACCGAACGCACGAACGTCATCATGGGCAGAAAATGCGTAACTCTTTATGGCAGCGATCGGATAACCGATATTCTCGGCGGGATCAAATATGAAATTTCTCCGCTCTCTTTTTATCAAGTCAACAGCGCACAGGCGGCGCGCCTTTATTCAATTGCCAGAAACTTCGCAGGTTTAACAAGGGATAATACACTGCTTGATATGTACTGCGGTGCGGGCACAATCGGGCTTTTTATGGCACAGGATGTAAAGACGGTTGTGGGTGTGGAGGTTGTGCCGCAGGCTGTTGACGACGCCAAACGCAATGCTGCCATAAACGGGATCTCAAACGCTGAACTCATATGCGCTGACGCTGGCGAAGCGGCAAAACGGCTGCTTTCCGAAGGTATTCGACCGGATGTCGTTGTGCTCGACCCGCCGCGCAAAGGGTGCGACGCTTTGACAATTGACTCCGTTGTTGCAATGGAACCAGAGCGCGTTGTTTATGTTTCCTGTGACCCCGCGACCCTTGCACGCGACTTAAAAATTTTTTCGCAAAAAGGCTATAAATGTGAGCGGGTGAAAGCTGTCGACCTGTTCCCGCGCACGGAGCACGTTGAGACGGTAGTATTGATGTCAAGGGTAAAAGATTGAATGTACGGAAAACCCAGTAAATAAGCCATTTCTGTGTTTTTGAGGTTTTCAAACTGTACTCTTGAAACGGTTTTTTGCTTTGCGCGGGAATAAGTCTATAGGGGCGGATACCGTTCGCGAGAGAACAGGATTGATAACAGGCTTTCACGACAGGACAGAATAGATGTCTTGCGTTTTTGGGGCTTGGTGAGAGAACAGGATAGATGTTTTTTGAGTTTTGGCATGTGCGTGGGAACAGGTCGGGATGTTGGCAGATTATTACGACCTGAAATATTGCAATTTTAAGGGAATTAAGATTGGAGCGATAATAATATGTGTAAATGCATATATTGCAACTCGGAAGATTTGTCTGTGTCTGATATTATTTCATACGCTCTTACAGGAGCAAAACTAACAAAGAAATTTGTTTGTCATGAACATAACAAATTTACAAATGATAACTTTGAAAAAGCTGCAATATACAACCTTGATTTTTTTAGAAACGCATTAGGCCTTTCAGAGAGAAAAGGCGATAATATAAAATATAAAGCCAATTTGATCATTGATGGTATTACCATTCCCAATATTTCAGTAAGTGGAAGAAGCTCAATTTATGAAGATAAAAAAAGGTTGTTCCCTGTTGAGCACGACGGTAAAAGAGTGCTCATTGGGAATGTTGATAAATTGAAGCAAAAAAAGAACGTTAGTGAAAATGATATTAAAGTTTTAGATATGAAAGATGTTGTTGTGAGTATTACTTTTTCTATAGAAAGTCTTTTTGCCTCTGAAGAAATGTTAAAAACAGTTGCCAAAATTGCTTATGAATGGTATTGCTACACTAATGAAATTAACTGCTTTATTTCTAACACCTATCAAGATATAGTTGATTGTATTTTGATGAAGCTTCCAGTTACGGAATTTGTAGAAATAGTTGTTGACGGAAATCTCGATTACGCCTTAAAAGATACTATATATTTAGGGAGTCATGGATTATTCGAATATACTGACATAAATGGATATAAATATGTGATTTATAATTTTTGGGGCATTATTTATTACAGAATACGGATTTGCAAGGAAACCAAACCGAATGATAATTTGTATAACTGTTATAATTTGTTTTTATACGGGATTGACGGAGAAAAATGGAAAACCGTCTTTGGTACTTGTGGCGTGTCACATTTTATTTCAATGCCCGCGCAACAAGCCATTAAGCAATTTAATAAAGTTTATTCATTGAAATTGGAACAACTTGTAAAGACAACAGTTCTATCTCTTGCAAAAACGAAAGAATTAGTAGATGATTTAAAAAATGCTGTTAATACTTATAAACAACCGCTTCACGATTTTGCGCGTCTTGTTGATTACGAAAACGACCAGCGGATAATGACCATACGACTATTACTATTTTTATTAGAGCATGAAAGCGATTATATTTTCAGCAAAGGTTTCAACGAAAATATGAAAACACTCTACCAAATTGACGACACTTTAACTGTTGATGTAGGGGAAAACAAAGATTATTTAAAAGGTTTATTAGAACTACATAAAACCGATAAGCTGCTTAATCTCATCCAAAGTGGGATAGCTTTTTTTGATAAAATATATACTGCAGAAAAAAATAAATGAAGGCTATAAAAAGTAAGGCACCCTACGTTGAATTTTTTCGTAGAGTGCCTCTCTCATTTTTTCCTTATTCATTCACATCCACCGTCACGCTGGACTTGAATTCCACGATGAATTTGTCCTCGTAGATGGTGACCTTTTCAACCAGCCGCCGGACGAGTGGCGGATGACTTACTATAAAATCATAAGGAGAAAACATGCAAATTGATATTGATACATGGATTCAACAATGCTTAAGCAAGCTTAAAGACCTGTTTGGCTCCCGGCTGGCATTCGTCGGGCTGCAGGGCAGTTACGGACGCGGAGAAGAGACAGACGACAGTGATATTGATGTGGTCATTATATTGGATCACGCAGACTCAGAGGATTTAAAAGCGTACGGCACTATGCTGGATTCGCTTCCAAATCGAGAAAAAATATGCGGCTTTATCTCCGGCCTTCAGGAATTGAATAACTGGGAACGCTCCGATTTGTTCCAGTTTTATTACGATACTACGCCGATTTACGGAAGCATCGATTTTATAAAAGAGTTGATTTGTGAGGAGGATGTTCGCAGAGCGATTCGAATCGGAGCCTGCAATCTCTACCATATGTGCGGGCATAACATGGTGCATGAAAAGGATGACGAGTTGTTAAAATCTCTGTATAAATCGGCAACTTTTACTGTCCAAGCAATTTCATATCTTCAGACAAGAACCTACCGAAAGCGGAAAACGGAGCTGCTTCCAGTTCTGCGGCAACCGGAACGGAAGATACTTGAAACAGCGATTGCCATGAGACAACAGACCGGTTTGGCGCAGGCTGAATTTGACCGGTTCTCTGAGCAGCTTTTTAGTTGGGCATCGGATTTGATTGCGGAGTACCAATCGGATGAAACGAGAGCTAATACGGAAAGTAGGTGCTGTGATGCATAAATCATTGTCGGAAATGACGCTTCAGGAACTGTGGGAGCTATTTCCGATTCAGTTGACGGAGCATAAGGAATGCTGGAAAGATTGGTATCTTGAAGAACAGACGTTTTTGTTGTCATTCCTGCCAAAGACCGTTAGAATTTACCACATTGGAAGTACAGCTATCCAAGGAATCTGGGCAAAACCGATTGTTGATATTTTAGTGGAAGCTCCTATCAAGGATCATAAAGCAATCAAGAATCTGCTTTTGCAAAATCAATATGTATGTATGGCGCAGAATGAAACCCGTATTGATTTTAATAGGGGATATACGCCGGACGGCTTTGCTGAGCGGGTATTCCACCTGCACCTTAGAGAATTTGGTGATAGCGATGAACTTTATTTCAGGGATTACCTAAAACAAAATCCCGCGATTGCCAAGGCATATGAGCAATTAAAGTTGTCCCTTTGGAAACCGTTTAAGCATGACCGTGACGGATACACAGAGCGAAAAACGGAATTTGTCCGTAAGTATACGCAGAAAGCGATCGAACAGTACGGAAAGGAAAGATATTCATGAGTGATTGGTTTACAATAGACCGCATTGACGCGGACACTTATATTATCAGCGAATACAGGCATTGGGAAGAAACACACTGTTACCTTCTGAACGGGAACAAACGAAGCTTGCTCATTGACACCGGGCTTGGTATTTGCGATATTTCAGAAGAAGTGAAAAAGCTGACTGACAAACCTGTTACCGCCGTCGCCACCCATATCCATTGGGATCACATCGGAGGGCATAAATACTATCCTGATTTTTACGCCCACGAGGAAGAACTGGATTGGCTTTCGGGCGGGTTTCCTCTGACAATGGATACGATTCGTAATATGGTGGTTGACCGTTGTAATTTACCGGACGGATATGATGTTAGCACATATGAGTTTTTTCAGGGAACGCCCCCACGGATATTGCACGATAGCGACGTGATTGACATTGGCGGTCGGGCCATTGAGATACTGCATACGCCGGGACACTCCCCAGGGCATATGTGCTTTTGGGAAAAAGAGCGTGGCTATCTTTTTACCGGTGATCTTGTTTATAAGGACACTTTGTTCGCATACTATCCTTCCACAGACCCAGAGGCTTATCTGGAATCATTGGAAAAAATCTCTGTTTTGCCGGTGAAACGGGTATTTCCCGCACACCATAGCTTGGACATACAACCGGAAATTTTAATTCGAATGCGAGATGCTTTCCGACAACTGAAAGCGGACGGCAAGCTGCATCACGGCAGCGGAACTTTCGATTACAAAGACTGGGCAATATGGCTGTAAAACTGAAAATGAGCAAGGCACCCTACGTCAAATCTCTCGTAGAGTGCCTTGCTCATTTTCGCTTATTCATCCACGTCCGCCGTCACTCCGGACTTGAATTCCACCGTGAATTTGTCCTCGTATACGGTAACTTTTTCGATCAGCCGCCGGACAAGCGGCTCGTCG
>DBTI01000177.1 GCA_002306975.1 Ruminococcaceae bacterium UBA1320
CTCGCTCTACCAACGATGTCACTCAGGTTTGATCTAATAGTACAAATAGCATTTCTTATAAAATACGCATTATTAAAAAGGAGTAAATACTATCATGAAGAAAAAGAATAAAATACTGGTCGCAGCCGGTATTGTTGCCATCGCTGCAATAGGGGTATTCGTTTGGCACCCGTGGAAAGCCAATGCGGCGGCCGCTGTGTCAATGCAAACTACCCAGTTGAGCAAAGCGTCCATCAGCAATATTGTCAGTACATCCGGTGTAATCCAAAGTACCGATTCCGTAAATGTTTACACAGACCTCACTTATTCCATAAATCAGGTAAACGTCAAAGTCGGTGATCATGTAAACGCGGGCGACGTGCTTTGCGTGCTCGATTCCAAAGATTTAAATGACAGCATTACTCAGAAGATGGCCACCATCAAGACCAATGCCGCACAGTCAGCGCAAAAGATAAAAACAAGCGAGAATACGTACGATAATACCAAAAACACTTTGAGCGCAGGTCTCAACACACAGATAAACGACGCCGCCGATAAAGTGGTCTCGGCTCAGCAAAACCTTGAAACCGCACAGCAAAAGCTAAGTGATGCGAAAAAACATGTTGATACAAATACGGATTCCTCTTTAATTTCCGCAAAGTCATCACTTGACAGTGCACAGCTCAGCCTTGACAGTGCTCAAAAAGCATATAACACCGCACATGACGATTATCATGACGACGATAGTGAGCTGAACAAAGAAACCCTTGATAATGCAAGAGATAAGTTAAATTCCGCACAGCTTACCTATGATACTGCAAAAAAAACACTGAATGCCCTTAACGTTACAACGGACGAAAACTTAGCAACCTACGCCCAGGCAGTAACCACCGCGCAAACGAATTACGACAGTGCGCTGAAATCTCAAAAAGCAATTTTATCTTCTGTAAATCAAAGCCTGGACACTTCTGCTAACAGTGTAGCAACCGACAAGCTTTCCGCCGATCAAACGACGGCGCAGAAAGAATTAGAAGCTTTGCAGGCGAAACTGGCTAAATGCTCTGTTACCGCGCCAAGTTCCGGAACCATTACTGCGGTGTACGCCGTGCAAAATGCGTCTGCGAACGGCCTTTTGTTTGTTATTGAAGATACCAGTGCGCTGAAAATGGTTGTTAAAATTAAGGAATACGACATCGCGAGCGTAAAAACCGGCATGAATGCTGTTATCAAGGCGGACGCCATCAGCGGCAAGGAGTTCGAAGGAGTCTTGCAGAGAATTGCGCCGACTTCCTTAAAGGGTAACGACGGAAAAACCGAAAGCAGCACCGATGCAGAATTTGAGGCAGATATTTTAGTGACTTCAAAGGATGCCGGCCTGTTAATTGGAATGAATGGCACTGCCGACATTGTTCTGGAGAAAAAAGATTCCGTTTATACGGTACCATTTGATGCAGTAACAACCGACGCGCAGGGCAAAAACATCATCTATACCGTCACAGAGCAAAAAGACGGAACCTATAAGGCTACCTCCATTCCCGTTACGGTAGGGATTGAGACCGATTCTGAAATTGAGATTTCTGGCAGCGGCTTAAAGGACGGACTAAAAATCGTTTCAGAGGGCAAGCAGATTACCGAAGGGTCAACCGTGAAACTAGCGGGTACAAGCAAATGAGTAGAAAAACAGTAATTGACATGACTGATATTGTCAAAACCTTTTATATGGACACACCCAACGAATTGGAAATTTTACATGGGATTGATCTTAAGGTTTACGAGGGCGAATTTATATCAATCGTCGGCGCTTCAGGATCGGGTAAATCCACTTTGATGAATATTGTCGGTGCGCTCGATCGGCCAACTTCAGGCGAATACATCTTGGACGGCGTTTCTATTAATAAAATGAGCAGCAACGAGCTTTCCCAGATTCGGAATAAAAAGATTGGTTTTGTTTTTCAGACCTTCAACTTAATCCCGCGTTCCACCGCACTCGGCAATGTGGAACTCCCTATGCTTTATGCAGGCCTTTCCTCCAAAGCAAGGTCTACACGGGCAAAGGAACTGCTGGAGCTGGTCGAAATGTCCGACCGTTCGAAACATATGCCTAACGAGCTTTCCGGCGGGCAAAAGCAAAGAGTTTCCATTGCCCGCGCCATGGCCAATGACCCTGCGATTATTCTCGCGGATGAGCCTACCGGTGCGCTCGACAGCACCACCGGCAGGCTGGTAATGGATTTATTTCATTCGCTGCACAAAAATCAAGGAAAAACAATTGTTTTAATTACGCACAATAAAGAGCTGGCAGAAGAAACTGAACGGATTGTCACCATCCATGACGGAAGAATCAGAAGTGACAAAAGCATTATTCCAGAAGAACCGGAGGTAAACCATGAATCTGCTTGAAAATATTTCTCTTGCCATTAATGGACTGATTGCAAACAAAATGCGCGCCCTGCTTACCATGCTGGGTATCATTATCGGTATCGGCTCCGTCATTGCCATTTCTTCTGTGGGCACCGCAATGACCAGTTCCGTCAACAGTGCCATGTCAAGTTTCGGCGTTACAAACATAACAGTATCGCTCAGAACAAGGGACGACAGCAACGGCAGCGTCGTTGGCCCCGGCGCCCCCGGTGGTAGCGGTAGCGGCGGCAGTTCTTCTATGACCAAGGATGACTTGATTTCCGACGAAATGATTTCAAAGTACGAAAAAAAGTACAACTCACAAATTCATGACATCGGGTTAACTGAAAGCGTCGGTGTGGGAAGCATAAAAACGAACCACAAAACTACCAGCGTCACCGTTTCGGGTGTAAACGACGGATATGAAGTTACCGGCAACATTACCTTGCTCAAGGGCAGGTTTATCAGTGAAAACGACGACAATCGTCAGAAGAAAGTTGCAGTTGTTTCCGAAAATCTTGTAAGCAACCTGTTTTCAGCAAGTCAAAATCCGCTTGGTCAGGAAATTAAGGTGGAAACCGCTTACGGTTATCAAACCTACACCGTAGTCGGCGTTTACAAGGAAGCTTCTTCCT
>DBTI01000080.1 GCA_002306975.1 Ruminococcaceae bacterium UBA1320
GAGTACGGCGGATTTTTGTCGTGTATGGCAGTCACGCGCAAATAGCCAGTAGAAGCGAATACAATTACCCTTTGTTAATGTAACTATCAAATATGGGAGGCTTGTGAAATGAAACAGAATCCGAAATGGGTGGAATTTTTGCGGGAGCAGTTTCCGCTTGGCACGCGTATCCGCTTGATTGAAATGAAAGATCCTTATGCCCCGGTTACTCCTGGCACTGAGGGAACGCTTGAACACATTGACGACGCGTGTCAGTTCCATAAGTATGACACCTTATATTTCGGAGCATGGGATGCCTTTGCCAGCGAGGATCTTTCAGCAACGGCGGAAACTGCCACCGATGCTTTCATCAAAACCGGCAGAGGCGTGCTGTTCGGGCATGACACGATGGTTGACAACGACACCATCTCTATGCCGAATTTTTTCAAACTGGCTCACTACTGTGATATTCAGACTATCAGCCATTACACGGTGCTTGGCAATACGCAGATCAAGGTTTTCAAAAAAGGCTTGCTTACCAACTATCCCTGGCAGATCGGGGACGTCGGCACGGTGCTGAATGTGCCGCTTTCTCACTCCAACCAGATGGCCTTCGGCGACATCTGGATGACCTACCGACAGCCATTTACCTATCCGAACAGTGCCCTTGTTACCTCGGACTTGGGCACCAACAATTTTTATCTCACCAGTTGGAGCAATGCCGCCATGACCCAGACCGGGCACAGCAATGGCGACGCCACCCCTGACGAGCAAAAAGTGACGGCCAATACGCTTTTCTATTTAAGCCAGATCACAACCGATACGTCTTGGTCTGATCACAAGGGGCAGGATCTGGATGCGCCGGCTATTTCCGGCGTCGCCCACAACGCTGGCCGGACGCAGTACACAGTCAGCTACTCCTCGCAGGACAATCCAACTGGCTACCAGTATTATGTTGAAGCCACCGGTCAAAACGATGGTGCGAAATATGATTCACCCACCATCAGCACCAGCGTCGAGAGCGGTATGCAGGGATACTCCATTTCCGTAGACAATAACCCCTCTGGCATTCCAAGCGGTACGATTACCACCACGGCAGGAAGCTATACTTTCCCGCAGTCCTCCGGTAGTGGTTTTTATGTTCACATTGCCGCTGTCGACAACGTAGGAAATGTTTCAGCAGTCTCGACCTAAATGAATAAGGATGGGCTTATGAAAGGTGGAAACTTATAGCGTCACATCAACTTTCCCATGTCATCATAATCTTAGCATCGCCGTTCGCCCGTGTGGTTCTGTATCCTGTCACTATGACACAGTCAGATCATTCATTGAATGATTTTATGAATTCTTCCCTTTTACTGTTTCATACTGCTTCTACAGATGCCCGTCTGCCTGCGGATCTGTTTCCTGTTGGGCCGTTGCCTGCGAGGTCATTTCCGGCCCTGCTTTTTTATGCATGCTCAGAAACAGCGTGGGGATGACCGCAATAACGGTAAAGCCGATGGACCACCAGAAAGAGACATTGAACGCGTGCGAAGCAACCTGAAGATCGGAGTCGGCGTGCCCCGCCATCTGTCCCTGCGCGACAGTCGCGAGTATGGCCGACCCAAAAGCACCGCCGATGGTCTGAAAGATTCTTGTCGCGATGCTTACGTGTGGAGCTTGCTCTTTCGGCAGACCTACATAAGAGGACATCATGATGGCGATAAACAAACCTCCGAGTCCGGCTCCCCTAATGAGTAAGGCTATAGATAAAAGGATATAATTCGTGTTCACACCGGCAAAAGCGAACGGAAGCGTGCCGATTGTAATAGTGGCGAGGCTGAAAAGCACAATATTGCGCGAGCCGCCGCGATCAGCCGCTTTGGCGGCCCAGCTCCGGGTGAACAGCATGCCTGCGCCTTGCGGAATCATCCACAGTCCCGCAACAAGCGCGCTTGCGCCGCGCACATCCTGATAATAGAGCGGCAGCATCAGCATGGCCCCGTTTGTAATAATGCCGCTAAAAATCAACAGGATATTGGAGGCTGAAAAATTAACGGATTTAAACAACCGAACGTTCAGCGCCGGTTCCCGTTTTGTATTCAGCGCATGAACGACATATAGAACCATCAAAACTAGGCCGATGAGCAGCGGAATATAAACCGCGCTGTCCGTAACACCGCCATGTGTACTTATCTGGACGATACCGTAAATCAAGATTGCGAATGCGGGCGATAACAAAAGCATGCCGAGCACATCAATGGACGCTTTCTTATCGAGAAGTTTGTCTTTCGGTATTCCCCACACGGAGAGAGCAATCGCTACGATGCAGATCGGAATATTGACCCAAAAGATGGCGTGCCAGCCCAAACTGTTGACGAGGATGCCGCCCAGAACCGGCCCGAGGATCGGCCCGAGCAGAGATGGTATGCTGATAATTGCCATGATTCGACCAAGATTGCGGCCGCCGGAAACCTGAACAAGCTCCGTTTGGAGGGTCGGCATTAACAATCCGGCACCGACACCCTGAATGACCCGGAACGCGATCATGCTCTCAATGTTCCAAGAAAGCATGGTGCAGATGGAACCGATCAGGAAAACGACCAGTGAAAAGATATAGAGCCGTTTGCATCCGAACCGTCTGGTGGCCCAGCCGGAGACCGGAACAGCCAGCCCCATTGCCAACACATAGCCCGTCGTGATCCACTGCACGACGGAGATAGCTGCCTTCATATCGGCTGCGATGGTGTGGAACGCCACATTGACCATCGTTGAATCGAACAGTGGCGCAAGCGCGCCGACGACCAGAATAATAGCAACCCGGAGTGCCACCGGGTTAAGTTTTTCTTTTACAAGTTTCACAGTTGCTGTACTCATAAACATCATCCTTCCTTTTAATAAAGAAACGATTGCGTTTCTTATATGCATATGATACAATGAATGCGAAGCACTTTCAATTCGCATACTTCACATGAATATAAGAAACTATTTCGTTTCCTGTGTGCACATTCTATATCTATGGATGATATTAAGAGGGTTGGAGGGAATGAAGGATGGACGAGCAAAAGAAGGGTACGCGTCGCCGCGGAGAGATTCTGGAAGAGGCAATTATGAATGCCACGTTGGATGAACTTGACCAAACCGGCTATGCACATCTGACGATGGAAAAAGTAGCGGATCGGGCGGGGACCAACAAGGCTGTCCTTTACCGCCGCTGGGCAAACAAGTCTGAACTTGTGGTTGCTGCTTTGCATAAGCGTTTGCCTAAAATCGCCGATGAGATTCCGAACACTGGAAATTTGCGGGATGACGTGTATGCCTATTTGTGTGCGCGTGTTGAACCGATGAAGACAATCGGCGCACAGACAATCCGGGGGCTTATGATGGAACCGTTGATTTGGCGTCATATCGCCGCAACTATGCCGCAATTTGCTCAGCGGAGATCGGAAAACAAGCTGACGGCAGCGATGACGGCCATTATGAAAAACGCGGAAAATCGCGGGGAAATCCACCTTGGAAAACTTTCGCCCCGCATCATTACTCTGCCGACCGACCTGCTGCAGTATGAACTTGTCACAAAGCAGGAAATCAATGATACAACAATCATAGAGATTGTCGACGATATTTTTATGCCACTTATCCATGCAGCACAGCATAAATAGTGTACGTGACCAGCAAACCGAACGATGTTGCCGAACGACGAGCATCTGCTCACTGTTTGTTAGTATATTTTAATCGTTCAGTCGGATGTATTTGCCATGGAGGTGATGACCTCTTGCTTTTTTCTTCTCTTTTTTTCCCGGATCAGGTGGGTAAGCAAAGACAATAATGCAGTCATAAATAGCCCTGTGATGAGTGTAATCACAAGTACCGATATGCTATGATTATAATCGCTTGTATCCATGCTCAGAATATTATCCCGAAGTGCGTTAATTGTATAGGTCATTGGCATGTATGGATGAATTGCCTTATAAAATGAAGGAACAAGTTCCATCGACATCATACCGCCTCCGGCCGTAAGTTGCAGCAGCATGAAAATGATACTCAGTAATTTTCCAAGATCCTGAAAGACCAGTACCAAAACTTGAATGATCGTAATAAATGTCACGCCTCCAAGTATGCAGATTCCGTAGAACTGCGCCACATTGTCAACTTGAAGGCCAAGAATATTAAGAATGGTAAAGGCAAGACAGACAGACGGTATGACTGCAATAAGCTGAAAACGAAACAGACCAAAATCGATCAAGGTTTTCTGTGGCCATTTAACCTCTTCAATTTTTACTTTTTCCATTGTGGTAAAAATGATAATAAACATCAAACCGCCTAGCCATAAACAAAGTGAAATCATAAAAGGAGTCATTGCCATACCTGTATTTTTTGCGTCACCGATTTTCGTTGCTTCCATTTTTACCGGATTGGCCGCAAACTTGCCATAGCCCTCCAATGCAGAACTGCTGCTTTTCAACTGCTGAATGGAACTGTCTACCGATGCTTTCATCTGTTCGATACCAGTTCTCAATTGATTGATACCGCTCAAGACCTTTTGATCGGAAGAAAGAATGATTTGAGACTTCTCATTCAGAGTATCTCCCCCCTCCTTTAGTGTACCAATGCCGGACGAAAGAGATGTTGAGCCGTCGGACAACTGCCCGATCGCGCCGGTAAGAGTACCCGCGCCGTCTGACGCCGTCTGCATTCCCCCAGGGAGTTTTTGAACTGCCATGTTAATCTGCGCATAGGTTTGATTGAGTTTGTTCAGTGCCGAGGTCAGGGCGGATGCCGCAGCCGAAGGATCAGTCGTATTGTTTTGGCTTTCGCTTATGGAACTGAGCGCTGAAATAATCTGATGCATATTCGAGTCTGTCATACTTTCGGGATGCATCGCAAAGTATGCTTTCAACCATGTAATTATCATAATGCTTTGCTGCAGTTCTTTGCTGCTGGTATCTATGTAGGTGTTAAGTTTTGAAGAAATCGTATTGAGTCCGCTGTTGTATTGCCCCGAATAGTTTGAAAGGGTTTGCAAACTGTGTGTATTTTCATTTAAAGCATTGGCGAAAAGCGTGGATTTTCCCAAAAGCAATTGTAAAGCGCTATTGAGTGTTTGACTACCATTGCCTGCGCTCCCAAGACCTTCACTCATCTTATTCAGACCGCTGTTAAACAATGACTGCCCTTGCATAAGCGTATTCATTCCCTGGCTTAATTGTTCAGCGCCACTATCAAGCTTTGAAAGACCGTCGCTGAGTTTTTGCAGGCTGTCCGGTAATTCCTGAAGTTTGCCTGTCAGAGAATCCACCAGACTTTCCGTAATGTTTTTTGATACCGTATTTTCGATATTCGCGGAAACGCTTGACATAAGTGATGAGGCGAATGTTCCCAATTTATCGTTCGACTTGAAATAAAGGGTGCCCTGTGTCTTATTTGCTTTAGCCGCCGTGGAAATGCATTTTGAAAAATCATCCGGTATGACAAGCTCTGCATAATATTTTTCCGTTAAAACGCCGTTGTCGGCATTTTTCTTATCAGTAAACACCCATTTTACATCCGAGTTCGATTTTAGCTTATCCACCAGCGAATTGCCGATGTTTTTGTTTTCGCTGTCAATGACGGCTCCTATGTCGTTATTGACGACGGCAACCGAAATGTCCGAAAGGTGACTTGTCGGATCCCAATAAGCATAAAGAAAAATAAAAGCATAAAACGCGGGGATGAGTGAAATAAGTGTGACAACAGCTATCTGCATAATCAGTTTCCGCTTCATATTAATCGGCCTCCATAAAAATAGTTTTAGAATATTTTTAATATATATTTCGAAATATAGCTAAATTATAGTACCACCGTCTTGTAAAGTCAATAGATTCGTAATATAATAGTAAAATAATCAAAAATTACTTTTAGGAGCTTGTTTATGGATGGATTTCAAAAACGCACACTGAAAAAGAGAAAAGCCATTTTAGATGCGGCATTTATACTGTTTAATCAATATGGCTATAAAAATGTGACAATCGCTAATATTTCAAAAGAGGCGCATGTCTCACTGGAAACCATCTATAACTACTTTGAAAGCAAAGATAAATTGAAGAATGAACTTCTCAATCATATCATAGATGATTTTTGTATCCTGACAGAAAACCTTATGAAAAGCGAGTTGCCTATTGAGACCAAGTTTGAAAAATTGCTTCTCTCAAAGGTTGATTTTGCAAAGAAGTTCTCTCCTCAATTTTTGACCGAAGAGCTTCATGAACTGAACGATCTTGATTTATTTGACGGAGAGGATAGAAAGCAGTTCTTTCACAATGTTATGTTGCAAATTATTGAGCAGGGGCGAGAAGGCAAAATCATCACGGTAGATGCATCATCAGAAGCATTAACCACTTATGTGGAGATATTCCAATACTATATAACCCATAATTTCGCTTCAGCTCTACAGATAAGCAACAATACTGATCTATTAAAAGAAGTGAACTTCCTTTTCTTTAACGGACTAAAGACGAAAATCGAATAAGCCGACTGTAAGCGATAGACCTGACGTTCAAAAAGTACCACATAGACGCTGGAAAAATATGCCGTGCTGGAGCCAAGAGCAACCAGCAGATCCATGGTTGCACGCCCTATTTTCAGTGAACGGAATGACGCGCGGTAAAAACGGTACCTAACAGGCAAACGATAAAAAGGGGAGTGCGTGAATATGAAACTTTACGATATGATGATGTGTTGCTGTGCTTTTTCATTGTCACAAGTATTGAGGTTGCCTTCCCGTTTCTGCATAGAACCGGTATAAAATCCGGGTATTAAAGAGACCGGCAGGCTGTATGTACTGCTTTCCACCGCCCGTGTTACCTTTTGAATATGCCCTACCTTTTTTGCTATATTCGTACCACAACATTTAATATAGAACCTTATATGTAAAGGGGTGCTGCAAAATGAAAATTTTGCAGCACCCCTTTACTGTTGGAAACCATATTATTGCAGAATTTCATGAAAACACGGCGATAAAAACCAAAATCGGCGTATAAGAGCTAAGGTCATGCGAAATTGTATCATCTCTTCAAGCTAGCATTTCCAGTTAAGATGCAGAGTTGATGATTTTCAAATCTTATAAAATTCGAAATTCATAAGTTTCGCAAAGCATTCAAGTTCCTCCAAATAATCGCCATCAACAATGGCATAATGCTGTGTAACGCCGATTTTTAATATTTTATCGAACAACTCCTGAGGTTCAAGCGAAGCATGCCGGAATGTGCAGTGAGAATAGCTGGCCAGAGTATGCTCTGAAGGCAGCGCTTCTACCAGAGTGCAAACCATTTTCATACTGCCGTTGCTTTGAGACATGTGCAGCATGGTTTTCGTACCTTCAGGAAAAACGTACCATGCAAAAGGAGCTCCGGCATACTTGTAATTGGTTTTTGCAAAACGCTCATCTTTTGCAATTATGGTATTCTCCGGCTTTTGCCAATAATTGTTTGGCCCTGCATGTCCTGCGGAAAAGCAATGATTGACTTTGTCAATGTAGAAAGGCTCCATAAAGTTTACATTATTATCACTAAGTAAATGCAATATATAAACCGCGAGACCTCCACCTATATCGCCCTCAGGTACGACACTGAGTTGAGATTTCTTATTTGTAGGAACAAATCCGGGTCGCAATCCTATCCATTCGAACAGAACAGAATCGACATCGTTTAGCACCAGCAGATCGAGATTAAATTCTTCCGCTAATTTTTCCATTGCTAAAGAAGATTTAACAGAAGCTCTGAATTTTTGATAATCTACATTATTATAAGTGGAAAATTGCTTGCTTAACGAATCTAAGACTTCATCAACTTTTTCCTCAGGAATGCCATTGGTTCTTTCAAAAAGCTGCGCTACAGAAAGAAATCTTAGTTCAGGACCTACTTTCATAAATACGCTATATGGATCCACATAGGTTGACCACATAACCTCGTTATAGCAGGCAAGAAGCCCTACAGTTGAATCTTTCAAAATTGATCTGACCCGTGAAGCATTAGCAAAGCTCTTAACTTTATCTGATAACTGCTCAAGGCTGCCAAGGTAAGTTTCCATCATAGGCCGTTTAAACCTTGAAACCGAGCCGGAACCTTCCAGAGCACCGACAAGACTTCCTGCAGATAAAAATTCCACAAATTGATCTTCATCATTGGTATCAGTGATATCTATTTTGTCGCGAATGATACTTCCATACAAAATTGGAATTGGTGGCATATCACGTAAAAACCTGATCCAAGCAAAGTCATCAGCCCATGAAAGATAGATTGCGACAACACAATCAACCTGTTCAGCACAAAAGCTCTGAATAGATTTTTTTACATCCTCACGTTCATATATGATGCCATTAAAAACAATCTCTCCTGCTGGCTTTATGCTATCTATAATAGTTTGCGCTTCCAAATCTTTTCTTTCAGAATACACTCCTCTTGCTGTATCCTTACCCATTTGTCGGAATCTTCGTGAACCAATTAACAGCAGACCAATTTTTGCAGTACGATTAATACCCATCTCAAATTTCCTTTCTGTTTGAAATTAATGTTGCGCAGACATAATTATTTATACCTGCGCAACATTACTTTATATAAAAATTTATGAACTGTAATTATCTTATTTTAAGAATGTCTTATGTACTACAACCGGCTGTATACCTTCATTGATGATTTCATATTCACCGATATTAGCAGGAACGACGATCATATCAAGGTAGTTCATATGAAAACATAGTTCTGGATTAGCTTTCGATTTTACACAGACATGTTCACCGTCTACAAGTACCAACACGTGGAAGACTCCATTGGTATTATCTGACGCGCAATGTTCAATTTCCATACGATGCAGTGTGAAATACAGCTGTACGCACTCACCGACAATATACTCTTTGAAACCGTCACCAGATCGTACCAGTACGGGGTCATGAGCAAGATATTTCGATGCATATGTGCTGTTATAATCCGCATTAAGCGCTTTTTCACCATAATAAGAATGTATTGGACGAGGTTTGCCGTCAAGGTCCTTACGGAGATAATCATATAACTTAAATGTGTAAGATCCGACAGTCAAGCTTCCGATTTCCAATATCACTTGGTTGCGGCCGGATGCGTGAATAGTTCCACTAGGAAGCATAAATTGCCTTCCGGGAACTGAAGGAATTGCGTTAACATAGTCATCATACGCGACTTCTGTCTTGTGTTTCTCAGACTCTTTGATGTCCTCAATAAACTGAGTAAATTTGACGTCGTCTTTAAATCCACAGTATGTTTTAGCCTCATGGCCAGTCGTTACAATATAATAGCTCTCATCCTGACGTCCAAAATCATTGAAGTTATCTTTGATAAATTTCTCGTCGGGATGAACCTGAATGGACATATTACCGCTCGAATGCCAGGTATCGTCATAATTAAACCTGATGGGGAAATAGCCATAAAAGCGCTTTACGACTTCAGCGCCCATAATTGATTCTCCCTCTTTTTGTACAAAGGTATGATAGGGAAATTCAACCTGGATTTCTCCAATTTGTGCAACAATGCTCACTTCAAGCGGAATAAGGTCAAAAGACCATGCAACATTAGTGAGCTGGTCGGGAAGATTTCGGACCTTCTTAATAAACTGGCCTCCCCATACTCCCTCAATATATACCGGGCGGCAGCGGAAAGGTGTCTTTGCAAGCGGTGACATGATGCCGTTTAAGGCCTTGGCAGATAAAAGTGTTAAATTTTCTGGATGATCCGCATTTATATAGTAGTCTATCTGATTGTTGCGAAGTAAATTTCCCCTTAATTCTTCGGAAATAAAGAAATCACAGAAATAAGCTCTGCGCAGTGTTTCTTTGAAAGGTCTGGGAGAACTGACTCCTAAGTTTATAAATTTACCTTCTTTTGCATTGAGGACAGCCCTTTTGGGTGTAACGTCCATCCACACGCAAAGATCACAATTACGCTGTAAGCCCTGAAATGCAGATCCGTTTCCATATACTACAGTAATTCCGCTTTTAATAGACTGCAATTTTTCTTTAAGTTCGGATAGCTTCTCTTCATCAAAGATTTCGGCATAACTACCGGAGAAGATACGCCCATATAAAAGCACCGGATCAATTTTTGTATCGGTAGGCAAACTGTCAGCCAAAAGCTCTTCCAGTTTTTCCGGTGACTTTGTTATATCCCTTGTATTAAAACTGGCGAATGAATTATTGGAACACGTTACATAATGCTTCAGTAAATCAACGAACTCTTCGAATTGCGCGCTTGGATAACCGTCTATGCAAATTGTGCAACGGCCTTTTAAGGCAACGATCTTTGCGGATGCTGCGACAAGTGAAACAGCTGCTTTATCTGTACCACATGTAATCTCATCAATAATATCTCTTGGGACTGCCAGAGGATTGACGGCATTGGGGTCATCATAAGGATTAGGGTTGAACATAAAGCTCATAGATAAACATCCTTTCGTTTCGCTGAAAATATTTTATATAGGTATTACTTTTACTACCGAACATATTATATCATTTTCGAAAATATAAATCAATAATAAAAGCAATTAATGAAAATATTTATTATTCATTGAAAGTCAAGGATGCGGCTCCAACAAGAGTAGATGTATTCAGGTTTTTCCCGATTGACAGTTTTTGCAGCTTTAAACAAGCAGGTGCTTCCACCATTCCGATTTTTATAAATTCAAAAGAACGTGAAACCTGCCCGCCTAAAACGCAGCATTCAATATCATACTGCTCAATTAACGGCGCAATTGTTTGCCCCAACACTTTTCCGGCATAAATAAATGAGTTTATCGCCATCCTGTCACCGTTGTCAGCCCTAATGCCCACCTCTTTACAGTCCGGAGCTTTTCCACAATCCGTTATGCCGTTATAGTAGTTAAGTATTCCATTACCCGATACCACATCTTCAACTATTCCTTTGCCGTAGGGAAGTCCGAAAATGCTGACCATCGGCCCGCCCTTGCCGTTGTCGCAAAGCTGTCCGTTTAAGTAATATCCAATGCCCAGCCCTGTTCCTATGGTTATGCCGATTACATTTTTAAACCCCGCTGCAGCTCCGGTCCAACATTCGCCAAGCAAAAAAGCATGCCCATCGTGTAAAAAACTGACCTTGCAGTTAGAATCTATAATTCTCCTTTCAACTAGCGCCTGCCTTATGTCAATACCTTTGATTGAGGCAAATTTATGATCCATCTCACTTGTATATCTGGCATAATCAAAAGGGCCTGGGGTTGACACCCCAAGTCCTATTAATTGTGCATCATGTTCGCACGAACAGATGCGCATATCATTAATACACTTTTCATAGCAATCAAAAATTTCATCAGCGCTTCCTTTGGAATTAACAGGCAGCATGGATATGCTGCCGTCTAATATGGCGCCATTACCGTCAACAACCCCGTACTTAAAATATGTTCCTCCTGCATCAATTGCCATTGATAGCTGCATGATTTTCTTTCCTCCTGCTCTATTGCTTATTACTGATACGCATTTTACCGGCGGCAAAGCGTGTTTTATTCAAGTAAGGTTTTACCCCATCGTAATCTTGACTCGCAACAGCAGTATATAGTATATCAACAATTGTAAGCTGACTAATACGAGAGCTCATAGCTCCGCTTCTTATAAGGGTTTCTGTTGCAGAAGCGCTGAGTTTAATATCACAATTCTCACTTAATATGTTTCTACCGTAACGTGAAATTGCAATGGTAGTTGCCGCTGTTTTTTTTGCAACATCAAGAATAGCCAATATGTCTCGTGTTTCACCTGAATATGAGATAAAGACAGCAACATCTCCTTTTTTCAGTGTGGTTGCCGATAGTATTTGCACATGAGGGTCAGCATTTGCGTTGGTGACTTTGTTGATGCGTAGAAACTTGCTGTGCGCGTCGAGTGCAACAAGCCCTGAGTTACCAACACCGTAAAAATCAATTCTCTTTGCTTTACTGATAGCCTCTACGGCGAGTTCCAACTGCCCGTAATCCATTATTTGAAGGCAGTTCTCAATTGCCTTCATGTTACTCATGGAAACATTGTGAGCAATAGAATCAAGACTGTCACCCGGGCGGATATCTTCGTATAAAATATTACCTTTGTTGGTTTCAGCGACGTCTGCGGTCAAAGAATGGCTAAACTCCTTATATCCTGCATAGCCGAGACTTTTACAAAGTCTAACCACACACGATGTGCTGGTTCCACTCGCAGTGGCCAGATCTTCTATGGACATTTCCAATGCCTCACTTGTAAACTCGAGGATAAATTCCGCTACCTGTTTTTCCTTGCGCGTTAAACTTTCTAATGACTCTTTAATTTTTAAACAACATCCTGGCACTTCTTCTCACGTACCTTTCTAAATAATACTAATTATAGTTTAACTCTGAAAATCAAATTGGTCAATATCAAAGACGTATTTCTAAAAATTTTTTTTAATTTTGAATATAATTATTGACAAGTACAAACCTTGCTAATATAATAATAAACAAGAACGGGTTGATGGTTGAACTATTTTATAACAATATGACGAGTAATTCAATCTGTCAAGTTCCCCGTAGATCCTATAACTAAATCATTTAAAAACGTCTTGTACAGAACAAGGTAGGCGGCCTAGTTTTATAGTGGCTGATGGCATTGCAGCACTAGAAAGATGGCTGATAGCGATTAAAGCATTTTTAAAAAGTAAGAATGTGACAGCTTTTATAACTCCAGTTAATGATATTTCTGTCTTATTTAACTATGTGGTAATCATTTTATTAATTGGAATTGCTATAGGATAGGTTGCAGCCTAAAAAATCGGACAAAATATTTACTAAAAGAGGCGATCAGGAAAAAACGACTGCTGTAATCTGTTTCCTGCTTGATCTGCTAAAGTTTCTAGAATATTTGTAGGGGTGAAGGTAATTTATAATGAAATCTAAAAAGATTCAACCGACTAAACAAAATACCTATAACCAATTTGTTAAGTACTTTCGAAAAGAGTACATGCTCTATTTGATTATGGTACCAGGATTGTTATATTTTTTGTTATTCAAATATGTACCTATGTATGGCATTACAATTGCTTTTCGAGACTATAACATCTTTAAGGGAATCAACGCCTCTCCTTGGGTTGGATTTACTGTTTTTAAACAATTATTCGCTCAAGCAGAATTTCAAAGGGCTCTTACCAATAATATAGTAATCAGTATTTTAAAATTAGTTATTGGTTTCCCGACTCCTATAATTATGTCCCTGATGATAAATGAGATAATTAATAAGCATTATAAAAAGGTCATACAGACAGCAGTTATTTTACCCAACTTTATCTCATGGGTAGTTGTCTATGGACTTCTTTATGCAATGTTTTCTCCCACTGCCGGGGCTATCAAAGAAGTTTCACAAATGGTTGGCTATCTAGGAACGATTCCTAATATATTAAACAACCCAGGAACTTTTACTAGTGTAATCGTTTTGACTTATGTCTGGAAATGCGCTGGTATGGGAACCATAGTATACCTTGCGGCTATTTCCGGTATTGATACTCAGCTTTATGAAGCGGCAGCCATTGATGGTGCAGGTAAATGGAAACAGTTGATTCATATCACCCTTCCGTCTTTAAAATCCACTATCGTTGTACTTTTACTTTTCCGGGTCGGAGAGTTAATGTATGG
>DBTI01000123.1 GCA_002306975.1 Ruminococcaceae bacterium UBA1320
TTTGTGACCCGCATTAATGCGGGGCAAAACGGTGATGTGTTCTTAATAAACCAACGCGTAAGCGACAAAAAAGTTATTTGAATAATGTACTTTTAAACAAAATAAAATAATGTCACAGTGTGAGTGGCAATGCTGTTATGGGAAGTCAAAATTTTTATAAAAAACAAAAGACAAAAAATAATCAAAAAAGGGGTGACGCATTTTGTTATTCCGTAAAAAGAAAAAGACTAAAAAAACCTCTCGTGAAGTTTATATAAACGACAACAACTATGATGAAGAAGGCGGCTATGAGGTCGTTGACGAAGACGATGAAGAAAATGAATTAAAATTATACAGTGACGCGCGTGAAGAACGTCTGCGTAAAAAAAAGCAGCGCAAAAAGCGCATGATTGCGGTTATCATATTGCTGCTGATTGTCGGGTTTATCTATATAAACTGGGGAACCCTGTCTCCGCCGGCGCTTGCAGAATCGGTTCAAAACTTTTTTTCAAGCTTTGGAAAAAGTAAATATCCGGTTGAATTTGACGAAGGCTCTTTAAAAGCGGCGGTGCCGGTCGGCTCAAATATCGGAGTTTTAACAGACACCTCTTTCCTTATCTATTCACAGAACGGCGATCAGCTTGCGGTGCGTCCGCATAGCATCAACAACCCTGCCGCTGTTTCCGGCGGTGGAAAGGCACTTATCTATGACCGCGGCGGCAAGCATTTTTGTGTTGAAACACGTTACAGCGAGCCTTATTCGTCGTCAACCTTATATGATATAACAACGGCGGCAATGGGGCAAAACGGTGATTTCGCTATTGTAACCGATTCGGAAAACTATTTGAGTGAGCTTAACGTTTATGACGATTCATATAAAAACATCTTTAAGTGGCAATCGTCTCAGGGCAGGATTTTATCAGCGGCGATAAGCCCGGACGGTAAAAAACTTGCCGCTGTTGTCATCGGTGCGAGAAACGGCAGTATGTTCTCGGATATTTACATATTTAATTTAGACAGCCAAACACCGGTTGCGGTGAAAAAATACGACAACGCGCTTTTATATTCTTTAGCCTTCAAGGATAATGACCGTATTGCCGCAGTGGGCGACAGCAAAGCGGTGTTTTTGTTCGCGTCCGGCGATCAGGCTTCTGTTTACAGCTATGGCGGCAGTGATCTTGACTGCAGCTTCAACGGCGACGGGCCTTGTGTTCTTGTTTTTAAAAAGAGCGGAACAAAGTCAACGATTGTTTCGCTTGACGGCGAGGGCAAGCTTCTTGGAAAAACCGATATAAATGTGTCGCAAATAACAGCTGTGAGCAACGGAAACGGTAAAACAGTGGTTGTTTCAAACAACAAAATCATTTATACTGAAGATAATTGTTCAAACCCGACGCAGATTTCTGCCTCTATGGATGTTTTGGCTGCTATTTCTATGAAAAACCACGCATATATATTCGGTACACAGTCTATCGGCAGCTATAATCTGAATTAGAACTATAGATGACACAATAAGTTTTTAATACAACTTTTTATACTTAAAAATCAAAAAAGAGGTGAAGGTTTATGAGTTTATTTCTTGATATAATAACCGTTGCTGTTTTTGTTGTGGTTATTTATCGCGCATTCCGAAAAGGTTTTTTGAGATCTCTTGTTGAGCTTGCCGGTTATATCGCTTCCTTTGTTGTCGCCTATCTTTTAAGTAATCCTGTGGGGCAGTGGATAGACAACGCGTTTATGAATAAGTTTGTAACAGGCTCTATTACACAGCTTGCCACCTCAAGCGGAAATGGCAACGAGGCTTTTTTAACAAAAATTCTGGAAAGCGTCCCTGCTGTCGCAACTACCACCATGTCGGGAATAGGCTCAAGCCTTGGCGCTCTTGGCGCAAAAGCGACGGCAAGCATTGTTCAGGCAATTTCAATGCCGCTGTCTCAGCTTATTTCACGCACCATTGCGTTTTTTATTCTCCTTGCGCTTTGTCTTGCCGCTGTGAAGATTATCGCGGGTGTGGCGGGTGTATTCGGAAAGCTGCCGCTTATCGGGGCGCTTAACTCACTTGCGGGCGCGGGAATCGGTGTTATACAAGCGATTATAATCATGTTTTTTATCAGCACATTAATTTCGCTTGCTGTTTCGATTATGGCATTACAAAACAACCCGCCCATAACTTCATCCACGATAAACTCCACGCAAATCTATAAATATGTACATAATATTAATCCTCTTACAGATATGTTGTTAAAAAAATAATATTATGATATTATATTATTTGAACTTTTTATAAGAAATATCGATAAAAGTGATTTATTAATATAAGGCAGGGCAAAATAACTAGCAAAAACGAAAAAGAACTTTTAGTGATTTAAAAATGATGACCTATGATTATTACGCACCTTTTGCAGAGAGGGGACTTATCTTCATGTCGGGCAAACACATGCAAGGCATTAAAAATCTGGGAATACCAAATATGCTGTCTGTTTTGCGGCTTATCATGATACCTTTTTTCGTTTATTATTATTTAGCCGATATGCAATATTCGGGTATCATCGCGGCAGCGGTGCTTGTTTTGTCAGGTGCTACCGATGTGGTTGACGGCATTATAGCACGGAAATTCAACATGATAACCGATCTTGGCAGAATCCTTGACCCTTTTGCCGATAAACTCACTCAGGCGACAGTCTGTACCTGCCTTGTTGTCAGGCGCGTTGCTCCTTTTTGGATTTTATTCCTGTTAATTTTAAAGGAACTGGTAATGATTGGAGTCGGCGCGAATATTATAAGAAAAGGCAAGGAAATGATGTCGTCAAAGTGGTTCGGCAAGATGGCTACTGTCGTGTTCTATGCCGCCATGACGCTTATTATTGCGCTAAGACCAACAAGAAATTTAATTGATATTTTGCTGGGAATTGTGCTTGCTTTTATGTTTTTCTCTCTGATCATGTATATACCGTCATTTTTAAAAATATTTTCTAAAAAAGGTCAAAAAAGCGGATAACAATGATTGTTACGCAGATTTTCTTGTAAAGAAGGGATAATTTAATGATTTGTTCACGCTGTAAGAAAAGAATAGCAGTTGTCTTCATCACAAGGGTTGAAAATGGCAAGACCATTAACGATGGCCTTTGCATTCAATGTGCGCGCGAGCTTGGCATAAAGCCGGTAAACGACCTTGTTGAAAAAATGGGCGTAAGTGACGAAGACCTTGAGAATATGGGCAATGAGCTTGAAAGCATAATGGGACAGGGAGGCAATGAAAGCAGCGAAGGCTTTGAGCCGGGCGGTGCGGCAACCTTCCCCTTCCTTGAAAATATGTTTAATCAAGGTGACGGCGGTCAAAACAATGGCTTTAACAGTGAAAGAACCAAAGAAAGCCGCCCGAAGGAATCAAAAAACGCAAAGCGCAAATATCTTGATAATTATTGCATAAATCTCACGGCTAAGGCACATGACGGTAAAATAGACCGTATCATCGGCCGTGACCGTGAAATATATCGTATTGAGCAGATTCTTTGCCGACGCACAAAAAACAACCCTTGCCTTATCGGTGAGCCCGGTGTCGGTAAAACCGCAATTGCAGAAGGGCTTGCACTCAAAATTGCAGGCGGCGGAGTGCCGCCGCGTCTTGCCGACCGCGAGGTGTATCTTCTTGACCTTACCGCACTAGTGGCGGGAACACAGTTCAGAGGTCAGTTTGAAGGCCGCATAAAGGGTCTTATAGACGAGGTTAAAAAGGCAGGCAACATCATTCTGTTCATCGACGAGGTTCACAATCTTGTCGGCACGGGTGACGCGGAAGGCTCAATGAACGCCGCCAATATTCTAAAGCCCGCGCTGTCGCGCGGTGAAATTCAGGTTGTCGGCGCGACTACCTTTGAAGAATACCGTAAATATATTGAAAAGGACGCGGCTCTTGAAAGACGTTTTCAACCCGTAAAGGTTGAGGAGCCGTCGGTTGAAGACACGGTCAGCATACTTTTAGGCATAAAAGACTATTATGAAAAATACCATTCCGTTAAAGTGGACGACGCGTTGATCTCGAAAATTGTAAGATTATCGGAAAGATATATTTCCGACAGATTTTTACCCGACAAGGCGATTGACCTGCTCGACGAATCCTGTGCCTGCGCCGCTCTGCGAAACAAGGCGGCTTCAGAGCTTGCCGGTGTTGAACGCAAGCTGTCCGGTCTTAAAGTTCAGGAGGAACAGCTTGTTCAGTCTGAGGGGCAGGATATATATAAGCAGCTTGCCGACGTAAAGGCGGAAGAGTGCCGTCTGCTTGCGACGGCACAGGGCCTGCGCGACGCGGCGGGAGACATTTCGGTCACAGACGATGATCTTTCCCGCGTAATCGAACTGTGGACTGGTATCCCGGCAAGCCGCGTGCGCGAGAAGGAGTTTAAACGCCTTGCCACGCTCAAAGAAACATTATCCAAGAAAATTATCGGGCAGGATGAAGCGGTAGAAGCTGTTTCCGCCGCAATCAGACGCAATCGCGTGCAGATAAGCCCCCGCAGGCGCCCGGCGTCGTTTATCTTTGTCGGCCCCACCGGCGTGGGCAAAACTGAGCTTGTCAAGGTTCTTGCAGGTGAGCTTTTTGATACGCCGGATACGCTTATAAGGCTTGATATGTCCGAGTTTATGGAAAAGCACTCGGTGTCGCGCATCATCGGTGCGCCTCCGGGATATGTCGGCTATGACGAGGCCGGGCAGCTTACCGAAAAAGTAAGACGCAAACCGTATTCCGTCATTCTTTTTGACGAGATTGAAAAAGCGCATCCCGATGTGCTCAACATCATGCTTCAAATCCTCGACGACGGGCGCGTCACCGACGCGCACGGCCGAACAGTAAACTTTGAAAACACAGTCATCGTAATGACTTCAAACGCAGGATCGGAGCGCAAAGAGGGTTCAATGGGCTTTAACCGTGAGCCGACCGCTATGGCGAAGGATAAAGCGTTAAAGGCTCTTTCAGATTTCCTGCGTCCGGAGTTTATCAGCCGTATAGATGATATAGTTGCCTTCACCGCCCTCTCTGAGAGCAACTACGCGCTCATTGGCGGGCTTATGATGGAAGAACTTAAAACTGCCATGGCTCTTAAAAAAATCGAATTGAGGTGGGATGACGCGCTTATAAACGCATTGGTTAAAAAATCATTCGGCGGAAAGTTTGGCGCGAGAGATTTGAGAAACAACGTCCGCCGTGAGGTGGAAGACCGAATAGCCCAGCTTCTCGTTGACAAATGCGATGAAAAGTTAATCGGCATCGCTATGACTGCCGAGGATGATAAAATTACGGCGACATCTATATAATAAAGCCAGTCGAAATCTGTGCTTTTATTGAACTTTTTACTTTGTTATTGATTAAAAATAGCGATAATTGCTTGACATGCGGCGGCTGATTTGATATAATAACAATCGCCGCAAAAAGCGCCGAATGGCAGCGGTCTTATAGAAGCGGGTGTAGTTCAATGGTAGAA
>DBTI01000124.1 GCA_002306975.1 Ruminococcaceae bacterium UBA1320
GGAAGACCTTTCTTATCAACCATAACAAGCGTTTGCATCTGCGAGCAAAATGATACCCCTTTGATCTCTTCCTTTGATACTCCGAGCCGCGTTAACAATCGTTTCGTGCTTTTGCACATCGCATCCCACCAGTCGGCAGGATCCTGTTCAGCACCGCCGTTTTCAAGAATTTGGAGATCATAGTGTTCAACCTCTCCATCAATGAGCCGCACACTGTCTTCAGCCGAGATGCTGAACAGACAAGTTTTCATTCCCGTAGTTCCTACATCATATGCAATGACTTTTTTTGACATCGTGCTTTCTTCCTTTTAATATTTATATTTATACTTCATTTACGAATGAAAGATATGCTGCAATATAAATATACCAAAGACTAATATTAAAGTAAAGTACAATATATGATTTTAATATATTCAATTATTGCTTTTTTTGAGTTTGTCGGCAAAATCGAAATGATCAATGCGGTGCGAGTAAAACGAGATAGTGAACCGTAAATCGACTTCATTATCGCGTTTGAACAATTCTGCAAGGACTATGACACGTTACGATGTTTTCTAAATACGAAAAAAAAGGGACACAACAACAATTGCGTCCGCCTGAGAGCAAAGCAAAGAACCATGTGTAGAGTTATAATTCGTTTATAGAAAAGTAATGGCTGGATGGAATAGTTTTTATGCGCACTGAACAGACACATGAATGCCATACCGCGCTCTGCAAAGAAAACTGGCGGAACAATGATCTAGCTGATTATAAACAAATCAGATTGCGCTTGCGCTTTGACGGGGGGTCGTCATATAACCGTATTTCCAATCGTTGCCCGGAAGATGAGTTTCTGATATTGCTCATGAACCATAGATAAGGCGGATCGCTTACGAATCGCGCAGAATGCCTTCGAGGATAAACAAATACGATATATCAAGTTGGCTGAGGTATTCCTCCTTGCTGGTAGTTGGATTCAACCAGAAAACGGCAATGTAGTAAATTCCTATGACAGAGCGCAAAATAACATCGCAGTTATAATCATTGCGAAAAATCCCTTTCTTTTGCGCGTCGACCACATAGTCAATAAACAGTGAGTATAGAAGGCTGCTGACACTTTCGTTGGTAATATTGATTGTGGCAATTTCTCTTGCGACGTTCCTCCACATAAAAATATCGTCGATTAAATAATGGAGACATAATCTGATCATATCTACCGGGTTTTCTGAAGCTTGCGATTTTGACATGGCTTCTTTGACCGTGTTGATTGAGTTCTGTGACAGCTTAAGTAGTACGGCTTCTTTTACGGGGAAATAGTTATAAAAAGTACCCTTTGAGACATTGGCCGCCTCGGCAATTTCGTCGATGCTGACTGAATTATATCCCTTTGCTTCAAATAGCTGCAAAGCGCTGTGCGTGATATCGTGCTCGACTTGCAGCTTTTTCTTTGCCCGAAGAGGCATTTTTGCTTTGTCGTTTGACATCGGCTCCACCATTTCTTTTCTATAGAATCTGTAGATTTGTAGTAATTATACTTGGATCAGGCAATGATTTCAAGCGACAGCTCGACTGACGCGTAAAAATGACCAATAGTAGAATAATAATATTGACAACATAAATAGGCGTTAGTATAATTTATACAAAGAAGCGGATTGATGATATGGCCGTTAAAACACGAAAGAAAAATTCATCCAGCGTTCTTATCATTATTCCAAATGTCATTGTATGCTTCGACGCAGCTCGACTAGATTCGGATTTATAGGATATTTAAGGATGCATGAGGTACCAAAGCGGGGAAAGAATTGTGCTGTGAAGCTTTGCGTGTGCCTTTTGCATGATGTTCAGAGAGCGACACCGAGTGAAATAGAAGAAAGGGACCACCAGTTATGTATGATCAGTATCCAATTTCTGCATGGCCAGACGCAAGTATTATAGAAGAAAAAATGTCAAGATTAATGACAGATAAAGTGTACCATATCAAACCGGAGGCAATGAAACAGTATCATTCATATTTCGAAAAGAAGTGTGCCGGTTCAAAAAAAATGGTTGATGCCGCTAAAACGTATATTCCGGGCGGAGTGCAGCATAATCTCGCATTCAACTATCCATTTCCGCTTGCGATTAAGAACGCTGAGGGCGCCTACCTATATGATGTGGACGGTAATCGTTATGTCGATTATCTGCAGGCCGGAGGGCCGACCCTTTTAGGAAGCAACTATCTTCCCGTGCAGGAAAAGGTTATAGAGGTCATTCGTGAGTGCAGCCCGTGTACGGGATTATTTCATGAATATGAGCTGAAACTCGCCCAAACGATCAATAAATATATGCCTTGGGTTGAGATGTTCCGTAGCCTTGCCAGCGGCACCGAGGCTGACATGGTTGCAATTCGGGTTGCGCGTACGTACACGGGAAAGAAAAAAATTATAAAAGTTGGCGGTGCATATCACGGCTGGAGCGATCAGCTTGTTTACTCGTTGCACATACCCCAGACAAAACGACTCGAAGCGAATGGAATTCCGGAAGAGTGCACTGCGCATACCCAAGAAATTCTGCCAAACGATATCGCAGGACTTCGAAAACTGCTGGAGGAAAATGAAAAAAACGGCGGAACGGCTGGCGTGCTGCTTGAACCGATTGGCCCGGAGAGCGGAACACGCTTGGCTAATCGGGATTTTAACCGGAAAGCTCGTGAGCTCTGCGATGAATTCGGTGCGCTACTGATTTTTGACGAGGTCGTCACAGCGTTCAGACTCGGCATGGGCGGCGCACAGGGATATTTCAACGTGCGGCCTGATCTGACAGTATTTGGAAAGATCGTTGCCGGCGGGTATCCGGCAGCCGGCGGCGTTGGAGGAAAACGAGAAATCATGAGCTGTCTGGCTGCGGGTGTCGATGTGGGCAAACCGCGCGCTTATGTGGGCGGGACGCTGTCCGCCAATCCGCTCAGTTGCGCAGCAGGTTATTTTGCGATTGAAGAAATTGCAAGAACCAATGCCCCAATCATTGCCGGTAAGAATGGCGACCTTCTTTGCGCAGGAATTCAGAAACTCATCGAAAAGTATAATCTGCCCTTTGTTGTATGGAATACAGGGTCGATCCTGCATTTTGAAGTTGCGGGTATGATGTACCTTTCGGCAAAAGATCCCGACATTGTCAAGAAACTCGGAGAGAGAAAGAACGCGGTCGGAGAATTCGGTGCTGCCCTGACGGCAAACGGAATTATAACACTCGCCGGAAGCCGTATCTACACAAGCATGGCAGATAATGAGGAGACCCTGAAATTGACTTTAAATGCGTTTGAGGATGTATTCTCAAATCTCATTTAGCAAGTAAAAAAAATATAGAAAAGAGGAAGCAATATGGAACAAAATCTTGGTCAAGTCAACATGATGTACGCATTCCCCGAAGTCGCATATTCGGAAGATTACATAATCGGTACATATCAGATTGTAACAAGCACGAAAAACATAGAAAAACTGGCTTTGGCAATTGCTGATGAACAGACGACTGGAACCTGGATCTCCGTATCCAAGGAAACGGATGATAAAAAAAGACGCTTCGGCGCAAAGGTCGTATCGATTTATGAGGTTCCGGATATGGCGTCGGACGGATATACCCAAGACGAAAGTACCTATGTCGTGCAAATTGCCTATCCGATGGATAACTTTGGAGCGAATTTGCCGATGCTGTTCTCTACTGTTTTCGGAAATATCGCTTCCTCCGGTAAAATCAAGTGGCTTGATTGCGCGCTACCCAAGCGTTACGTCGATCAGTTTCAGGGGCCGAAGTTTGGTGTGGAAGGCCTTCGAAAAACGTTGAATGTTTATGGCCGCCCGCTTCTGAATGCAATGATCAAACCCAACATTGGCTGGACACCCAAGGAGGGCGCTGAGCTCTTTTATGAGGCGGCTCGCGGCGGTGTCGACGTGATTAAGGATGACGAACTGCTCTCCGCAAATATGCCGTATTGTCCGATGGCCGAACGTGTCCCGCTGTTTATGGAAGCGGAAAAGAAGGCTTTCGAGGAGACGGGTGAGCATACGCTTTATGCCGTCAACATTACAGACAGCGTTGC
>DBTI01000178.1 GCA_002306975.1 Ruminococcaceae bacterium UBA1320
TGCTGCCAGATTGGTGCATAAAACCATTCGGAAATATCAGTATTTTTTGCCGAATTCGATTCAGAATGATTATTTTTTAAGGAATCGCTCTTTTTGAACCAATAGGATTGACCTTCTAAAGGATACACCGGAAGAGACACGCGCTTCCTTTTTTGATTGTGATAAAGCTTGTTCCAGTCTATATTAGCCCGCCCAAGCCATCTATCGCCAATCTCCTCAAGTGAAAGCTTCTCTATATTTTCGGCTGCAACCCGGTTTTCAGTTTGCAGCTGTGCGTCAATATTGTCACGGATACGCCCATCGGTATTTTCAAAAGCTTCCAAAGCGTCTTCGACGGAAGTGCAAACAAGATATCTTCTGAATTGGAATTCTCTTCTTCCCAATTGCAGGGTGTATGCCGCATCCTGAATATTTATATTCCTGTTTTCCTTTAGAAAACTGCAAAAATCAGAAGTCATCCTGTTTAACGCTTTTTTATCTTTTGCCGAAAAAACTAACAAACAAGGCTCGTTATTGCTTGGGCTGCGGTTTGGATCCGGCGCTTCTTCCAGGATTACATGGACATTGGTGCCTCCAATTCCAAACGAGCTTACCCCTGCCCGTAAAGGACCTGAAGCGTTATTCCATTCTTTGAGCGAATTGTTTACATAAAACGGGCTGTTCTTAAAATCAATCTTCGGGTTGGGGTTCTCAAAGTGCAAACTGGGTGGAATCTTTTTATTACGCAGCGATAATACTGTTTTAATGAGCCCGGTTACACCTGCCGCAGCATCGAGATGCCCGATATTTGTCTTGACCGAGCCAATAGCGCAGAACCCGTTTTTATGGGTTTTCGCGGCAAAAACCTTTGTCAAAGCCTCTATCTCGATTGGATCCCCCAGCGGAGTCCCTGTTCCATGAGCTTCGATATAGGTTATTGATTCAGGGTCTATTCCCGCCTTGGCTTGAGCCATTGCCACAGCTTTTGCCTGACCGTCAATTCCCGGTGCTGTGTATCCTATTTTGCGGGCACCGTCATTGTTTATTGCAGAACCTTTTATCACGGCGCTTATACTATCGCCGTCATGTACCGCGTCTTTAAGACGCTTTAACACGACCACCCCTGCGCCATTACCGCCGACAGTTCCGTTTGCCTGTTGGTCAAAAGCCCTGCAGCAGCCATCAGGCGACAGAATCATACCCTCTTGATATAAATAGCCGGATTTCTGAGGGATTCTGATGCAAACTCCACCTGCCAGCGCCATATCGCATTCCCGGCTGATAAGGCTTTGGCATGCCAGATGAACGGCGACCAGCGAAGACGAGCATGCAGTCTGAACCGTCACGGCCGGGCCTTCCAGACCCATTTTATAGGCAACACGCGTAGCAAGAAAATCCTTGTCATTGCTGGTCATGATCTGATAATCTCCGGCAAGGCCTTTCGCAGCATACGTTTCTTTTAAATGCTGTGCATAGGTGTTCATCCCCATACTTCCGTACAGTCCTATTGAGCCTCCGAATCTTTCGGAATCATAGCCCGCGTTTTCAAGTGCCTTCCATGCTTCCTCCAGAAAAATTCTCTGTTGAGGGTCGAGCAACTCCGCTTCTCTGGGGTTATATCCAAAAAACAGCGCATCAAATCTGTCTATTTCATCAAGTGAACCACCCGCTTTAACATAGCCCGGTTTTTTCAAAATCGCCGGATCCACACCCTCATCCAAGACCTGCTCATCCGTAAAGCGGGAAACAGACTCGGTTCCCGCGCAAAGATTCTCCCAAAACTCATCAATATTTTTCGCTCCGGGGAATCTGCCGCTAAGACCTATTACGGCAATACTATTATCCTTATCCCAATCTTCCGGTTTTTTCGGGAAATGGCTATTCGAGGAATCGCAATTTGAGGGATCGCTATTCGTGGAATCGTTTTCAGACTCTGTTTTCTCTTCTTCCTGCAAATATCTTGCCAAAGAGCTTATCGTGGGATATTTAAAAAGGTCCATCATGGATATTTCTTTATGAAGCTCTTTTTCGATTTTGCTTCTCACTTGTGCCAAAAGCAAAGAGTGCCCGCCCGCGTCAAAAAAGTTCTGATTGAGGTCAACATCGTCTGTTTTTAAAACATCCTGCCATATTGAAGCAATGATTTTTTCCGTTCTGCCCGCGCTCGGAATACCGCTCGTTTTATCATGTGATCCGATCCTCTGGGGAACAGGTAAAGCCTTTCTGTCTATTTTTCCATTTGGGGTCAAGGGGTAGGAATCCATGATTACAAATGCGGAGGGAATCATATAACCCGGGAGCTTTTCTTTTAAGCAGTTTCGTAAGTGTCCGGCTTTCAGATTCATATTATCTTTTGAGACTGCGGGTATGATATAGGCTACCAATGACTTTTCACCGGGTATTATTTCCTTATCTGCTACGATGCAGTTTTTTATCTCCGCCTGCTGATTCAACAGCGCCTCAATCTCACCCAGTTCTATTCTGTATCCTCTAATCTTAACCTGATTATCAATACGCCCGACATACTCCAGCTTTCCATCGGGCGAGCATTTTACCAGATCGCCGGTTTTATATAAACACGCGCCGTTTTTGCTGCTAAATGGGTCAGGTATAAACTTTTCACATGTCAGTTCGGGAAGATTCAAATACCCTCTTGCCAGCCCGTCCCCGCCAATATATAATTCACCCGCTACTCCTATGGGGACGCGGTTCATCGACTTGTCGAGCACATAAACCTGGGTGTTGGCAATAGGTCTTCCAATCATGACAGGTCCTGTGCAGGTTTCGATTTTGTCCAGTGTTGACCAGATCGTTGTTTCGGTCGGGCCATATACATTAAAGACCAATAAACAGCGTTCCAAAAGTTGGTTGGCAAGTTCCCTTGAGAAGGCTTCTCCACCGCACAAAGCCTTCAAACCCTCAGTTCCGTTCCATCCCGCTTCTATGAGAAGCCTCCATGTCGCAGGAGTGGCTTGCATGATGGTTATACCCTTTTCCGATAGCATTTCTGCAAGTCTTGAACCGTCAATTACTTCCTCCCGTGATGCGATAACTGTTTTCGCTCCGCAAATCAAGGGGAGATACAATTCCAGACCCGCAATGTCAAAAGATAGTGTTGTAACCGCCAAAAGGGTGTCTTTATCATTTATCCCTGTCTTTTTTACCATAGACTGCAGGAAATTAATCAGTGCACGCTGTTCGATTTGAACGCCCTTCGGGTTGCCGGTGGAACCCGACGTATAAATCAGATAAGCTAAGTTATCGGCAGCAGTTTCTGCTTGAGGTGATTCACTGCTTAATTTAAATATCCCGTTCCACTCTTTATCAAGGCATATGATCTGAGCTTCATTAAGCGGCAAAGTCTTTGATAAACTTTCTAAAGACAGAATTATTTTGACCTTTGCATCTTCAAGCATATATTTGAGCCGTTCCTGTGGAAAGATGGGATCCATCGGCAAATAGGCCGCCCCGGCTTTATGTATGCCCAACAGCCCCACAAGCATCCAGATAGAGCGCTCCATATATATGCCTAACACTCTTTCAGGTCCTGCTCCAAGTGATATCAGGTAATGCGCCAGTCTGTTCGATCTTTCATCCAGTTCACGGTAGGATATTTGATCGTTTCCGCAGACTGCCGCTATGGCATCAGGTGTTTCCACAGCCTGTTTTTCAAAAAGTTTAGTCCAGTTGGTAACGTCTTCGAATTTTTCATTTGTACTGTTCAATTTGTTCAGAATAATCTGATCTTCTTTAGTCAGTATCTCAATTTTATCAAGGCGTTGACGAGGTTTCTTAATGATTTCCACAAGCAGTTGTTTGTACTGCCCAGCCATTCTGATAATTGTGTCATCGTTAAACAAATTGGTATTATATTCAAAATCGAGAGCTATTCCGTCACCCGTCTCATGCACGTCAAGCGATAAATCGAATCTTGAATATCCACCGTCTATATCCATATTTGAAACATTGATTTCAGAAAATATCTTGGTTGGCAACGGTGTATTCTGCATTCCAAATAATATCTGGAACAAGGGATTTCTGCTCATGTTCCGTTCAACATGCAGTTCTTCCACAAGCTTTTCAAAAGGTACATCCTGATTCGAATAGGCTTCAAGCGTCACTTTCTTAACACTTTCCAAGAGCTTGTTAAAATCCATCTCTTCGGAAAACGCGGTACGCAAAACAATATTATTTGTAAAGAACCCGATTATCCCCTCAATATCCTTCCTATTACGGTTCGCAATAGGTGATCCCAAAATAATATCCGACTGCCCCGTATATTTATAAAGTAACACATTGAATGCAGCAAAGAGCACCATAAACAGCGTGGCGTTCTCTTTCCCTGCATAAGACTTCAATTTTTCAAGCAGTTCCTCCGAAAGAGCGCTTGTGATTTTTTTACCTATGTAAGTTTGGACAGACGGTCTTGGTTTATCTGTGGGCAAATCCAAAACCGGAAGGTCGCCGCCCAGCTGCTTCTTCCAATATTGAATCTGATTTTCCAAATGTCCTTTTTGCGCTTTCTCACTCTGCCATAATGCATAGTCTACGTACTGGATTTCCAGATCCGGAAGGTCTTGCGCTGAGCCATTAAGAAATGCTTCGTAATAAAAGCCCAGTTCCTCTAACAGGATACCAAAAGACCATCCATCAAAGACGATATGATGAACAACCAATATCAATATGTGCTCATCTTTTTCTGTGCAAAGCAGTTTACCCCTTATAAGCGGCGCCTCTTCCAGATGAAACGGCTTTGCTGCTTCTTCCTTGGCTATATCAAGGGCCTTTTTTCCTCTCTCACTTTCAGGGGTGCTTGTCAAATCTATATCGTCAAGTGACATTTCATTATCGTGGTTAAAAATCTGAACAGGCTGCCCGTTATCTTCGATAAAAGACATCTGCAATACATGATGCCTTTTTATTACTGAATTCAGACTTCTAATCAAGGCATCCTTATTCAGGTTTCCTTTCAAGACAAGACCCGCACACAGGTTATACTGGGGACTTTGCAGATTGAGCTTGTCAAGGAACCACAGCCGCTGCTGAGCAAAAGACAAGGGCGCCCTGTTATATTTGTCAGGTACACTTTCAATCTTTTCACTCTTAAATTTATTATTTATACGGCAAGTTTCAATTATCTTGGAGAGACTTTCGATGTCGGTATTATCAAAAAGCTGCACTTGCTCCAGCTCAATATCGAAAACATCTCTGATTCTTGAAAGCAGCTGCGTTATTTTAAGGGAATCTCCACCCAAGCTAAAAAAATCATCGTGTATACCGATGCGTTCTATATTTAATACTTCAGACCATATTTTTACCAATTCTTCTTGAGTGGGATTTTGTGGCGGTGTGATTTCCCTGTTATTGAACTCTTCAGCCATCAGCTTATGTATCTCTTGTTTTAGTAAATCAAAATCTCCATTTACATAACGCTCACTCAGCCTAAAGCGTTGAATCTTTCCGCTCGAAGTTTTGGGTATACTTGTAACTGGAATTATTTCGGTAACTTCTATACCCAATTTCTCATTTATCGTTTTTTTCAAAGCTGCCGCTAAAGGTATAAACTTTACCGGTTCTTCTTCGAATAGTACAAAAAGAACCAAATCGTCACTACCGAGGTTTTTGTTAAAGATTCCATTTGCAACGATTTTCCCAAGCTCTATCCCTTCAACGCCTTCTGCAACCCGCTCTATATCCTGAGAATAGTAATTTTGACCGGAAACAAAAATTACATCTTTCGCGCGGCCTGTAATCGTAAGCCGTTTGTTCCTCAAAAAGCCTAAATCTCCGGTGTTCAGCCAGCCGTCTGTTGTGATTA
>DBTI01000202.1:0-29423 GCA_002306975.1 Ruminococcaceae bacterium UBA1320
TTAAAAGGTATGACGCAGGAACAGCTCGCTGAGGCCACCGGATTTTTTAAAACCACAACCTTCAGGTATGAAAATGGACAATCCCCTTGTGATTTTGAAGCTTGCGAACGCATTGCCTCAGCTTTGGGGATAGAAAAATTTCTTCTTTATGACGAATATCTAACATTTATATCTGATGGATATGGGGACAAGGTTAAGGAACTACGCAATCTTATGGGTTTAACCCAGGGTAAATTCGCAGCCTTGCTCGGAATCTGGCCAAGAACTGTTCGTGGATGGGAAATAGAAAAGAGTATACCTTTGAGAAAAAATGTTGAAGCACTGATTTCCTTGTTTGCAAATTCACATTTCTAAAATTTCAACGCATACGAATCCATGTAATCCCGCATAAACATAAAGTTTATGCGGGATTACATGGTGGACACAAGGGGACTCGAACCCTTGACCTATTGCGTGTGAATCGGTTTCGCAGCTTATCACGGCTTGTCCCAATTTGCCCGAATGTTGATTTTATGCGGGGGTATGGGGTTGGGGCTTACCACAGGTTTTCCTGTAATACCCCGGTTTTTCAGAGATTAGTTGAACAATTATTGAACATCAAAAGAAACTGTAAGAACAATAGAACTCTATTTTCTGTTTTTTCTGATGTACTGATAGCTTGTTTCAGGAAGATAATTTTTCAAACCATCATAATCTCCGCTTTTTAAGAGCCTTCTTACCTTAGTCGCACTGACCATTTCTCCCTCAACCTGGTAGCGAGGTATTTCTATGAGTTCGATACCGTATTCCGGCAAAACTTCTTTTAAAGAAATGTTATACTGCGCGGTAACATAATCGAAAGGCTCTTCACCTACAAACCGAAAACGAATATTTAATGCAGGAGCAATTTTTGATGCAAACAGCTCCACATCAAATGACGGATTTATTGTAACACCTTGCTGTAGCGATTCTTTGTTAAAATAGTCTGCAAATGTAAGAGCTGATATCATATACTTGCCACTTGGAAATACTTTAACATTATTATAATTCTTACATGCGGCTTTTACCATTTTAAATCTATCTTTAAACGAAAAGAAAGATTTATCTTCTTCCACAACAAAGACATAGAGATAATCAATTACTTTTAAACTTTCAGCAATTAAATACTGATGACCCAATGTAAACGGGTTACAGTTCATGACAATCGCACCAGTTTTTAAACCACTTGATTCGCAGAATTTATTCTGCTTTATTCTTTTAATGTACTCGTTCAATTGAAGATTTTCTTCATCGCCCAAATGCTTCGTAGTAAGGAAGTTAATTGGTTTTCCAACTACATTTTTTGCATCAAGCAACGCCTTTATATCATTAAAGATGTATTCAGCAAGGATTTCATTTCCATGAGCATCGATGTGAGAAGATTCACCTTCGATAAAACAGTTAATTTCTGTATTTTTATTAAAAGGTATTGAATAGTCATGAATATAGCTCTCAAAGTATTGATCATCCGTATACCTAAAGATTGATAAGTTGATAACAATGTCTCCACTTTTGAATTTAGTATTTAAAATCGCATATAAAGAATTTATGCAAATTTCTATTTCACTTCCCCATCCGGTTATCCCACTATTTACCACACGATGTTAATCTTTGTATTTATGGTTAATCGCTCTTTGCAAATTACTTTCTATAGTGTCACTGTCGTTTTTTACAAATGAGCCAACTGCCGTACATGGCCCAAAAAAATGAATAGAGTTATCATATTCTTTTGGAGAATTCGTCGTAATTCTCTTATTATTGACAATATTGCATTCATCACTGCTCAAGTCAGGCAATACCATATATTCGTTTTTTCGTATACATCCATGTCCTGTAGAAAATGTATATAATAATTGCTTTGACCATCTATTCTGTAAATTAGTGATATCTGATAAAGACTGATATTCAATATATCGTATATTATTTTCGCCTAACCATTCATGTATATAATTGGTTAGTAAATGCCTATATAAGTCCCGTATACCAAGCTTTTTTGTGCTCTTCAATTTTGGCCATATGTCTGAATTAAAAATAATTATGTCAAATTTACTATCAAAATAATCATTGATACTTATTTGATCTAATATCGTTATATCAAGGAATGTATGGAATAAATCATAAAAATTGCTTAAAACACCAGCATAAGACGACAATAAAATTTTGCTTTTCTTGAAAAGGTCTACAATCACACTTTGCGGGATGTAGCCCCAATTTAATTTTAACTTAAATGCGCTTACAAACTCCTTTTGTGTGAATGCATTTCTATGGCCCATTGCAATAATTTTTTTATCATTCAAAATGGGAATATCCATCCTATTAAATCCCATATACATTTTTGACAAATCTGATTTTAATGCCTCAGTAGTTTTATTTTCATAATTTATGTATAAATTTGCCCACTTTCTGAAGTTTATATTGGGTAGGTCTTCTCGAAAAATGCTTTCACATACTAACGATAAGAAGTTATCGTTGTTATCTACAACACAAATTGTTTTATAGCCTTCGTCAAAGCGTTTAATGCACTCAAACAAATCGCACTGATTTGCTTTAATCGACGTCCATTCTTTATCTATGCCAACAAACGATTTAATCAGGTCTAGTGTTTTATAAATGAGATCTCTATAGAAATCTCTATAATTAATCATTGTTCTATTTAAATTCTCACCATACATATCAGATGAATATACCAATAAACCATATTTTCCCTTAAAAAATCGTCAATATTGCTCTCACTTAAAATAGATATATCTACAAAGTTTCTGTACTTTTCATAGAAATTCTTCAAGTTACTATCTGCAAGTGATGAAATACATACGTTGCCAACATTAGCCAAAAATATTTTTAACTTATTATCTACAAGTGCCCAATCATATACTATCTGAGATTCTTTCTTTCTTCTGATAATTCCAATTATTTTGTTTTCTTGTACCACGGGTGGCCCATCTGCGTACTCCGGCGGCGTATACGCCAGCGTAGATCAAACCTGTGAATCTATTTTTCAGGCGGTATTTTAGCATCGTTAGGTGTAAATTTCTAACCGTCGTTTCTGTTGTTTTATTCCAATAAGAAATCTTAGGCCATTGTTAACAAATTCAAGTAAGAATATACCTTGGATAATAAAACAATCGTTCAACCGAGTGTAACGATAATCTTTCTGTGTCGCTCACGCTTGTTATATATCATATCAAAAGCAGCATTAAGTCGCGAGAAATCATCTTTGTGGCTAATGAAGCTATCAAGATGCAATTCAACAGCGTTTTCAAGTACTTCTTGCCAATCGGACGGATAGCTCGAATTCCAACTTCCGTGAAGAGTTAATTGTTTACGCAGTATTTGCCAATATAGCTTCTGATCTATTTTGAAATCAACGTTTGGATTACCCACTAAAATAACTTCGCCGTTTTGCCGTACAAGCTCAATGCAACGCCGGAACGCATCCGACGTTCCAACCGCCTCAATACAAACATCGTAGTTTGAAGAAAAATCTTTATGATCTCTACCAAGAACATCAACAGTCTCGATGCCATATTGTTTTAGCCACTCGCCTATCAGTAGTCCGATTGTTCCGTTGCCAATGATGACGACTCTATTAATCATCTGTATACTGATTTGCTTCACTGCATGAAGTGCAACAGCGGCGGGTTCCAGCAAAGCCGCCTGTTCAAATGTCATATTGTCGGGCAGCGTAATAAGATTCCATTCTGGCACCGCAACATACTCCGCAAACGCTCCATCCTGACGTGAACCAATATAGCTATAATTCGAACAAGTTTCGTAATGTCCTGTTTGGCAAGATTCGCAATGATGACAAGGAATAAGCGGAAACACGCCAACCCGTCTTCCATCGGATGTAATACCTGAAAACTCATGTCCAAGAATAATAGGATAATGATATGCACCTGTCGTATAAACGCGCGGAATATCTGATGAGCAAATTCCCGCCGCTTTTACTTGCACGAGAACCTCGCCATTCTTCGGTGTTGGTGTAGGTACTTCAATCAGTCGTAAATCGTTTATTCCGTATAAGACCCACGCTTTCATCATTGTTCACCGTTTATTATAAATTTGAATCGGTCCAAGTCGGCATTTGTAGTGATTTTGAAATTATCAGGGTTGCCTTTAGCAAGTGCGATTTTCATACCTGCATTGACTGCTATCTCGCTGCTTCCTCTAAAATTTGCAAGCATATCGGCGTATTTTTCATGTGCCGCAAGATACATTTGATAATCATAACACTCCGGCGTTTGCCCAACAAAAAGTTCATCACGGTTGAGAGTTGAGGCTATACTCTTTCCGTTATAACTGCGATATACCGTCTCAGTCACTGATAAAGACGGTGTTGCACCATCAAACCCAAACGATGCATTTATATATTCGCTAATATTCTCCACCGTTACGCGCGGACGTGCAGAATCATGTATTACCACATATTTGGGCGCATATAGTCTTAATGCTTGCAAACCGTTATAAATGGAGTGTTGGCGTGAAATACCCGAATCAGCAAATAAATAATCACCAATTTGTGAACGCCACTTCTCATCTGCAACCACACAAACAATATCAATATCGGAGCATTGTTCAAACGTTTTAAGGCAATATGAAATAATCATATTGCCACCAACTTCAATAAATTGCTTAGGCAAGGTATGTCCGATTATCCGCTCACCTTTGCCACCCGCTAAGATCAAGCCCGCGTTCAATTTCAAACACCTCGCAAGTGAGAAATAATCTCTTTATAGGAATTTACCTTGCAGAACAACGCTGCCGTGCCAAGTACGAAGCCGTTCACGCCGAGTGGTGCATATTTTTGAATATTCTCAACAGAGCCGTGACCATCCCAATATATTTTGTAACCGTATTCGTCTTTTAACTCAACCAGCCTACGAATCTTCTTCTCAACAAACGGAAGAAAAGCTTGTCCAGCATGTCCCGGATTTACCGCCATAATCAATACACGTTTAACCAAATTCAGCAACTCAACGATACTTTCAATGGAGGTGGTAGGATTGATAGCAATCCCCGGAGTAACGCCAAGTTCAATGATCTGTTGTATCGTCTCACCAATTTGATATCCACTTTCTGGATGAACATACAAAATATCTGCGCCGCACTTTGCAAATAGCTCAACATAACGCGCCGGTTCCTTTATCATTAAGTGACACTCAACGGGCTTAGTAGCCGCAGATTTAATGTATCGTAAATCGTGTATTCCCATACCGAAATTATGTACAAAAGTGCCGTCCATAATATCCACATGAAACGAATCAATTCCCGCTGCCTCAAGATTGTGGATTTCTTTTTCAAGATGTCCATAATCTGCGCACATCATTGAGGCTGAGAATTCAATGTTCTGCATGAAATCACCTTCAATCATATTTGTTCTGCTGATGCGACTGATATATTATTATTCCCGTAGCCGCGACACTTTTTGCAAAATTGTGTATATCCTTTTTCTGAATATCCAAGGCGAAACTCCATAAGTTCATAGCCGTTACTTTCGCCTGAATTTTTCATGTCATAGCATTCGCTTGGCTCAGTCTGTTGTATACCGGCAATTTCTGCATATGCAGAATAATTACAAATCCAAAGTTTTCCATCGCGATATTCTTGCCACGGAACAGCACAGGCTTTAAAATGCTCACATAATTGATCCTCGCTTAGTTGCGAATTATCTGTGTCAAACGGTGCAAGGTCGATCCAATTTTCGGCCTTTTGTATTTTATAAGAAATACCGTATTGCTTTAATTTCTGGATTAAAGCAGCATAGTTACTTTCAAACTGAGGCAACGCTGAACGATAATCATCAACAGTTAAGAGAATATTACTATCACGCATTATTTGGCATAGCTTATCTGAAGCGACGATTGTGCCGTTTGTGGTCAATTCTAACTGTCCCAGCTTGCTCGCAGAATATTGCGCAATATATTCAATTAATTCTGGCAGTTCTTTATATAGAAACGGCTCACCACCACTTATATGCAATGTTAGGAGCGTATCTATTTTAGAAAACAACAAATCCAAATCACTTTTAAGCGTATCCAAAGGCCGAACCTTTTGTTGCTTGATATACGGAGAAAAGTTAAGGCAACATTTGCATTTAAGATTACATATCGTCGATGGTAAAAATGATATAGAAGGCAAGCAAACCTCACCGAATTTATACATATCAAATACAGGGAAAAACGTGTGAGCGGTGAACATGTTCACATCCATCTGATAGCCATAGTTATTGAACAGTTCATGCAGTTGCGGTATGGTCGTAGGTGAAACTGTAAGAACTATCGCCTCGGTAGACTGTAAACGGACATCACCCAATGTATATACTTTAGTCCCCACAAAAAAGCTGTGCTGCTTTTTTGTGTCGCTGTCGATAAACCCTTTAATAGTAATTTTATCTTTGTATTTTGTAAAAACAGCTTTTCCGACAGCGCCCGCGCCAAAGAGATAAATTGCTGATAGATTCATTATCTTTGCACCGAGCATATCAAATTCGTGACCTTTGTTTTTCCATTTCATGGTCAGATTTTCTCCTTAAATGGTTGGTGGATATGCCAAGATTAGTGCATCAAGGCTTTTCTTTGTGGTAATATACTTAAATCCTGCGCTTTTTAATTGCGCAACGATGGAATCCGAAACATCTGCCGCCACGATCACAAGCATATCAGATTTGTGTTGTTCCAACTCGTTTAATGAAACACAATGTACTCCATCTATATTTGTTCCGTGTTTACTCGCATTATTGTCACAAAAGCAGTCAATCATAATGCCCCTATGTGCAAGCTCATAGTTGAGTATTTTCCCGTGAAACCCTACTCCAAAGATACAAAGTGCTGGCATGATAACGCTTGAATTTTCTTTAAAACGTTCAATTAAATCAGAGTTAGCAGCATCACTAACCTCAGCAGGAAGTTTGTCCATCAGCTCATATATTTCGCTTGCTGATGGTGTGTCTTTACGCGCTTTTATAACAGCAACCATACGAGAGTAAAATGCCCGCGGTGATTTAAACATATGTTTTACTTCATCGTAAGTAAGTGTTCTGGCAAAACCCTCATACTGCTTTGATGATGCAATCATAAAGCGACTATCTGACTTTCCGGAATCATCTCTCAATCGCGACGTCAAAAGCGGCTCGCTCACAAACAGCGTCCTTTGCCCTCTGAACGCACGAAACATGAAGTCATAGTCCTGGGTCAAGGGTAGATTCTCATTAAAGACACCTATTCGCGTTAAGTGACTTTTGTGAATAAGCGGTGTGCACCCGTGAAGAGTGGACATCAAAAGCGGAAAAACTGAATTGGTCAGTTGCTCTATCGTGTAGCTTTCTTCCTGCACCATATGAGAGACGATATGGTTCTTTGTGTCCAGTAAGTCATAGTTACCGTGAACAATTGCCGTCTTATCGTTGTTTTGCATTAAAACTGACCATTGCAATTCCAACTTATTCAAAGCGTACATATCATCGTGAGCAAGCCAAGAAAAATATTCACCACACATTTGCTCGATTCCAAGATTAAGTGCGGTGGAAACGCCGCCATTTTTCTTGGAATAATATCTGATATGCTTCCCATAACTTAAGGCTATCTGTTCCGTATCATCAATCGAGCCGTCATTAACAACGATCACCTCAATATTCGGGTATGTCTGAGAGAGTGCACTATCAATTGCTTCCCGTAAATATTTTTCACCATTATATACAGGGATAATAATTGAAATAAGTGGCTGCTCCATTAAATATTCTCCCCTACCTGCACGGCTACAGGAACGCATTTTGGATTGGATTTTGCCCAACCTGCACAATGTCTACACAGTCCGGCATAGCCACGATTATTATAGCCAAGGATAAATTCTACAAGTTCTTTTTTTCTTGAGGGCGTTATTTCTGCGTTTAAATCAAAATAGTCATCAGGAGTTTCCGCAATCAGGCCAGCTTTAATAGCAAAGCTGTTAAAATTACAGGCATACAGCTTTCCTTTTTCGAAATAATTCCAAGGGTTGCCGCAATTATCAAAATATGCCGCCATTTCCTCTCCTGATAATTGTGAATTATCCATGTGTTCTATGTCTAGGTCAAACCACTCGGGTACGAAATTATCCTCCATGCGGATGTTGAACCGAACAAGTTGTTCTATTATTTTTTTGCGATTTCTGGAGCATATTGGTACGTTTTCTGTGTAATCATCTACAATGGCCAAAACGTCATATTTCTTCATCACCAGACATTGTTGGTCAGTGGGGATAACCGAACCATTTAACACCGTTTCAAACCTGTCTCCAATTTTATCTCTGTAATTTGCGCCCACGTATTCGACAATTTCACAGAAATACGGATACAGCAGTGGTTCTCCACCGCTGATTTGAAATCTCGGAATAAAATCAACCCAATGGAACAGCAAATCAACTTCTTCCCTAAGTTGTTCAACACTTTTTGTGACATGGCGTTTGAAAGTATTTAGCGCAGGTGTAAAATTTAAACACTTCTCGCAGTTCAAATTACAAACGGTGCTGGGAATCAAGCATGATGAAGAGAGATATACTTTTCCGTATGCGTATAAAGCAAAAACAGCAGTTGTTTTTTCATCCTCGCACGACCAAAAGTCGGAACCTTCTGAATAACCCGCAAGCACTAAAGCCTTTTTGATTTCAGCTGCGTTATGTTGGTTTGTACCAATAATAATTAAGTGCACTTTATCCCGCTTGTTCAGTACGGCATCAGGTTCTAAAACAGGTAAACCGCATATACCTGTTCGTTGTTTCTCGGTATCTTGGTCAATAAAACCGTCAACGCAATTTAGAAAATTCAGCTTTTCTAAAAGGTATATTCCTTGCTCTCCAGCACCATAGATCATGATGCGTTTTCGCTGTTCAAATAGTTTGCCGATTTCATCAAACTGATAGCCCTTATTGTTCCATTTCAACTCTGTTTACCTCCTTTGATCGCGGTATTTGAACAGCAGGAGCTATCCAATTACAGTTATTGCGATAACCGGCGCAGTGATTGCACAGCTCTGTGTAACCCTTAGAGTTGCACCGAAGCCTGTATGCAACGATATCATACTTGCTAAATTGTGTTGTAAGGTCAAAGTAATCACTGGAGTTTGATTCTATAATACCTGCTTTTTCAGCGTAATGTGCGTAATTACAAGCAGAAATAGATTTGTTTACCAACGTTGCGTAAGGATTTTCACAACGATCGAATAGTGCTTTGAGCTCATCATCACTTAAGGCCCGTTTTACATCTAAATACGGTGTAAGATTAAACCATTGGCTGATATAATTCTCTAATACTGGTATGTCATACTTTCTGAATGTTTCAACAACAATATTGTAATGATTATTTACTTCCTTAATACTATTCCGATAATCATCAACAACAACATTTACGGTATTTGCCTTCATCGCTAAACATAATTCATCCGATGGTACAATTGTACCGTTTGAAACGACTTCAAAGCGTACGATTTTTTGGCGGTATTTCTCGCCTACATACTGAATCAATTCGACTAGATGGTCGAAGAGAAGAGGTTCACCGCCCGTTATTTGAAAACGACCAATTACATCGATCTTATCAAACAGTGCATCGCAATCTTCTTTTAATGAATCTAACGTATAAGTTGTGTGTTTCTTAATGTATGGATTAAAGTTTAAACATCCTTTACAGTTTAAATTGCAGATTGTACTTGGGACAATATTAAGTGACGAAATGTACACCATATCAAGGTTATATAGAAAATGTACCGATAGCAAGGTGTTGAGAAAGAAAAATAAATCGAATAGATTTTTATTCTTTACATATCCCCATTGCTCCGCTGCCTTTGTCATTTCAGCAGCATTTTCGTCTGTTGCGCAAATCACGACAAAAGATGTATTTTTGTCGCCTTGTGCTAAAACATCAGGCGGAAAAACGTTGATTCCGAGCAAGCCCTTATGCTGCTTTTGCTTGTCTGCATCGACGAAACAAATATCCCAGTTCAAGTATTTGTTCAAAGGAATCAGTATTTCACCGAGAACAAGACCCCGTCCGCCTGCGCCGTAAATATAAACCTGTCTTTTATTGTTCAATAAAGGTGCAATAGAATCAAATTTGCGATGTGCTATATGGTTCATACCTGATCTCCTGCCTTTGCAAAAAAAGATTTCGTAGGGATATTCTTGAACGGGAGTGGAATATCAAACAGCATGTCATTCATCTGCCGCAATGTCAGCGTATACGGTGCACCTGCATCATTTAATTGCGCCAGCACCTCTTTTGCTTCCACAATGGCTACTATTACGAGAAACGCATTTATATGTGCTGCATACTCCGAGAAAGAAATACAGGGAACTCCGTCAATTGCAGCTTTGTTCTTTTGATTGTTGTTATCAATAAAACATGCAATAGGGATTTGTAATGCAACCAAACGTCTCTTTATTGCCCTTCCACGTTCACCAGCTCCAAAAATTGCTATATGCAGTTCCTTGTTATCACAGTGTTCCGACAATCGTGCCCGCAAAAGGCCTCTGCTATTTTTATTGGCCTCACTCATGGGAGTAACTCTTAATTTTTCGTATAAATACTCAAGGCAAGAATTTGCTTTTGGGCTATCATATAAGAGTTCGTAAAGGCGGTAATAAAAATTATATATTGATCCACATAAATTTACTTTTTCGTTTTCAGTCGTCACTTCACAGAAATCAACAAACATTTGGTTGTACTCCGGCTCGTGACAAGACATCGTTCGCTGCCCGCGCTGGCTATGATCACGCGCAATAAACAATCTCTCTTGTACAAATACAGATTTCTGTCCACGCATTGCATTGAATAACCAAACTGAATCCTGCGTAGCTTTCAATTTTGTATTATATAATCCGGCTCTATCAAAATGACTTTTATGCACAAGAATACTGCACCCGTGAATCGCTAAGAATATCGGTGCAAAATTGTTGTTTGTAAGTTGTTCTTCACTGTGTGTTGTAAGCCAGTCGTGATGTGTAAGTATTCCAGAATTCATATCCAATGAATCAAAATTGCTGTGTACAATAGCTGTCATTTCTCCAAAATTGCGTAATGCTGTAATTTGTGCCTCTATCTTATGCGGGTAATACACATCGTCATGTGAAAGCCACGAGAAGTATTCACCGCGCATCTCTTTAATGCCCAAATTTACGGCGGTCGCCACACCGCCGTTTTCTTTTTTGAAATATCTTATCCTGTTGCCATAAGACAGGCAAATCTGTTCAGTGGCACCGTCGTCACAGCTGCCATCATTTACAACAATAATTTCGCAGTTAGGATACGTTTGCGCCAATGCGCTGTCAATTGACTCTTGCAAAAAATTACTGCCGTTATAAACAGGAATAACGATTGATACTAAAGGATTGTCCATACATGTTAACCCTTCTAACCAAAAATTTGAGATTTAATAAAGTTATCGTTTGCCTTGCCGAAATGATCAAGCACGAGAACGCTGATACCATTTTCTATGCAAACTCTGCCAAGAATAATAGCGAAAGCAATGATTGTTTGTGGCAAATTAGAAAAATCGCTGTGAATATCGCAGGATAGCCGGACATATTGTGGCTTGATTTCTTTACATAATTCCACAAAGCCAAACAAATCTGCATTGCTGACGTTTTCGTTCGTAACAACATACTTCAAATGTATATTTGCGCCGGCATCAGCATAATGACGCACGTTGGCGATTACTTTATCCCATGCATCCACACCCTTTATTTTAGCGTAAGTTTCGCGCGTACCTGCATCAAGGCTCTCAAGCAAAAATGAATGGGGTTGCCTGCAAATCTCAGAAATTTTGTCGACGTATACTGTGCAATTAGAAAATAGTATGACATTAAAATCTTTGACAGCATCAAGAATCTCATCACAACGCGGATTAATGCAAATTTCACCCGCCGACAGTTCTATGGTGCAATTCTCATCAAGTAAGTTGCGGTGGCGCAATTCATTTATCAGCAAATCGAACTTAAAATCCTTCAGCCACTGTTTAACGGTAGAGGTTAAATGTTTTTGTGTTTCGTTGACAACATCGCAGTATCGGCACCGCAAATTACAAGGATACGATGGCGAAAAAGATATTGATTTTATCTTGTAATATTTGGGGAAATAACCAGTTTTCACTTCACAACAGCCGGCACACGCGCCGCCGTTACTTTTTAGTTCGTCCTCTAATTGCCTGCGGTATTCCAAGAAGCGATCAACAGATTCCTTAATATTGTCCGTCATCCGTACATTCGGAGGAGGGTTATGCAAAGTGCCTAAACCACAACAATAATGGAATTCATGATCGAATATTAGAATATTACTTTCAAGACTCCGGCAGCTTGTTTTAATAACGCTCTCTTCGTAGTTGATTATATTTTCTTTACCAATACCATTGTCCAGCAGAAGCGATATAATATCAAACTTGACCGGCGGCAACGGCGTAACATAAACTAGAAAATCCTTATATTTTGTCGTTGCTTGCTCCAAGCTAAGTACAGGCAAACCTAAACAGCCGCTTTTTTGTTTCAACACGTCTTCATCGCAAAAGCATAGTGGAATATCGCCTTGTGCTTTTACGGCATTATATCCCTCACGTGCACGTGCACCCGCTCCATATAGAATAACATTCTTCATTGTGCACTCCCTTTTGCGTCTGTCGTTTTAATATTTGAAAAATAGTTCATTGAGATATGTTCAGCACATCTTGCTGTCCGCGATAATTTTTTTGCACGTTTCCTTAGCAAACGAATCAACAAATAACCCCACCTATGCTTTATGGCAAATGGAATAAATATACTATCGTTTTTTCTTTCGCGTTTATAGTGGCTCACAGCATTTATTAAAAAATCAGAATTGATACACTGCATCATGGCTCTTTCAAAATCTCTAAATTCATTTTCGTACATCGCTCCTCGAACTAATAAACGAATTAGATTGTTTGATAAATATTGGTATATAAATTTTTGCTCTGCGGGCATTATATCAGCAAGTAAACCGAAATACGGTTTGAATAAATCTTCAACCATTAAAAATGCGTCAGGATAGGCATTTTGTGTGGCCTGAAATCGCTGAGAAATGTCGTATTTATAGTAAATATAAGTTGGCACAATCACATTAAAAACTTTTCGACAATAGCTAAGATACTGTACAACAAAAATGGCACAGCCTTCGAGATGTATACTTTCATCGAAACTCAAATTATTCTCTCGAATGATACTATGCCGATATAACTTGCCATCACACGGAAAAATAACCTCTCGTATTCCGTAAAGATGATTTTCAAAAAATACATCATGGGCTATTTCAGCCGGAGTAGCAATTTCTCGTGTACAACCACTTATTCTACTGGGTGAGCCATTACAGAAGAAAAAGAAGTAACTTCCGAATACAAAATCTACTTTGCCTTGCATCTTTGAGTATAAGGTTTCGATAGCATTTTGCGGAATTTCATCATCCGAATCAGTGAAGAACAGATACTCGCCAGTTGCTTTATATAGCCCAGCATTGCGTGCTGACTGTTCACCGCCATTTTTTTTATGCACAACTACCACACGTTTATCTTTGGCCATATATTCGTCAAGAATTTTCCCAGTTTCATCTGTGGACCCATCGTCAACCAATACAATTTCTAGATTTGTATAGGATTGATTGATTATACTATCAATAAGCCGGCACAAATATTCTCGGGCAGTGTTGTAACAAGGCGTAATTGTAGAAATAAGTGAGTTCATTTTTTAACTTGCACCCCAACTTTCGCAGGCATATAATTCTTTCCGAGGCCACGACAATGTTTACACATATTAACATACCCGGTGTTTGTATAACCACGGCGGTACTCCAGTAATTCCATTTTGCTGTTTTCCACTAAATCTAAACAATCGATATCTGATAACAGCCCCGCATTTCTTGCAAACAATTCATAACAACAACTATAAAATTTACCGCTTTGATATCCACATAATGAAGTATTACAGTCGTCTTTCCATTTTATCAAATGAGTCTCAGTTAAATGAACATTACTTGTATCAAAAAAGCATAAATTCACCCACTCATCTACAGGCGTAACAATATAAGAAATGCTGTGTTCGCACAGTTTATCTAATAAAATTGGCATGTTGATTGTAGCAAGCGGAACGGTTTCACGATAATCGTCGATATGTACTCGGCACCCAGAACGCTTTAAAGAAGTCAAAAGATCCACTGCCGGAACTATTGTTCCATTTGTTATACAGAACAAATCATGTATTCTTTGCGAGTACTTTTCCGATAAATAGAGCAGCATGTCAGGAAACTGCTTATTTAAAAAACAGTCCCCCCCACTAAAATGAAACGAATAGATATAATCCACTTTTTTGAACAATGTATCTATATCCGACTTAAAATCATTAAAAGAGAAATGCTGTTGTTTCTTTATGTATGGTGTAAAGTTAAGGCAATTCTCACAATTTAGATTGCAGACAGTCGTACTAATCCAATCCATAAAATGTACAAGGAACTTATTGTGCTTGTACATCATATATATACATAAGAAATCCTTAATAAAAAAATCATTCAAGAAATACTCGTTATGTGAGTCTGTAATATACCGAAAATACAAAAGATGATTATCCTTCAGCATATGGTCGATTTCACTGTTAGAAGCGACTAATATGCTGTTTTCGCTATCATATACCGTAGAAAAGTTCTCTGGTGAAATTACCGCAAAACCACAATGGCTGCAGCCCCATTTGTCTTCTGAAGAATCAACAAATTTAATGTCAAAATCGCGGTCTACACCAAGCCAACGCAGATCCTCTATTATTTTAGCGCCATTATGACCCGCACCCCAAATATAGAGATGTTCGATTTTAAGGTATTTTTTGCCTATATCGTCAAGCTGATGGCCACGATTCGTCCATTTCATATTGTTTTCCTCCAAATGTTCCTGTTTATCACGCTCGTGTAACCCTGGATAATGCGTATTACTTTATCTGACACATTTAAACTCTCATAATCTGTCACTGATTCTGTAAATTGCATATCCACCGCCATTTTAACAGCTTGCAAAATGCTGTTACTGTCAATTCCCCCAAGGATAAATGCGCCACCATCAATGGCCTCCGGGCGCTCAGTTGATGTACGTATGCTGACTGCAGGGAATTTGCTGATTGCCGCCTCTTCGGGGAGGGTTCCACTATCTGATACTACGCAGAAAGCATTTTGCATGAGCTTGCTGTAATCGGTGAACGCAAACGGCGGCATTTCCCGCACAAGCGGGTGAAACTCAAAACTGCGCTCTTTGATGAATTTCGCGCTTCGCGGGTGAACGCTATAAATCAGCGGCATTTGATACTGTTCAGCAAGCGCGTTGATCGCCAACATAAGACTCGCGAACGTGTCAGAATTGTCAATATTTTCCTCACGATGAGTGGAAAGGACAATGTACTCTTTTTTTCGAAGCTTCAACCGTTCCAATGCATCGCTTGCGTTAATCTTTCCCTTATTCGTCGCCACAATCTCTGCCATTGGTGAGCCGGTAACAAAAATATATTGTCCACGAATACCCTCTGAGAGCAAATACCGTCTTGCGTGTTCTGTATACGGCAAATGCACATCGCTGATGTGGTCTACTATACGACGGTTTATTTCTTCCGGTAGGTTATCGTCAAAGCAACGATTACCAGCCTCCATGTGAAAAATCGGTATTTTAAGCCGCTTCGCCGAAATTGCCGCAAGCGCGGAATTCGTATCACCGAGGATCAGCAGCGCGTCGGGGTGAACTTTGCACATGAGTGCATAGCTTTTAGCGATTATACTGCCAATCGTCTGTCCCAAATCATCGCCGACTACATCAAGATAATAATCAGGCTTGCGAATATTCAAGTCGTCGTAAAAAACATCGTTAAGGTTATAGTCGTAGTTCTGTCCTGTATGAACAAACGTGTGTTCAAAATAGTTGTCCGCTTTCTTAATGGTTTCAGATAGGCGTATCAGTTCCGGTCGTGTACCGACAAGGGTCATCAGTCTCAATTTCCTCGTACCATTACTCATAAAAAATCCGCCTTTTGTACATTCTCAATATCTGCTGGACATTCCTGAATGTATTTTTTCCCGAACACGCCCGCACCGAATACTATATTTCTCAACGCAAAGCCTCCGTTATGTTATAATATTGCGGGTACAATTCGCTGTGAGCCTTTATCCACTCGCCCATTTCGCGCACCATATCGGTGTAATTAGGTACTGCAAAATTAAAATCGGTTCGTGTGTTTACAAGCGATTTATTTTCTACCACTGCGTCGCTCGGTACGATCTCAATGGGATTACAGCGCAAAGTATTAAATAGCTTAAGTAGTTCAAACTTGCTGATCGTTTTATTATTTACAAGGTGATACAGACCTGAAAGGTCCTTTCTTATCGCCGCGTCAATCGCATCTGCGAGGGTGATCGTTGTTACGCCGGTCCATATTGCTTTCGTATAGCCGTTTACTGTTCCGCTTTGATTTATAAACCAGCTAAAGAGTCCGATTCCGTTTCTGTTGATATCCGGCCCCACGATTGACATTCGAAAAGTAAGATTTTTATTATCATCTATCTCACCCAATGCCTTGCTCCTGGCGTACAGAGAGTCCGCCGATTTATATGCGTTCTCAGTATATCCGCCACCTTCACGCCCGGAGAAAACACAGTCGGTGCTTATGTGGACAATCTTCGTTGATGTGTCTTTCGTCAGTTCTACCAACAAATGCGGCAAACAGGCGTTCAGCCAAATGCCGCCGTACGGTTCATTGTCCACTGCTTTATTGAGCACACCAATGCAATTAATCACAATATCATAATCACGGAGAATATTCAGTTCCTCAATATCACGTGCGTCCGCGACAACGGTATCGCAAAAAGACAACTTTTTTCGTGCAAAACCAGTTACTTCATGCCCTAATTCTGCAAGTCTGATCGCAACCACATGTCCAGCCATGCCGCCCGCGCCGAGGATTAACACTTTCATCTACCAAGCTCCTCCCGAATATAGTCGGTGGTCAGCAGCTTTTCTTTTATTTGCTCTACATTTAAGCGAGCGGTATTATCAGAAGTAAATTCTTCTAATGTAACCGGCGCTGTTTTTCCTTGCTCAAAGTATTGTTCATAGTTCAAATCTCGGTTATCAGCAGGAACACGGTAGAAATTTCCTAAGTCAGTCGCGTGTAAGCATTCCTCACGGGTGAGCAAAGTTTCTGACCGTTTTTCTCCGTGTCGAATACCAATGTAGTTGATAGGAATATCGGAATGGAATAACTCTTTTACAGCCACAGCTAAATCGCCTATGGTACTTGCTGGGGATTTTTGTACCATAATATCGCCGGGAGCAGCGTTCTCAAATGCAAAAAGTACCAAGTCAACAGCTTCATCGAGATTCATCAAAAAACGCGTCATAGTTGGGTCAGTTATGGTCAGCGGTTTTCCCAATTTCAGTTGTTCAACGAACAATGGGATTACTGAACCTCTTGAACACATCACATTTCCGTATCGCGTTCCACAAATTAATGTTTTATCTGCTGTTCGGGATTTTGCAACAAATATACGCTCCATCATTGCCTTGCTGATACCCATAGCGTTAATCGGATACGCAGCCTTGTCGGTCGAAAGACAGACCACTTTTTTAACACCTGCGTCAATCGCGGCGGTCAGCACGTTGTCGGTGCCAAGTACATTGGTCTTGACCGCTTCCAAGGGGAAAAATTCACACGACGGCACCTGTTTCAGCGCTGCAGCGTTAAAAACATAGTCAACGCCGCTCATCGCGTTCTTTACACTCGCTAAATCACGCACATCACCAATACAAAACTTGATTTTGGAATTTCGATATTGCTTGCGCATATCATCCTGCTTTTTTTCGTCGCGGGAGAATATGCGAATTTCGCCAATGTCTGTATTGAGGAACCGATTAAGGACGGCATTACCAAAAGAACCTGTTCCTCCGGTGATAAGTAGAGTTTTTCCTGAAAACATAAATAATCCTCTTTTCTTATGGTTACCATTTGTTTTGCGATTTCCATGTGCCAGTTGCATAATGCACCGCATAAGTCCGCCCATCTATTTTAGTATTTAGCCCTAGTTTGCCTTTCTGCGGAAAAAAGCAAGGCGGATATACGGAAATATTTCCAACAAGCTGATATGTAAAGTCCTTTACAAATCCAAGCTGAGAAAGAACCGCGGTTTCATAAATACTATTGTTGGTAAGATTATAACTATTGTCATCGTTTAAAAAGTTAATAAAGCTTCTTGGTTCGTCACGCATTCGCCGAATAATTTCGTGCCCCGCAATACTTCCGCAAATCGCACTATTCACAACAGCCCACTCATTATAAGCAATAAATGCATCGTTATGCAGTAAATCATCAAATCGTTTCAATACCTCTACATCTGTATCTAAATAAATACCGCCGTGCCTATATAAAATATCAAGCCTTGCAAAATCAGAAACAAACGCATATTTACCTGCTTTGTACGCTTGCTTTATATAATTGTTTTGGTATACATTAAAGTTGTCTTCATTCCATTTAACAAGCTGATATCCTGTATTGCAAGCTATCCAGCTATTCACACACTTTTTCATAAATTGTGGCATTTCACCGCCGCCAAACCAACAATAGTGTATTGCTTTGGGTATCTTTTCCACTTTATTAAGTGCACTGTTAACCGTGTCGCCTAATGTATCGTTAAAAGCGATATGGTTGATGTATGAAGTATTTAATTTAGTGTAAATAAAACAATCAAGATTATTGAAAATCTCGATGTTATTCAATTGATCAATCGCAGATTGGTATGCATCCAACGTAAGCAATAATACTTTGTCTGACAAATTGATGTTACACAAATACTGAACATCGTTAATAGCAACTTCCCGGCCAGCATATAAAAATGTTGTTCCACGTTTTTTTATATCACGATCAACAAATAAACTCACACTTTTATCAATGCCGCTTTTGAAGAAGATATCTTCCGTTGCTCTTGCGACTAAGCCTGCTCCATAGCAGATGATTTGCTTGCCGCTATTCACAAATTTAACAAACTCACTATATTCAACATCATCAATTATGTTCAAATTAATTCCTCATTAATGCGGTGAAATTGCCTCCGCGTTGACTAATTACAACAGCAGGTAATCTTACAAAATATTAATCGAGTATCTGCTTCTTAACATACTTGTATATATTATTACCGGCATAACCGCCGCAGCTTTTAGTCAGCTGCGCTTCATTTGTATAGTCATTGAGATGGTTGAGATGGTTGAGATAATACTCTAAGCCTATTGCAAATGTCTCCTCAGGGGAGACTTGTTTATGCTGCTTTGAAAATAATACGCTATTCGGCTCCTCCGAAAGAGCGTTCCTTAGCTCTGCGACTTGATTATTATCTAAAACAATGTGTTCCGCTCTCTTAAAGCAATTATTAGGATTGTAAGAGATAAATTTATTGCTTTTTCCTGTATGTGTATATATAGTGCCATCTATAACTTGTGAACTCCAATAGCAATTATTAAACCGCGATTCGCTAGGAGCATAGCTCAAATCGGATTCTTCTTGAAATTCTTTAGCTACTGAAATAACTTCCGTGTTAACATCTATTTTAATAGCTGACTTTCCGAAATAAGGGAATAACCATACAAAACCATTTAAATACAAGGAAGATGCGTAATAAAAATCTTCATTTTGTTCAAAATTCTGAAATGGATTTTCAAATTCCCTAAATTGTTTAGTTATCAGGTTTAATTTAACAATACCATCAATATCACGTGGCGCTAACCAGCAATTCTCACCATCATAACAAACGCCGGAATAACCACCACTTTTTCGCCCAACACTTACGACCTCAGTTTTAGATGTAAGCATGTCTAAAATAACTACAGCAGGTGCGCCCAGAGCAGGCATAACAATTAAATTATTTATCTTTGTGCTGTTCCCAAATCCAATAGCAGTTGAATGTTTCCACAATCTTTTTAAGGGCTGTACCCATTCTGAAATCTGCTCAGCCGTTTCGGCAATTGTATTATACCTGAGTATCGATTCTCCGTTTTCTGGAATAAAGTATAAATATTGATCGCATTGAATACTCCCAACAAAATCGCAATCCATCTTTAAGTCAATCTTTGAAAACGATTTTTTTTTCAAGTCATAAATCGCCATTTCGCTTGCACATAAAGGGGGAAAATAGAGTTTGCCATTCACATTTGAAATAGAACGATATAATGCCATCCCATCAGCCGGTTCATTCGGAAAAATGCCCATATGTTCTGTAGCCCATGTTTCCTTGTTGATTCGAAACAAACCATTAAATGTCCACGAAGAAAACCATAAATATATACCATCATCGTATACATCAATAAAAGTTAATGCCTGCTCCTGAATATTTCTTTCAGAAGCTAGCCGTATATTCTGATAAAGTAGCGGTTTGCCGGTCAACTGAAATAATGGTGCTACACTTGAAGGGTCAGTTAAAAGAAAATCTGCGTATGCAATAGATCTGTGTAGCTCAGAAGTTTCATCGTAGATTCCCCATGTCTGCCGTCTGTACGCAGCGACGATTTCCAGATATTCTTTTACTAACTGCGGGCGCATGCTTTCCATAGTACTCAACGAAAGAGGGTGTGGTCGCCACCATAAGACAACATCTTCTCGGTCCTTGAGCACTGAGAATACCAAGCGCAGTTTCAATAAAAAAGCCTCGTTATACTGTAATATAGTCGACACAGTAGTGTTATAAAGGATGATCTTTCTTCTTGTACCATCTGGTTTTAAGATTAATTTTAACCATTCTTCAGGTGTTGTACAATCTTCTTTTTTCGTGTAGATTACCTTATCGAATTTTGGTGAACCTAAAGCTATAAATTTATCCTCTGCTTTACCTAGTGTCCCTTTTAAATTGTGCTCTGCTTCAAAAATCTGAAACTCCTTTATATATGTGTCTCTAATTTTTTTTGATTGAACAATTACCTTATCAGCATAAAGGGTTCCAGGCGAAATACAAAATTCTTTTTGTACGTCATATAAGCTAACGAAGTAGGGGATATAAACAAGCATATCTGTATAATTCTTTAACTGCTTACAATAAAAATCAGGATGTACGCTTGTTACGTTATTAACACCGTCATAGGGATTGTGTACAAATATAATATCAGGATGGTGGCTTTTGATATCGTATTTTTCCCAATTGGTTATGGGAACATACTCCGGATAGAGATCCCCCTCATAGTGCATTTTCGAACCACTTGAAATCAAATCAAAATATGGAATTGGTATGACATAGGCATCGCACTGTGGGTCGTCCCTTGCTGCAATCCAGACACTTTCCATAGAATCCCACATAGACGCTTTGTATGGCAAAAAAACAACCTCAATTTTATCTATGGTTAAATCAGATATTTTGTTTTTAATTTCATTGATCTGTTTATTGAAATTGGAAATAAAATTCCTGACATCCGATGCTTTTCCAAGAGATATGCTCAGTTGATATAGTGACTCACAATACCCCTCAAGCAAAGAGATGATCTTTGAATCTTCTCCTACCAGATGTTCAACTACGGTTCCTAATTGTAGGGCGCATTTCTGGCAATCAATCAGCATTTGAGTTACTGCTTGAGAATTACCATTAGCAAAGAGTTTCTTCATCTCATTATGTGCTTTTTGCAATGTATCAATCAAATTTAGCAACTGCTTTTTTTGATATTTTCGCATCTACTCTTTCACATCCAAAACAGAATCGCTTGTTCTTATCATAGTTCCAATATGCTACATATTATATATCGGCCATTTTTCGTCTATTATTATCTATCTGGCGGTAATTTATGTCGTTTATTTATACTTTAGCTACAAAAAGAGTATAACACAGATTTTGATAAATTGTAAAATCATAATAATGGTGTTTATATCAATAAAAAGTAACAAATATCGTAGCTAACTTTTTTATCGAAAAGGGAGAATCGGGGTTTACGGAGGTCGGCCACGTGGTCTTTAAGACCTCATTAAGAACAAGACCCGGGGGAGGGGTGCTTGTTCTTAATGAGCCCTACGCCACCTTCTGAGTCTTAATTATTTAATTGATGTGTTGCTTGCCCATAAACAATTTGACCTGTTACTCAATATTAAGTAACAGGTCTCTGCTGTAATGCTGTAGTCTCCATCTATTGAAAACGACTTCTCAACATGAGCTTTTAGGGCTTTTAGGTATAATCTATCAATGGATTGACTTTGATTTTCATCAACGGCCTACCGGTCGTCTTAAGTACCTCAGTCCTAATATACCCCACTGTTTTCAAGAACTTGCAGGGATTCATCAAATTCCTCGACATTTTGGAAACGTCGGCGAGCTTTCTGCCACAGGTCTTGCTTGTTAAAGTCATTAGACTTTATCGTCCTAATGCGGTTAAGTAGGTACAGGGCGTAGCTGTTTTTTCTGTCGTTTCCTGCAAACACTTTTTCGGCATGAACCGCGAAGACCTCAGTAACCTTGGCGGCATTCTCCATAACCCTGATGGGTATGGGAATTTCGGACGGGTCTTTGCCCTGCTCCATACACTCAAAGGAATGAAATAATCCCGCAATGCGGATGGCCAGACCGAATGCCTTACCGTTCCAACCTTTAGCGCGTTCTAGACCCCAGCTATACGCCTTTCTGCTACGGTAAAGTATTGAATGGCAAATTCTCTTGCATCCTCTGATAAATGAACGAGACCGACTGAGGAATAGTCATTTTCAAGAAACGCTTCCGAATTAATAGTCTTTGACAGGCATTTCTTAACTGAATCCTCATATTTAGCGACTATTTCTGTCGGCATTTCGCCGCTGATCGCCCGACGCTTTCCGGCTCTTTCCTCGCAGCAGACATATATGAAACGCGCTGTAAGTCCGCGTCCATTGTTTTCCTCGTCAAGTATACTGTTTTCCACAACAAAAGGCTGAACGGCTAAGCATAATGACAGCGCGGGGCTTTCAAGTACGTCAGGTTCCCGGCTCTTGCGATGAACACTCACGCGGCCACCACTGTACGCTTTCAGGTATAGCTCTGTGTCGTCCCCATTCTGCTTGTACCGTCCTTTCATATGAGTAAATATCCCGCCTTCATCACTTGCTATCAACATTCTCTCGCCGTTTTCCGCCATCAGCGAAATGAGTGCTTCTACGGTCGTGTCGTCTGCGACAAGTGTTAAAGGTTGTATTTCCTTAAAACTATCCAGCGCCTCTTGCGCTCTGAACAATGCATTTGTGTCATCGCCCTTTTCAGCCTTTGCAAGAGCCTTTTCACGCAGTTTTCTCTCCGCCTTGCTTCGTGATATTTCCGCGCGGCGTTCCATATTGTATTGATTCACGAATTTATTCAGGGGATTTACCACATGGCGTATGACCTCCGACTTTCTTTCGGCGGGTGGTGCAATGGCAACGGCATATATACTCGGCTGCTCAACGTTGCCATTGACAGACACAACCGATATTTTATTCTGAAAAAGTGTACCTAAAAGTCCTAAAAGTATAACACCTGACATTGCAGGGTCGGTCTGCGTGTATTCTGACAATGCCCGTGCAAAGTTCCCGATCGTGACTGGGTAACAGTCGAGCGGCAGTTCTGGTGGAATTAGTGTGTCTATAGGTGTAATTTCGCTCCATTCAAAGTTTTGCGTGACGTATTCAGACGGCTGAATATAATCAGGGCGGTTCTCTATTTCTGAATGGTATTTTCTCTGTGCGCTTGCAAATAAAGTCTGCAGCTCACCATCCTCGAGCGGAGGCTTGGCCTCCCGCTCGTTACGTTCGGCAACTGCCGCCCACACTTCCGGTGTGTCCCCGTACTTCATAAGCATTTGCAGTGAAAAACGGTTTAAAGTGCTGTTCCTCTGTCCTTCGGGAATGATTCGAGAAGTTTCTGAACAAACTTGTCTATCTTTAACATTCGGAAAATGACTTTCACTTATGTCTGCGCAAGAGTCCCGTAAAAATGCATCCAGCCTTGTATCACCCTCAATGAAGCCTACCTCGGTATTTTCTGTTCCGAATATGAAGCGGGCGGCGTCAAGAGCCTGTGAATCAAAGAACGGGAAAGCCAGAAATGCCGCTTTCTTTAAATAAGCATACTGCTTCGCTTCCGATATTTCGGTTATCAGAAAATAGCAATGGAATTTTGGGCGCGGAGCTTTACCACTTTTAGGCTTCATGTGGTTACGCGAGTAACTGTATGCAAACGGAACGCCGGGAAACACCGTTGCAACATCTTGGGGCGTTTTCCAGTCTGTAGGACTGTCGCTATGATCGTTATCGCAATCCATTGGCAGACAGTCAGATTTTATAAAATTTGCCTCACTTCGGTAACCACCGCGATATTCAGCGCAAACATGGTCACGGCTGATTGCCAAACGGAATGTTTTCTGATCTATGACACGTGCGGTATGAGGATACAGGCAATTCGCCACATTGCCGATACAATCGGCAGCGAAAATCATAAATTCAGCTTTTTGTGGCATTACTCACTGCCTCCTTCATTAATTCTAGCCAATTTTTATCGCCTCTCATGCCTGTACGCGGCGAATGCCGCCCACGTTTTCGGGACGCTCACAAGGGTTGTTTCCACGCTTTACAAATTCCAATACATTCGGAAAATAAATGAGCGCTTTTTTACCCGTGTGGGTAGCAGGCAAAGATCCGTCTTTTACAAACCTGCGGAGTGCCTTTTCGGAAAGAGGAATCCCTTCTTCCATGCATCTTTCTGCAGTTTTCGCTATGGAGAGCATATCAGGATAGCTCATGAGGCGGCACCTCCCTCGTATGTAACAAGATCACCAACATTGCAATCTAAAAATTCACAGAGCCTACCCAACACGTCAAATGAGATTGCACCGCTTTTATTGTAATAAAGATTTGTCAGAGTGGTTCGCGAAATTCCTGTGCGCCTTGCCACTTCACTGATCTTCAGTTGCTTCTTGGCAAGGATGACAGCGAAATTTCCGGTTGCTACTGTTTGCATTTTGCTCTCATTCCTTTCAATTTGTTCAATAGTCTGAACTGCATATAGCATATCGTATACATGAACAATTGTCAATACTATATGTGCTATCAGTTGACAAAATGACCAGTGTATTGTACAATACAAGTATGAAAGAGAGAGGTGGACAAAATGGTCCTCTGCAATTTATCCGTCTTACTGGCGGAAAGGCATCTGAAAATCAGCAAGGTTTCACAGGACACCGGAATTTCGCGCACAACACTGACCGCGCTTGCGAATAATTACGGCAAAGGCTTGCAATTTGACACAATTGACACTTTGTGCCTGTATTTGAAAACCACGCCAGCGCAGTTAATATCATTTGCTCCTGTTACGATAGACAGTTTTAGAGTAAAGACGAGTGAAGGGGAAACAGATTCATTTGATGCGGAAGTTTCGATGAAAATTGAGCTATCCGGCAAAAAATATGAATGCACAATGCCGGGCGTAATTCATATAGACAGCGATTACAGAGGTATTTACAATGCTCAAATCGAATTGGAATTGTGGGATGAGGAAGCCAACCCTGACTCTGATACAAAAGAGAATAATGCGGTAATCGGTAAGGCGTTCGGTATGCTATCTAGGATTTTTATAGAGGATATCGCGAAAACGGTTCAGCGTAAAGTTTTTGAAAGCATTGAGTATACGCCGCCAGTTTACGATGACGGAGAAATTTACAGAAATTACTCTTTTGCCGACGGATACTCTGTAACGTTCAGCTGGCCTTTCGATGAATGGGGGAAATAAGCAAGTGCCGAATATCACGAAGCGTATCAACAAGGACGGCTCTGCATCCTACTTGATTCGCGTGTATGTCGACATAACAGGAAACGGACATCAGGTTATCAAGTCCATGACGTGGCGACCTGCGGACAATATGAAGCCGTCTGCGGTTGAAAAGGAACTGAACCGGCAGGCAACTTTGTTTGAGGACAAGCTTAAGCAGGGTCTAATTTCGGTCGGTGGTGCCGTTCACTTCGGAGATTATGCCCGCGAGTGGATTGAACTGCAGCCAATCGCACCGAAAACACGGGAACTGTATCTCGGACTTATGGATAGAATCACAACCGCAATCGGTCATATTCGGCTCGACAAGCTAACTGCGCATCATCTGGAGCAATTTTATAAAAATCTGTCTGAGCCGGGCGTAAGGCAGCGCGCCGAATATGCAGTCACGAATAAGCTGGCTGAGATAATGAAAAAGCAGATAATTTCCGGGGCGGCTCTTGCACGGAAAGCAGGGGTTTCCGGTACCACACTGACTGCGGCGAAAAAGGGCGATCATATCCGCCCGGCTAAGGCAGAGGCTATCTGCAAGGCGCTGAACTGTCCGCTGGATAAGCTTTTTACTTTGAAACGTGACGAAAAATGTCTGACAGGCAATACGATTGCGCATTACCACCGTTTTATCAGCGCTGTGTTAATGACGGCAAAGAAGCAGCGGCTTGTTTCATTCAACGTGGCTTCCGAACAATGCACGCCGCCAAAAATCGAGCACAAAGAGGCCAAGTACCTCGACGATAACCAGGCACGGCAGTTCCTCGGCGCTCTGATAAACACAACCGATATTCGGGTAAAGACTTCACTTATACTTTTACTTTTCAGCGGCATGCGGTGCGGTGAATTGCTCGGCCTGTCGTGGCCGGACATTGATTTTGAAAAGAAGATGATTCACATACGCCGTTCCTCGCAGGTACAAAAGGGCAAAGGCGTAACAGAAGCCCCTACAAAGAACAAATTCAGTGTTCGTGATGTGCGGCTGTCTAGCTTTGTTTTTGAGTTGCTTGCGCAATACAGGGTTTGGTGGAACGAACACCGACTGCAGTACGGCGCGGACTGGAAAGGGGAAAAGGAACGGTTATTCATCCAAGACAACGGCTTGCCGTTGTATCCAGATACCATAAACTCTTGGCTTAAAAAGGTTCTTGAGCGGTATAGTCTGCCATACATAACGCCCCATAGTCTTAGGCATACTTTTTGTACGTTGGAACTCGCAGCCGGAACTGATTACAAGACCCTGCAAAGCCTTTCTGGTCACGCGCAGGCTTCGACGCTTGTGAATAATATGGCCATGTGCTTGAAAGCGCACAGCGAAAGGCCGCAGACGCCTTAGAGCGCATCCTGCTTCCGACGAATAATGAGAACATCGGATAACAAAAAAGGGCCGCTCTCAAAATAACGAGAGCGGTACAACTTTGCCCGAAACTTGCCTCGTCAATGCCCATCGTGCCACGCTTTTTCTTGTTTTTGTTGAACAAAAGTTGAACATTCGGACTGCCGGTAGGCAACATGCAAGCATAGCAAAAGCCGCAACCCTTGACGGATCGCGGCTTTATTTGGTGGACACAGGGAGACTCGAACTCTCGACCTCTTGCGTGTGAAGCAATTTTCTTAGTTCGTTTAAATTCACATTAATTGGTATTATGCAGTTCTATAGTTAATTAAGGGTGTCTTGGTTTGTTTTAGTTCGCGTTTACTGCTACTCCTACTGCTACCAATCTGCTTTTCTAAATAAATTATATCTTCATTTCTTGCACATGATAATCGCTAATATAAGCACATCTTTCTCCATAATACTATTTCTGTGTCAGTACCATCGGTGGTCAGCTTGCTGGTTGCCTTTTCGACAGTAATCAAATGGAATTGTTTCCGTGTCACTTTTTTGAACAACTGCTTTTTTAATTGGCGGTTTTCCAAACCAAGGGCACAACTCTTCAGCAAAGGTTTGATAAGGTGTTGCCTTTGGATTGGCAAATCGCCACTTTTTGTCATTAGATATTGCCTGACTATTGTTGTAATTTAATACACTATTATAACATATAAAACATTTCACGGGAGTTTATCAAATAGATTTTGCGAAGTATTATTTCATCAGAATGAGAGACATTACCATAGCTATTTCAAAAATTGAGAGGAATGGGATTTGTTATATTCACGTTGAAGGCCGGAGATAAAAAATACTTCCTTCCAAACTATTCATTTATCTGAATTTTTGTCTGGAAGGAAGTATTTAATTAACTTTTACAAGGATTCTCCGGAGCGTGTGCTTGTCTTTCCAGCCGCCGTCTGCTTGATTATTTCATATGCTTTTTAAGAACATTGACAAGACCCGCATTGACAAGGCAGTTTTTAAAGGAAAACGCGCTCAGAACCTGATCCAGCCTTTCTTCCGACATACCCTTGAACAACTTGGCGTAGGACGGCTGCATGAGCGCTCCGCCGTATTCGGATAATGCCGCCTGCGTGAGGTACCTGTAGTTGGCCTCGTCGCTAATGTCCTCGTCGCCGACGGTGTCTTTCATATACTTTGCCAAATCCCGTATTTTCTCTTTTGCCGGTGTCTTCGGGAGCCAACTCATCCATTGATCCGTATCGAGCAGCCGTTTTGCTTCCAGTACCGGTTTTATGATCTGCATATAATCGGATTGCGGGTCAAGTGTTGTCCATCCCATAACACCAACATCCTTATACGTCCAAATAGTCCAATGCGCGCCGTATTCTTCAAATACACCGATTTGATCGTCAAGGGCCCTTAATCTGTCCTTTTCTTCCGACGCCAGGCCGTTAAAAACGGAGCCAAACTCACCGACCCATAAAGGAACATTGTGTTTCTGTGTGAATACTGTTCCTTCATGTGCCAAAAACACATCAAGCTGTTTTTGCTGGTTCCAGTTTGTCCCGTTGCAAATTCCGGGATAGGAACCCGGGCCGAATCCTGCATCATTGTAGTTGTGGCTGCTGTAAGCAAGATTCGATGTAAAAGGTGCCTCAAAGCCTTCAAACAGGGCTGCAAAATAATCCCCCTCAAGGAATATGATGTGGTCGTCGGTTCTCCGGATCGCTTCCGTAACCCGGTGGAACACGTCATTGATGACAGCAAAGTCTCGTTTATAATTCTTGTCATCTGCAAATCTGCCCCGCCAGGCATTGCAAAGTGGCTCGTTCATGACGTCATATCCGGCAATCACCGTTTTATCTTTATACCTTCTGGCGAATTCCTCCCATAATGAAATATATCGTTCCTGAAAATGCGGGAATTTCCAGAAGAATGAATGCCTGCTGTCGTTATCACAGTGCCAGTCGCCGCTTTGCCAGCCCTGAACCGCATGTAGGTCGAGTATCACATACATGCCGTGTTTTTCGCACAGATCAAGCATCCGGTCCAATCTTGTGAAGCCTGACTCCTTGTATTGGAAAGGTTTTTCGTCGTCTTCGAAATGTCTGTAGTTCACGGGCAGCCTGACAACTGTCGCACCGCATTCCTTCATGAATTTTATATCATCTTCATTCAGGAGGTTGTCAAGCATACGATTGAAGAAAAACTCCGCTTTGCCGGCTCCCAGTACATCCGCGATTGCGGAACGGACACCGTTTTCCGAACCCGGATATCCGTTGATGAAGTTCTCCATATTCA
>DBTI01000202.1:29665-30272 GCA_002306975.1 Ruminococcaceae bacterium UBA1320
TGATGAAGTTCTCCATATTCATCCATCCGCCGACGCAACTTCCCTTTAGCTGAATGGATTTTCCGCTTTTATCAACGATTTTTCCATTTTGAACAAATAGCTTTTCCATACGAAACAGCCCCTTTATATCATATTAATCAAAGTTCACTCCGTCGAAACTTTTGGGTCGCTCACAAGTGCTGCCGATTTTGCAAAAAGTCTGCTTTTGTGCCGACTCAATAATGCCTTCCATGATGTCCAGCACATGATATGTCATGTCGCTGTTGGCTCTGTGTTTTTCGCCGGTCAGAAGAGAAAATGCCATATCCGCCACGCCAAGGCCCCTGCAGTCTTCTATGTAATTCTGCGTAACCGGAATTTCTTCCCACTCGGGGGCGCCTTTTTTGAACAGATAGACCGGACCGCCGAATGTATTTGCGTCCGGCACGTTAAGAGATCCTTCGGTACCGTAGATCTCCATATACGGCAGCTTTGCAGCCCACATGTCAAATGAGGTGATAAGTGTTGCAATAGCGCCGTTTTCAAAGTCGAGGATGCTTGTCACATGTGTGGGGACTTCAACATCGATGACCTTGCCATATTTCGGTTTACTGGTGATGGTTCTCGT
>DBTI01000257.1 GCA_002306975.1 Ruminococcaceae bacterium UBA1320
GTCTAACAAATGGGGTGCTGTTCACTAATTGCCTCGGGGGTTTTATCATATAAGCTTATCCGCGATATGACGGCGGTATCTCAAGAAACTTTATGTCGGGGCAGTTACCGGTAATACGGTTCATGATCCACTGGCTTGCGAACAACACTACCTGCCTGCCATATTGGTCGGCGACAATCATTGCGTCACCTGTAAAGCCGAGCTTATCCGGCGTCAGCTTTTCGGGTGTGGTCCACCGCGCCATGGTAAACGGAAGCTGCTCAATGCGGATTTCCACGCCGTATTCGCTTTTAAGGCGGTATTCAAGCACTTCGAACTGTAAAACGCCGACAACGCCGACGACAAGCGATTCATAGGCCGCGTCCGGTCTTTTGAAAAGCTGAATCGCACCCTCTTCGGAAATCTGCTCAACACCTTTTAAAAACTGCTTGCGCTTCATGGCGTCCTTAATTGAAACGGCGGCGAAATGCTCGGCGGGGAACATGGGAATACCCTCATAGGAAAAGGCCTTAGCCGAATTGCACAGGGTGTCTCCAATAGTAAAGATGCCCGGGTCAAAAAGACCGATGATGTCGCCGGCGTATGCCTCTTCAACAGAGTTTCTGTCTTGTGCGAGGAACTGCTGCGGCTGTGAAAGCTTGATTGCTTTGCCGGTTCTTGTTTGCTTGACCATCATGTCTTTTTCGAATTTACCGGAGCAGATGCGCATGAACGCGATGCGGTCACGATGCGCCGGGTTCATGTTCGCCTGAATTTTAAAGACAAAACCGGAAAAATCGTCGCTTGCCGGCTCAACCTCACCGCCGTCGGAACTGTGCTTCGCCGGCTGCGGAGCAAGGCGTAAAAAGTCTTCAAGGAACGGCTGCACGCCGAAATTTGTCATTGCACTGCCGAAATAGAGCGGCGTCAGCTCGCCGCTGCTCACCTTTTCCATATCAAAGGTGTCACCCGCAATGTCGAGCATCTCGATATCTTCACACAGCTTGGCATGGAGCTTTTCGCCCAAAACCTCGCGGAAATGATCGTCGTCTACGCTTCCGATGTCAGACGCAAGGATATTCTGCCCATGGTCGCCGCTCTCGAACAGTTCGATTCGTGACAATCTGCGGTTATAAACGCCTTTAAAATCAACGCCGTTGCCGATAGGCCAGTTCATGGGGCAGGAGCGGATGCCGAGCGTGCTCTCAATTTCCTCCATCAATTCAAACGGGTCTTTGCAAAAGCGGTCCATCTTGTTCACAAAGGTGAAAATCGGGATTCCCCTCATTCGGCAGACGTGAAAGAGCTTTATTGTCTGCGCCTCAACGCCCTTTGCGCCGTCAATCAGCATCACCGCGCTGTCAGCCGCGACAAGTGTGCGATAGGTATCCTCTGAGAAGTCCTGATGCCCCGGGGTATCAAGAATGTTTATGTGGAACCCTTCATAGTCAAACTGCATTACGCTTGACGTTACGGAGATTCCTCTTTGCTTTTCGATTTCCATCCAGTCGGAAACCGCGTGTTTTTGCGCCTTGCGCCCCTTGACCGCTCCCGCGAGCCTTATGGCTCCGCCGTAAAGCAGCAGCTTTTCTGTCAGCGTTGTTTTGCCCGCGTCGGGGTGCGATATAATAGCAAAGGTTTTTCTGCGACCTATTTCTTTTAAAAGTGTGTTATCCTGTGGCACTACCATCAACCTTTAATCTTAATTTATACAAAAATTCGAGCAGCTTTAAAATTATTATCGCCGCAATATATAATTATAACGTTTTTTTGAATATAACGCCACAAAAATTTTAAAAAGAGCGAAAATTAAATAAAAATGAAGGGGCAAAGGTTTGCATAACAAACCTTTGCCCCCCTTCTACGTAATATTAATCTTTTTTCTCGTCTTGCTCTTTATCTTCCGGTTTATCTTGCTCTCCATCCTGCCGGGCAATCTTTTTCTCATTATTTTCTCTAAGCTTTTTTCTAAACCGGCGTCTGATCAGTATAATAATAAATATAACCGCGCCTATAATAATTGCAAACGGAAGAACGGCGATGATGAAATAGCAGATAAACTTTAAAGTTACAACAAGTGCGCTTATCGATTGAGTGAAAACATTTGAAACACTTCCGCCGAACGAATCCGAAGCGGCGGCCTGCGACGGAGTCACTTCGGAAACGCTGATATTGACTGTTGAAAGGTCAACAAGCGAATCCATTTTTTTCAGTTCGCCTTCATACTGCTCTATCTGAGTCTCGATCTCGGTCAGCTTATCTTCAATCTTTATAATGTCGGTCATATCCGTAGCTTTTTTGAGCAGGTCAACAAGCCGCGTATGTTCTGTTTCAAGCGTGTTCAGCCTTGTTTCAGTGTCAATGTATTGCTCTGTAACGTCGTTCCCCGACACGTTGCGGTGCACAACCTTACCGATTTTACCCACGCTGTCAAGAAACGAGTCAAATTTGTCAGTCGGAATCCTGACAACATAAGTGGCTGAGCGGCTGCCTGTCGCGCCCTCGCCTTGAGTGCCGGAGGACTGAACAAACCCTCCAAAGCTTTTCACAGTGCTTTCAATCTGGCCGATTGATTTGTTATAATCAGCTGTTGTTAGGCTCATATCCGCGTTCTTTATAATTTTTCTTGTTAACGCGGAATTACTCACCGTTGGGGCAGGAACAATTGCTGTTGAGGTGCTGGGGGCAGTTTTAGTCGATCCATTGGCTGTTTCATCCATCAGCCCGTTACCGGCAACAGCGGCGCCATAACTTCCGGAGGCTGTTGATTTAGCGCTTTGGCTCGAACTTGCGCTGGAGCAGGAACAGAATGATAAAATCAGCAGTGCTGAAAGAAAAATCAGAACACCTTTTATGTTTCTTTTCATCGTGTTACCCTCATTTCTGTCAAATCGATTGATTATCCGCAAATATAATCATTAAGCGCTTCCCGCACATTGCCCTCAAAATTTTGACCCGCACCCCAGTCAAACCCGAAAAACGTGCTTTCACCGCCGCCGGAACCAACCGTATGTACGCGCGTTTTGCCGCCCAGATCATCAATGGCAACCGTAAGGCTAGCACGGCTGGAGTTTCTCATAAAATATTTTTCAAAGACCATCGTCACAGCGCTGCACCCATTTCCCGTCATGTCGTGGCGGTCTTTAAGCTCGGCGCTCATTGCCGAGGCTTCAACATACTTTGCAACAGTATCAGCGGCGTTTTGCACCGAGGCGTTAACAAAAAAATCATCCATAGAGCTCCTCCGTTCATTATGCACCCGATTCTTAATAATTTCCATTATATCACAACCGATAGCTATTATCAAAAATCAAGATAGCTGCTACAAAAACTTCAAATAGAAACGGGAAAGCAGGATGTTATCTCCCCTGCCGAAACGGATAGCCTCCGGCGTAGGAGATAACAAAACTATTCGGCTTTAATTTGTAATTGCTTTCATACCGCGATTCATTTGATTAGCGAAGTCAGCATATTTACCAATTCGGCTTCTGTCACCCCGTTATACGTATAAATGCTATACCCGACGTCTTTGTAAGAAAATTTGGCGCTGAACATCTCGTTTGCAGGGTTTTTGCCGCTGCTTTTTGGCTGATGTGTAATAAAAACTTCCGTGTTGTTTATATGGGACGCGATTAATTTACCTGTCGGTTCTATATCTGAAACAGCCGGTTGATCTGGGGATAACGTGATTGATATAGTCCTCGAATTATCATCCTTCGGGTCTGACCTGTAGCTGCTTGTCAGCCATAAAAATTTGCCGCCGGTTTGGAAATAAGCGTATGCCTGGCAGCTTTTGGGGTCTGCCTTATCGTAAAAGCAACTTTTCAAATCGGGCGGCAGCCATAGGCCGTCAAGCGGGTCAAAACCAAAGTGGCCGGCAACATCTGATTCCGAAGCCAAGGGCACCGCTTTCGCAATGCAAACTGTCGAGGTTGACTGAACAGCACTCCCCTCATTCAAATAAATTCCAGAAGAACTTGAACCATTATCATTCAAAGCATAACCATATTGATCACTCGCGAAAGATCCGGGCGCGTTGGCGGTAGATTTAGCCGTACTGCTGCTGACCATTCCGTTCTGTTTTATTAAATAAAAACCAAAAGAGACGATAAGTACAAAGCAAGCGGCGACAGCAAATTTATAAATCGGTATTGTGTTTTTCCTGACCGGCAAGTCGTTTTTGGAGAGAATACCGTTTAAATTATCAGGCAGAATATTATCAACAGCATGATTAAGTTTATGTGAAATTATTGATTCTATCTCTGTCAACCTTATCACCCCCTTTTTCAAGAATATCGGCTAATTTTTTAAGACCGGTGCGATAGCGCCAGTTGACTGTAGTTGCCGGCAGAGAAAGCAGCTTTGCAATGTTTTTTTGTGGGACACCGGCAACAAGGTAAAGCATGATAATCTGCCTTTCGGTTAACGAAAGTTTTTCCAACGCTCCCTTCAGCATCAGGCTGTCGTCTAAATCATCATCGGATAAACCTGCTATCTCTTCTGTATATAAATCGAGCGGTAATTCTCTTTTTTGTTTTTTTAAGGCGTCAAACGCAGTATGCTTTGTCAGCGTAAGTATCCACCCGGTGGGGCTTTTATCTGTTTGATATTTATCTGAATTTAGCTTTATTTTAACGAATACATCTTGTGTAATGTCGTCGGCTAAAGGTTTATTTTTAACTATGCTGAGCGCATAGCAAAATACAGTTTTGTTCATTTCGGTGTAAAGTTCTTTTAAAGCGTCTGTATCACCGGTCGCGATTTTTATCAATAAACTGTCGCATATAGAGTCCTCCACACATGACACCTCCCCCTATTATAATAACGATTTAAACATCTGTTTTACGAGTAAAAATTAAAATAAATTATATATAGCACAATAAGTTTTAATATAGCTGTTTATAAACAATGGGTTATCCCCCCGTTACGGCGGGGAAAACCGACCATTTGCTATAAATCCTAATTCTGATATATATATAACATAACACAAAATCCCGCAACCACAAAATTTTGCGACTGCGGGATTCTAAATCAATATTCTTTTTAAAACGGCATGCTTTTGTATTTTTGATATTCGCAAATGCCCTTTTGGAGCTGCTCTTTTGCGAATTTCTCTAATCGGATGTCAGGAACCCGGCTCAACTCTAAAGAACAAATGATGCCAGAATAAATGCGGTAAAGCGACATTCTGAGCCACTGGGAAGAGTTGAACGGCCTGCCGGAATTATAACTGCATACAAAATTTTCGTTGTCAATAAGCCCGCCGCATACCGGCTCCATCAATGCATCGCCGAAAATTGCACGCTTACAGTTTACGATGCCGGTAATTTCAGAATTTTGTGTGTCTACAAGAACGTTTTCTATTGAAAGCCTGTTGTGCAAAAGTGACGGCGCTTTTACATCATCAAGGAGCATCCGTTCATTTTCAACACGCCGCCTGAAATGATCGTGTTCAAACGGCAGTGGAACGTTAAAGTCCGCAGCATCGCAAAGAGCGTCGTCGACCATCGAATAAAACGCCTTTCCCCATGAATTAAATCTTTTGTTTTCATCGAACAGACTGCCATAAAATTTTCCGGTTATAGAATTGATTTTAAACGCGTATATACCCACCTGTGTATATAAATCGGCAAGTTTCGACAAAGGAAGCCTATCATTTACTTTGTTAAGAGAAGTACCCTCAAGCATTTCAACAAAAAAGTATTCTCTGTTTGCAATTTCTCTGCTACTGTCATAAAAAACCGTATGTGAAACGGGAACATATTTAAACTCCGATATTTTTTTAATGGCCGCAACCTCAGACTGAAAAAGACCTTTTTCTGTTCTCATTGCCTTGATCCCGTCATCCGGGGCAATATTTAAAATCAGATTTTTCCCATCTTTAAGTATAACCTGAAAAACTGTGCTGTAAAAGTCTCTGAAAATTTTCTTAACGCTGCAAGGCTCAGAATCAAAAGCGTGCTTTGCCATCGCGGCAACCGCCGTGGTTGATATTTCTCTTTCTGTTACGCTCTCCATTATGTTTTTCACTGTCCTTTAAAAATTGCGATATTTTTTAACATTACCCGACAATATATGTATCGACATTATAAGCGTTTTATTAATATGTAAAACAAAATTTTACTGTGATAATCTACGCTATCTTGCATACAATAATTTTGCACCTTAAAAGGTGCCATCATGTGCAAAAAAGCCATGAAGGGGGTCTTTACCTTGGGAAGGCATAATTCCATTATGAGTGAAGAACTTAAGTATGAAATTGCCAAAGAACTCGGGGTTGACGATAAAGTCAAAAATGAGGGTTGGGGTTCTGTTTCTAGCCGTGATTGTGGAAATATTGTAACAAAGGCTATTGAAATTGCCCAACGCAGCATCGAAAAATAGACCCGTAAGGCTTCACGCCGTTTGGTGTGAAGCCTTTTTTTTGTGCACAGTGTAAGGCATTGACAAAAGATGGACAATGGTTTATTATTAATGCAATCTTTCTTTATAAAATATATTGCAATTCAAGTAAAAACGGGGAAAGCAACTCTCCTGCCTATGGCGTAGGAGATATTCCGCTTATATTTTGAGTTGCTATAGGCTTTCAGATTCATATCCTTGATATTCATTTCAACTGAACCGAGACAGAGCCCCGACCATAACTGCAAGTGGTCGGGGCTCTGTCATTTTTCTATCTTTCTTGCCGCAGCTTTGCGGCCTCCGAAATACTCTCAAAGGAAGTTAAAATTACAGTCATGCCGACAAACCAGTATATCATCGGAGCGCTGTCTCCCGGCCAACCCATGAAAAGCAAAAAGGAAGCTATCATCTCAGCAAAACCGCAGATTAGCATAAGCGGCAGATTTGTTACGACAACCATTCGCGCAAAAGCGAGCACTCTTGATATGCCTGCGAAAAACAGCGCAAGACAAACGGCAATCCGGTAGTTTTCTATTGACAGTGCATTCATTCCAAGTACAAAACCCAAAAGTGCATAAAATGCTCCGGTGAGAATTGCCATCACTATGTCGGCAACACCCCGGCTGTAAAACATGGGGCGCAAAATATCAAGCGCGAAAACAGCAAGCAGTGCCCAGCCGGCAGCGAGAATAAAGGCACCGTTTCTGTCGAACACAGGGATTATCAAAAGCAGCAAGCCACACAAGAAAAGA
>DBTI01000064.1 GCA_002306975.1 Ruminococcaceae bacterium UBA1320
TTTACTGGTGATGGTTCTCGTCGGGAAGGTAATCTTGGCCGAACTCTTCACCTGGGCTACGGGCCCGATAAGGTTGACGAGTGCGGTTAAATCATACGGCCCCACGTCAAGCAGCGGGCCGCCGCCCTGCTTATAGTAAAATTCGGGGTTTGGATGCCAACTCTCATGTCCATGCCCCGTCCGAAAAGCAGTGGCTGCGACAGGTTCCCCGATGGTGCCTGCGTCGATCAAGCGTCTGCACGTCTCTATTCCGCCGCCCATGAAGGTATCTGGCGCGCCTCCTACCAGCAGACCTTTTTCCCTTGCTTTTCTGATAATCTCCATGCCTTTTTCCCTTGTGACGGACAAAGGCTTTTCAACATAAACATTTTTTCCGGCCTCAAGGACCGACATGCAGACATCGAAATGGGCATTTGGATTGGTAAGGTTAATGATGATTTCTATTTCAGAGTCGGATAGAATCTGCTCGACGGAATAGGCATTTGGAATATTAAATTCCTTTGCTTTTTCCCTCGCCAGTTCCATGTTAAGGTCGGCGCAGGCAGTAACCTCGAGTATGTCGCTAAAAATTGTCGTGCAATTTTTAAGGTAGATGGAACTGATATTACCGCACCCGATAACACCGATTTTTACTTTTCTCATGCGCATATAATCCTTCTTATATTCAATTGGCCGTGAGTTTACTTTATCATTTTCACAACGGCTTTTACAATATTGTTTTTATCGCGAACACTTGAATCCATGGCATTCTGCAAATCATCCAATTCAAAAAGATTCGTTATAATCCCTTTGAGATTTACTCTTCCGCTTGCGACAGCTTCAATTGCCATCGGGTAGATGTGCCTGTAACGGAAGATTGTTTTGAGAGTCAGTTCTTTGTCCAAAGCGGCATTTACCGGTATATTGATCGAGCCATTTTTATTGTAGCCAACAAGAACAATTGTCGAGCCTTTTTTTGCCATCTGAACAAGCTGCTGCGTTGTGATTTCGGTTCCGGCGGTCTCGATTCCAAGATCACAGCCGGCGCCATCGGTGAGCTCCGATACAGCTTTGACAGCGTCCTGTTCCTTTGAATTGATGACGCCGGTAGCGCCCAGCTCCAGAGCCTTGTCAAGACGGCTCTTCATGATATCCACAACATAAACCCTTGAAACCCCCATGGCTTTCAGAGCCATCATTGTTACTAGCCCGATACAGCCCGCCCCAGTGACGACGGCGGTCTGTCCGGCGTGAGCGCCGCCCTGATTGGCAGCGTGAAAACCGACAGCCAACGGCTCGATAAGTGCGCCCTCCATGGTGCTTACACTGTCGGGCAGTTTAAAGCAAAGGTCGGCTTCATGCGCGACATATTCCTGAAACACGCCGTCAACCGGCGGGGTTGCGAAAAAGACGACATCCGGACAGAGATTGTACCGGCCGGTTTTGCAAAATTCGCAATGGCCGCAGGTTTTACCCGGCTCGAGCGCAACACGGTCCCCTACTTTAAGTTTTGTAACATTTTTGCCGATCTCGACAATCGTGCCGCCCGGCTCATGTCCCAGAACGAACGGAGGTTTTACGATAAAATCCCCAATCCTTCCGGTTTCATAATAATGCAGGTCAGACCCGCAGATTCCCACATATTCGAGCTTCACAAGAACCTCGTTATCCGACGCTTTCGGAATATCTCTTTCTACAAATCCGATCTTGCCGATATCGGTCATGACCGCGACTTTCATTTTTCCTTGCATATTCTGAATCCTTCCTGATTATATTATTTGTTTTCGGTTTAAGAATTTTTGAGCGGGTATTTTGAAAAGAAATATATGAAGAATAATAATGTTCCACATTTCATAGAAATAATGAATGAGGCAGTTTGTATTATGCAAAAAAACCGACTGTCAAACATTATTCTGATTGCTCATTCTTATCATTTAAGTTTCTGACGGAATTCCTGTAAATTAGAGCCGGCTCAACTTCGATAAAGGTGTTGGAGTCCTTTTCAGTATGCATCAGATCATTAACTAATAAAGACGCGATCTGATCTCCTACCTTTTCTGCCGATACGGCGATAGAAGTGATATCCATGAGATTCAGCCAATCGTTATCATCGTAAGATATAATACTGATGTCTGCGGGGTATTTATATTTAAGTTCCCTGAAAGCTTTCAGTGCGGAGACGGTCAGAGGTGCATATGAGGTTATAATCGCAGTAGCTTCCAACGATGTTATCCGTTTTGCCAAAATACTCGTCGCATCGATACTGTAGGGGATTTGCAGCATAAAATCTTTACTGTATGCAAGCCCGGCGTTTTCAAAAGCAGATTTATAGCCTTCGAATTTTACGTCAGGTATGCCACTGTCTAATTTATCCGCATAAATAATGTTGCGGTGGCCCAAATCCAACAGGTATTTCGTTGCGTTGTACGCACCGTATCTGTGGTTGATCGAAAATGTGGGCAATTCTTTATAGAAATCAATTAAGCATTGCAAAACAGGAGTCCCCTGATTTTTAAACTGTTTAAGTATCCGTTTTGTCTGTAAAGCATCTGAAGATACCACAGGCATCAATAATACCCCGTCAACGCACAGAGACAGCAGCGTCTGAAGATGTTTGGCCTCGCGGTCGATGCTGTCATTACTGTACATAATAATGAACCGATAACCGTATGAGTTTACATACGATTCCATTTCATTGATGATATTGCTTAGAAAAATATTTGACGGATCAGTGAAAATTACGCCTATGATACCACTTGATTTGCTTTTTAAACTGCTCGCTGCAAAATTGGGAGTGTATCCCAATCGATCCGAAATTTCAAGTATTCTGTTTCTGGTTTTTTCACTGATAGCGGAATTTGAGTTAAATGCCCGAGAAACGGTTGCTACGGACACTCCTGCTTCTTTGGCGACGTCACGGCTGGTTAACATAAAGGCTCTCCTTACTATTGAAACAATTGTAGTTACATTATAATGCAAATCTTAGATATTAGCGAATAAATAAGGATTTTAACCCGTAAATATTCAATTTGTGTTTGGAAATCACCAAATTGCAAAGTGCCGATCAATTTATCCCTTGACAGCGCCTTCACTCAGACCCCTTACAATATACTTCTGAGCAAAAGAGAAAACGATGATCGGAGGAATGCTCATCAGTACGGAAGCCGCCATAAGCGGACCCCATTTTACGCCGGCATTGTCGATGAAGAACGCAAGGCCTACAGATATTGTTCTGCTTGCCGTATCCTTCGTAAACACCAATGGAAACAGGAACTGGTTCCATGAAAGTATAAAAGCGAACATTGCAACAGCCGAGATTGCGGGAGCGAGAATGGGCACTACAATTTTGAACAGGATACCGTAATATCCGCAGCCGTCCACCCTCGCCGCTTCCTCAATTTCATGAGGCAGGGTGTCGATATAACCTTTCAGCATCCAAATTGTAATCGGCATGTCCACAATCAGATAAATAAGCACAAGCCCACCCTTTGTGTTCATCAGACTCAGACGTGTGAGTATGATATAAAAAGGGATGAGCAGGGTCACCTGGGGCAAAAGCCTTGAAAATAATATCGAACCGAACAACGCCTTGTTGCCGGGAAATTTAAATCTGGAAAATCCGTATGAAGCAAGCACTGAAACAACCGTGGACACTACAGTCGACATAACCGCTACGATGACCGTATTCAAAAACATTTGCATCATATCGTTGTCCCGTAAAACGGAGATATAGTTTTCGAGGACAATCGGCCTTGGAATGATGTGTATCGGCATCGAGTAAACGTCCGTCGCCGTCTTGAGCGATGTAAGGATAGACCACAGTAGAGGGAAAACACTGACTACGCATATTATTAATGCCAGCAGATATAAGATTACCAATGTGATAACACGCTTGGACTTCATATCAGGCACCTTCTTTCAATCGATTCTTTCTCTGGCGCAAGGAAGAAATGATTTCATATGCAAAAAATGGAATCGCAATAACAATGATAAGCATTACGCTCAAAGCAGATGAGCCAGAGAAGTCAAAATTGGAAAATGCATATCTGTAAATAGCCAGACTGAAAATTTCGGAGGAGCCGCCCGGACCGCCCGCCGTAAGATTGAACAGCATATCAAATGAATTAATTCCATCAATCAGCTGCAGTGCAATAAGCGTAACAATTACGGGCTTTAGGCAAGGTACTGTTATATGAACAAAAACATTAAACGGATTTGCGCCGTCGATTCTCGCCGCTTCTTTATAATCAACGGGTATTCCCTGCAATCCTGCCAGCAGCATCAGCATAACAAATGGAAATCCCGTCCATGAGAAAGCAAAAACAACCGAAAACAATGCTGAGCTCGGGTTGCCCAGCCAGTTTATCGTGATATTGGGGTCAATGAAGCGAAGGAAGTAATTGATAACACCAAAGTCCGTGCTGTATAACCAGCGCCAAACATTTGCGGCCACAATAGAAGGCATAATCCATGGGAGCATTGCAAAAACCCTGAGAGCCTTCATGCCTTTAATAGATGTGTCCAACAGCAGTGCTGCGACGGTTCCGAGAGCAAACCTAATAATCAGCGATGCGATTGTCCAAATAACTGTGTTGGCCGCGTCTTTTGCAATTTCAGGTTTGAGGAGTACTCTTTCAAAGTTTTTCAATCCTACAAACTGGGTTTGAAAATCGGGCAACGACACGTTAGAAAAGCTAAATTGCAGAACTTGTATGATCGGGTAAATCATCATAACAAGAAGGACAATTGTGCAGGGGAGAACAAGTGAATAGGCTGTCAGTCTTTCCTGAAGGATCTTTTTACTTTTCATTCTTTATCAAAGTCCTATCTTTTGAGTAATAGAATGTCCGGATACAAGATAATTTTCAATTGTTTAATAAAAGGGGAAACAAGGTGATAATTTTAGCGTTATCACCTTATTTCTACCCGTTTTGTATATCAGACCGTAAAATTATTCATTATAGAATAACATCGAACCGTAATATTATTCATTAAAGAATAGCGTCGATCTGGGAATCCATATCCTTCGCAGCCTGCTCCGGGGTCATGCTGCCCTGAAGGGCCTTCTGCAAATCGATTACTACGATATTCTGAACCTGGGACCATTTCGGGGTAGCCGGTACATCCTGCGATTTATCGTTTGCCACCCAGAAGACATTCCACATTGGATCTTTCCACAAGCCTTGTCCCTTGGCTGATTTTACACCAGGCATAACGATGTTCTGCGAAGAGATATTATTCGGTTTAACAAACCAGGCGATAAACTTTTCCGCACCGGCAACGTTTTTGGCAGTAGACGGTATCGTCATTGACCATCCGCCTTCACGAGTCGGACCGGCCGCTTCAAGTGTCGTACCCCATTGCCAGCCGTGAGCTTTGAATGCATCAATCAGCGGGTTCATGTTGCTGTCGCCTATAGGAAGCATAGCGAGTGTACCGTTTTCCAACATCGGAAGCAGGTCTTTGGTGATGCTGTAGTTGAGCGTTCCGTCCGGAACTACTTTATAAGTACGGAACAAGTCAACATAGTATTTGATACCCGCAATGCCTTGCGGTGTGGAAAGGGTTGCCTTTGTCATATCTTTATTCAGGAAATCTCCGCCTGAGCTCCAAAGTATCGGGCAAAACGATGTCATCACATTTGCGGGGTCGCTGTTAGATGCCGCAATGCCGTATCCATACTGTTTTCCGGGTATAGTCAGCTTTTGAGCTGCCGAAAGTAATTGCTGCTTTGTCCATGAATCGGTAGGATAAGCAACACCTGCTTTATCGAACATGGTTTTGTTATAGAACAAAACCGAAGGTGCCGCCCTGTCCGGGATAGCGTAAACAGAATTGCCCTTTACTCCGACATTATATACTTGAGATACAAAATCAGAGGCCTTCAAATTGTATTGTTGCATCATGCTATCCAGAGGACACAATAAATTCTGGCCAATCGGGGTAGGAATCATTAATGTATCCAAATCTAAAGCATCCGGAGGCGTGCCGCCTACAATGGCTGTAACCGCATTTTCAAGATAATTGTCGATGGGTTCAAGCTGAATCTTTACGGTATAGCCGGGATTGTCCTGCGCAAAGTTTTTCTCGATAGACGGCACTTGATCCTTCCACCAACTGCCCAGCCAAACGGTTACATTTTTGCTGCCGCTGGAGGTTGCTGAGGACTTGGGTGAACTGGAACAAGAGGCAAGTGTGATAGCCATACATGCTATCGTAAATAACGCAACAACTCTTTTTAACATACATACGCTCCTTCTAATTATAAAATATATCTATAAGCTCCGGAAAACGAGGTACGAAGCATTTGTTTCCCGATAACTTTATAGGCTTTTAATCTTGGTTCTTGCGTAAATATGCAAAGATTAACTCACCGGTCAGGCAGACTTTGAAAAAACAATTCTCGTCGAAATTTTGTAAACGTTTGCATTGAAATAATGCTGTAAATTTAGTATAGCTTAAGAAAAGCGGAATGTCAATATGAAATAAGTGATATTATCTATTATTTGTGTTGATTGCATTGTTTTTATGTAATTATACACAATTTGAAGCTTTGATATTGACAGATGGTCTGCCGCAATATAAAATATTAATGGATACGTTTTCACAAATATAATATATGGGTAACTCTAACAATAGTTTGGCTGCGCATGTAAGCAAGAAAAGGCGCCGCCCTTAAACGCGGTCGGGATTCTATGGGTTCTTTTGCAGCATTAAAAAAACAGACGGCATTTGAATTTGTGAATGGGAAAATATTAAGATTTTAATTCATAGAGAATGGGGGTGGATATATGTGTAAAGTCGGAAGCAAACATTGCATTGCACTTGAAAACATGAGGGGATATTTTATAAAGAATTATGGCCCTTTCCTGCCGGAAAAAGTCCCTGCCTGTTTAAAGGCTGATGAATTCGGCTAGGGCATGTCTGTCGATTCAATCAGCAGAGAATTTTTAGCGGCTGGAAAAACATGATAGGTATCGCATTTATCTGTAGTCATTTCCTTTCCGTGCGAAATATCAAAACAATCCTTTTTACTTAATTAAAAAATATTGGAGGTCTTTCTTATGATCAAGAAGATCGGGCATACCGCTTATAATGTATCCGACATGGATAAATCTATGCACTTTTACTGCGACATTCTGGGCTTCAAATATCTTTTTCAGCTCAAGGATGAAAATAAAAAGCCATGGATCAACTATCTGAAAATTTCAGAGGGTCAGTTTATTGAGCTTTTCTATAACGGTGTAAAAACCGCGGATATTGATACAAGATCAGCACTTGGCTACAATCACCTCTGCCTTGAAGTAGACGACATCAAGGCTACCCTGGCCGAGTTCAAGACAAAGGGTCTTGCGCTGGACATAGAGATCATGCAGGGCGCCGACCTTAACTATCAGGCATGGGCTCATGATCCTGACGGCAACAGGATAGAATTTATGCAATTTCATCCTGATGCACCGCAACTCAAGAACTAAGGAGAATTTAAAATGGATTATCTTAGCACCAATAAAATTACGAAAATCGGTATAATCGTAAAGAACATAGAAGAAGCGGTGAAATATTATTCTGAGCTTTTTCATATTGAGACACCGGAAATTTGTATTCCCCCTGAGAAGCAACCGGTTATAGAGGGCGGAAGAGAACCCTTTATATGTTACAGGGGTGAACGCAGGGAAACTCATGTAAAAAGCGCGATGATTCCGGTGGAGCCTATTCCGCTTGAGCTGATTGAGCCATATGACGAACCGAGCCCTTGGATGGAATTTGAAAAGAGACACGGCCAGGGTGTTGGATTTGTTTCGTTCTATGTCGATAGCCTTGATGAAACCATCAACATGATGGCGGAAAAAGGAATGCCTGCTTTTTATAAGCAGGAAAAAGGCAATGAGCGTTATGCTTATTTTGAGTCGGAGCAAAAAACCGGAATCATTATTGAAGTCAAAGAATTCGACAAAAAATGACCGGCTAGAATTACTTTCGAAGCATAGATACTTTTGATTCAATACGACAGAATCTATCGCAAAAGAAGGCTGGAGAATGGCATGAAAATTCTAATAACGGGCGCAAACCGTGGTTTGGGACTCAATCTTACAAACTATTCGCTCAGAAACGGACATACAGTATTTGCCGGAGTCAGATCGATTGAAAAGGTGTCACTGCCGTTGCTCGAATTAAAAAAGCAGTACGGTAGTTTTCTGGAACTTATCGAACTCGACGTTTCTTTCGAAGAATCCGTGATACATGCCGTCAGCGCCGTCAGTGCGAAAACGAACGCGCTTGATGTTGTTTTTAATAACGCTGGCATCGCGCTCGAAAGAGAAACATTGATTGAAGAGATTGATATGGAGAAAGTCCTTCTCACCTTTCAGGTCAACACGTTTGGTCCGATGAGGATTGTCAAGCACTTTCTGCCTTTGATTAGGTCTGGCGAAAATCAGGTCATTATCAATATTTCGTCGGAGGCCGGTACCGTCATCAATGCTTCTCCCAATGATTATCCCTACTGCATGTCAAAAACGGCCTTAAACATGTTTTCAGAAAAAATCAGAGAATATTTAAAGGC